>NZ_JBEYWK010000034.1:0-25275 GCF_040644415.1 Streptomyces sp. NPDC046985
GCTGGAGGAGGTGCGCTCGTCGCGGCGCCAGCTCATGGCGGAGTTGACCGAGGACTGGGCGCCCCAGGAGCGTGAGGCCTTCGGCACGGACGCTTCCGTGCCGCACCGCCGTACGCCTTCTCCCGTGCCGGCTGCCGTCGGGGAATCCGGGTTCCCCGGCGCCTCACCGTGTTCCGCCGTTCGGTCGCTCCTCCGGGACGCCGTCGCGGAGATCTCCCACTATGGTCGGAGTTGTGCCTCGCCCCCTGGGAGATCTCGAAGACGCGGTCATGACGCGGGTGTGGAAGTGGAACCGCCCGGTGACCGTTCGAGAAGTCCTGGAAGACCTCCAGCGGGAACGGTCCATCGCCTACACCACCGTGATGACCGTATTGGACAATCTCCATCAGAAGGGCTGGGTGCGCCGGGAAGCGGAGGGCCGGGCCTATCGATATGAGGCCGTCTCCACCCGGGCCGCCTACGCCGCCGCGCTGATGAACGACGCCTGGTCCCACAGCGACAACGCCGCCGCCGCTCTCGTCGCGTTCTTCGGCATGATGAGCGAGGAACAGCGCCGGGCCCTGCGCGACGCGATGCGGATCGTCGAAGGCAGCGTGGAAGAGCGCCCCGAAGACGCCTCGCGCGGCATCTCCCGGCGCCCGGCCGAAGCGCCGGTTACCGGCGAAACCGCCGCTCCCGCCGAAACCGCCGCCGGTCCGCAAACCGGCGCCCCGGCGGAAACCGGTGAGCAGAACCCCGGCTCGGCGTCCGGCGACGGCGGGCGATAGCGTCCGCCCATGTCCGCGAAACATCCTGAACTCGCCGCGAAAGCCATCACCGTCCGGCGGGCTCGGACCAGCGATGTCCCGGCCGTCCGCCGACTGCTGGACGCCTACGTGCGCGGACGCATCCTGCTCGACAAAGCGACGGTGACCCTTTACGAGGACATCCAGGAGTTCTGGGTCGCCGAACGGGACGACAACGCCGAGGTCGTCGGCTGCGGCGCACTGCACGTCATGTGGGAAGACCTGGCGGAAGTGCGCACGCTCGCGGTGAAGCCCGGACTGAAGGGCGCGGGCGTCGGGCACCAGGTGCTGGAGAAGTTGCTGCACACCGCCCGCTGGCTCGGCGTTCGCCGCGTATTCTGCCTGACCTTCGAAGTCGACTTCTTCGCCAAGCACGGCTTCGTGGAGATCGGCGAGACGCCCGTCGACACCGACGTCTACGGGGAGCTGCTGCGTTCCTATGACGAGGGCGTCGCGGAGTTCCTGGGACTCGAACGCGTGAAACCGAACACCTTGGGCAACAGCCGGATGCTTCTGCATCTGTGATCCCCGGCGTCCGCCGAGGGAACCCCTATGTCCGAAACGCGCACGTTTCCGGTAGGGGGCGGGGGGCCGATCTCTCCCAGGGGTTTGTGTTTTTCCGGCAAAAGCGGTTTGCTTTCCGACGTACTGCTGTACTGCATATAACAAGGGGCGGAGAATCGGCGGACGCCGACTGACCCGGGCCCTCACGTTATCGATGAAAGGAAATCCGGTGGCACAGAAGGTTCAGGTCCTTCTTGTCGATGACCTCGACGGCGGCGAGGCGGACGAGACGGTGACGTTCGCGCTGGACGGCAAGGCATACGAGATCGACCTCACCAACGGGAACGCGGACAAGCTCCGCGGTCTTCTGGAGCCCTACGTGAAGAGCGGCCGCCGTACCGGTGGCCGTGCGTCGGGCGGTCGCGGAAAGGCGCGCGCCGCTTCCGGCGGCAGCCAGGACACCGCGCAGATCCGCGCCTGGGCGAAGGAGAACGGATACGAGGTCAACGACCGCGGCCGCGTTCCCGCGTCCATCCGCGAGGAGTACGAGAAGGCCAACGGCTGACCGTCCGGACGGACTGAGGCTAGGAACGGACTGAGGCTAGGACCGGACCGGCCCGCGCGCGCGGACGCGCCGCAGCCGGAGCCGGTGGCAGTGCGTCGCCGCGGTCGCCACGACGCGCACGAGATCGGGGGCGCTCCCCTCGCCCCCCGAAGCCGACAGCGCGGGCAGGGAGGCGCCGGCCTCGCACCCGGGCACGGGGGGCCGCAGCCACACGGCGGCCCCCTGCGAACCGCGGCGCCCCCGCACGGGCGGTCGTGCGGCCGCCGGGGCCGCGCCGGGCGGCGGCGGCGCGTCCATCAGCGCGCCCGCGCCCAGACCCACGAGATCCGGGTCCACCGCGCTCCACTCCAGCCATTCCAGCAGCCCCGGCAGCTCCTCCGCGCTGCCCGCGGCCACCAGCAGCAGCATCCGGTCCGCCCGCACGGCCACCGGTGAGGCGGGCCCCAGATGGCGCAGCGCCGCCCGCCCGGCCTCGACCGGGACGTCCAGGACGTCGAACCGGCGGCCCAAGACCAGCCGGAGCGGTTCGCCCGGCGCCGTGTCCCAGCCCAGCTCCTGCTCGTACCAGCGCCGCGCCCCGCCGCCGCCCGGATCGGCCGGCCGCCGGGGCGACGGGAACGACACGGGGGCTCGGCAAGGCACGGAGAGCCCGGAAGACGCGGAGAGCCCGGAGTGCGCGGAAAGCGCGGCTACCGCGGAGATCGTCGCGTCCGCGCAAGCCGCCGAGATCGCCGACGCCGCGGCGCACGCGGTGACCGCGGTGACTGTGTGGCCCGCGATGACTGTGTCGCCCACGGTGACCGTGTCGCCCACGGTGATCGCGGCGCCCGCGGGGTCCGGGGCGCCCGGGAAGTCCGGAGAGTCCGGGGAGAAGCTGCCGACCATGTCCAGCCCAACCGCCGCGCCCGCGCCGTGGTTACGCTGGGTCGTGGCATGTGGGCGCACGGTAGCGAACGCGGGGGCGCGTGGCGGCGGGCCGGAGCGCGAAGTTGTTCGCCCATAGCGGAGGGAACCGGGGCGCGCCGCATGGAGTGTCCGTTCCCGCGGGTAAGACATCCCTAGTGGGAGGGGGCGACACGCAGGTCGTACCCCGGCAAAGGAGTCTCACGTTCGCCATCGGCGTACCGGCGACGGGGGTATCCGCCTGGCCTGCGGGAACATCGTCTCGCACCATCGGGTTGGAGCAAGTGTCGGCGTTCGGGGTCAGGAGGCCATCGAGGGTGTCGGCAGTTGGAATGAGCGGTCCCCGCTTGCGGGACTAAGCTGCGGAAGGACAGGGAGGGGAAGTTCCCCTTACTGCCTGACCGCTCTGAGGAGCGATTAACGATGTTCGAGAGGTTCACCGACCGCGCGCGGCGGGTTGTCGTCCTGGCTCAGGAAGAAGCCCGGATGCTCAACCACAACTACATCGGCACCGAGCACATCCTCCTGGGCCTGATCCACGAGGGTGAGGGTGTCGCCGCCAAGGCCCTTGAGAGCCTCGGGATTTCGCTCGAGGCGGTCCGCCAGCAGGTGGAGGAGATCATCGGCCAGGGCCAGCAGGCCCCCTCCGGTCACATCCCCTTCACTCCCCGTGCCAAGAAGGTCCTGGAGCTGTCGCTCCGGGAGGCCCTTCAGCTCGGCCACAACTACATCGGCACGGAGCACATCCTGCTCGGCCTGATCCGTGAGGGCGAGGGCGTCGCCGCCCAGGTCCTGGTCAAGCTGGGCGCCGATCTCAACCGGGTGCGGCAGCAGGTGATCCAGTTGCTCTCCGGCTACCAGGGCAAGGAGACCGCCGCCGCCGGCGGCCCTGCCGAGGGCACCCCCTCGACGTCCCTGGTCCTCGACCAGTTCGGCCGGAACCTCACCCAGGCCGCTCGTGAGACCAAGCTCGACCCCGTCATCGGGCGCGAGAAGGAGATCGAGCGGGTCATGCAGGTGCTGTCCCGCCGCACCAAGAACAACCCGGTGCTCATCGGCGAGCCCGGCGTCGGCAAGACCGCCGTCGTCGAGGGCCTCGCCCAGGCCATCGTCAAGGGCGAGGTGCCCGAGACCCTCAAGGACAAGCACCTCTACACCCTTGACCTCGGCGCGCTGGTCGCCGGCTCCCGCTACCGCGGTGACTTCGAGGAGCGCCTGAAGAAGGTGCTCAAGGAGATCCGCACCCGCGGCGACATCATCCTGTTCATCGACGAGCTGCACACGCTGGTCGGTGCGGGCGCCGCCGAGGGCGCCATCGACGCGGCCTCCATCCTGAAGCCGATGCTGGCCCGCGGCGAGCTGCAGACCATCGGCGCCACCACCCTGGACGAGTACCGCAAGCACCTGGAGAAGGACGCGGCCCTGGAGCGCCGCTTCCAGCCCATCCAGGTCGCCGAGCCGTCCCTGCCGCACACCATCGAGATTCTCAAGGGCCTGCGTGACCGCTACGAGGCGCACCACCGCGTCTCGATCACGGACGAGGCCCTGGTCCAGGCCGCCACGCTGGCCGACCGGTACATCTCGGACCGCTTCCTGCCGGACAAGGCGATCGACCTGATCGACGAGGCCGGCTCCCGGATGCGCATCCGCCGGATGACCGCGCCGCCGGACCTGCGCGAGTTCGACGAGAAGATCGCCGGAGTGCGCCGGGACAAGGAGTCCGCGATCGACTCGCAGGACTTCGAGAAGGCCGCCTCGCTGCGCGACAAGGAGAAGCAGCTCCTGGCCGCCAAGGCCAAGCGGGAGAAGGAGTGGAAGGCCGGCGACATGGACGTCGTCGCCGAGGTCGACGGCGAGCTGATCGCCGAGGTCCTCGCCACGGCCACCGGCATCCCGGTCTTCAAGCTGACCGAGGAGGAGTCCAGCCGCCTGCTCCGCATGGAGGAGGAGCTGCACAAGCGGGTCATCGGCCAGATCGACGCCGTCAAGGCGCTGTCCAAGGCGATCCGCCGTACCCGCGCCGGCCTGAAGGACCCGAAGCGTCCGGGCGGCTCGTTCATCTTCGCCGGCCCGTCCGGCGTCGGTAAGACCGAGCTGTCCAAGGCGCTCGCCGAGTTCCTCTTCGGCGACGAGGACGCGCTGATCTCCCTCGACATGTCGGAGTTCAGCGAGAAGCACACGGTCTCCCGTCTCTTCGGCTCGCCCCCCGGCTACGTGGGCTACGAGGAGGGCGGCCAGCTCACGGAGAAGGTCCGCCGCAAGCCGTTCTCGGTCGTCCTGTTCGACGAGGTCGAGAAGGCCCACCCGGACATCTTCAACTCGCTGCTCCAGATCCTGGAGGACGGTCGCCTGACCGACTCCCAGGGCCGGGTCGTGGACTTCAAGAACACGGTCATCATCATGACGACCAACCTCGGCACCCGGGACATCTCCAAGGGCTTCAACCTGGGCTTCGCGGCCTCGGGCGACACGAAGACCAACTACGAGCGCATGAAGAACAAGGTCCAGGACGAGCTGAAGCAGCACTTCCGGCCCGAGTTCCTCAACCGCGTCGACGACGTGGTCGTCTTCCCGCAGCTCACGCAGGAGGACATCCTGCGGATCGTCGACCTGATGATCGGCAAGGTGGACGAGCGCCTGAAGGACCGGGACATGGGCATCGAGCTGTCCCAGTCCGCCAAGGAACTGCTGTCCAAGAGGGGCTACGACCCCGTCCTGGGCGCCCGGCCGCTGCGCCGGACGATCCAGCGGGAGGTCGAGGACACGCTCTCCGAGAAGATCCTCTTCGGCGAGCTGCGCCCCGGTCACATCGTGGTCGTGGACACGGAGGGCGAGGGCGAGACCCAGACCTTCACCTTCCGCGGCGAGGAGAAGTCGGCGCTGCCCGACGTCCCGCCGATCGAGCAGGCGGCCGGCGGAGCCGGGCCGAACCTGAGCAAGGACGCGTGATCCGCGGGCGCTTGAGCGCCAGCGGTACGTGAGGAAGGGCCGGCGCCTTCGGGCGCCGGCCCTTCCGCATGCCCGCATGCCCGCATGCCCGCATGCCCGCATGCCCGCATGCCCGCATGCCCGCGTGCCCGCGTGCCTGGGCGGCGGGACGGGGGCAGGCGTCGCACGGGGTCCCCGTCTCGGCCCGTCTCGGCCCGCCATGCCCCCGGGTGCTCACGGGGATCGTCAGAGAGCCGCCACGGCCGCCGTGGCGGCTCTGGCAGTCTCGGCGCCGCGCGGCTGGTCGCCGGGACCCCGGGACCCCGGGCAGCCTGGTCGCCGGGACCCCGGGAAGCGGCGCGGTCGGGGTCACGAGGCCGTGGTGAGGCGGTCCGACTGCTCGTCTGCCGGCAACTCCGCTGAGACGGGGGCCACATGAGGCCGGTCACACGCTCAGGCCGCTCAGGGGGTTCAACCGGTGACATGGGGCACAGCCGCAATGTCCGGTACTACCCCTTTTAGTAAGGTGTAGGTACCATCAAAACGGACATTTCACCTCAAGAAATGGGTCGGCATGGGGTCCTAACAGGGGTTTTGTCCGATAAGGGTGAAGTGTCAAGAGATATGCATCACTAAGCCCTGTTACTAGTTTGGGCCGTAGTGGGGGTGTTTGAGGGGCGATGAGCGGGCGGGTTACCAAGGTGTGGCCAGCCCGGCGAAGCAGATGCGTTCGGGCGGCGCCCATGTCTCCCACACGCAGAGGTTTCGATGTTCCAGAACGCCACGTCCCGCTCCGCCCGCGTCGCCAAGATCCGCACCCGCGCCGCCGTCCTGGCCGCCGGCCTGGGAGTCTCGGCCGCGCTGGGCGCGGGGGTAGCGTCCGCCGCCGAGATGTCGGCGGCCCCCACCGCCGCCGTCGCCAAGTCGGCCGCGAGCTGGGTCGACCCGGTGCAGCACTACACCCTCACCGCCTCCTTCAACCAGAGCGGCAGCCACTGGATGCACCGGCACAGCGGCCAGGACTTCGCCGTGCCGATCGGCACGAGCGTCATGGCGGCGCACGGCGGCACCGTCGTCAAGGCCGGCCCCGGCGGCGCCGGCGACGGCGCGGCCTACGGCAACGCCATCGTCATCAAGCACGCTGACGGCGAGTACTCGCAGTACGCCCACCTGTCCCGGATCGACGTGAAGGTCGGCCAGGTCGTCGCCACCGGTCAGCACATAGCGCTGTCCGGCAACACCGGCAACACCACCGGTCCGCACCTGCACTTCGAGATCCGCACCACGCCGAACTACGGCTCCGCCGTCAACCCGGTCGTCTTCCTGCGCGCCCACGGCGTGAAGGTCTGACCCTCCCGGGTCGCTCCTACCGCACCGCCGCCCGCCGTCACCGGCACGGGCGGCGGTTCGCTGTCGTCAGGACGCGTGCGCGCCCCGGTGGGCCTGCGTCACCAGGTCGATCGCGACCTCCATCACGGCCTTGCGCTTCATATCCTGGTCGCCTTCGAGGTCCTGCATCAAGAACATGCCGGCGTGCAGCGTGGACAGCGCGCTGATGCAGCGCATCTGGTCGGTCAGGCTCGCGTCCGGGTCGATGATGATGTCCCGCAGGCTGTGCATCCGCTCCTTGAAGGAGTCCCCGATGCGCATTTCCCGCACCGTCGCCTGGTTCTCCTGCATGAAGCGGAACAGCGGCAGCGCCCCGTCGAGCGCTTCGCCGTAGCGGCGGACGATCTCCTGCTTGGTCTCCAGCGTGTGCGGCTGGGCGCGCCCCCACTCGATCAGGTCCTCGATCGGCTGCGTCAGGTCCTCGAAGAGGCTGAAGACGATCTCTTCCTTGGTCCGGAAGTGGTAGTAGAGCGCCGCCTTCGTCACGTCCAGGCGCTCGGCGATCTCGCGCAGGGACGTCTTCTCGTAGCCCTGCTCGGCGAAGAGTTCGAGGGCCACGTCCTGGATGCGCTGGCGGGTGTCTCCGCGGCGCTGCTGCTTGGTGCCGTCCATCGTGCCGCCCATCCTCGTACTCCTCGCGCTCCCTGGAAACTTACCTGTCGACCGGTCAGCGGAAACTTACTTGACGCCCGGCTAGTTAGGTTTTAACTTATAAGTGTAATCACTTGCCGGGCGGCAAGTAAGTGGACTGTGGGGGAGTGGAGCGATGGCGGACGCAGTGAAGTCCCAGACGCAGACGCGGCCGGACGGCGCGGACGGCGCCCAACCGAGGAGCGTGCGGGTCGTTCTGCTCGCCCTCATGATCGCGATGATGCTCGCGATGCTGGACAACATGATCGTCGGCACCGCGATGCCGACCATCGTGGGCGACCTGGGCGGTCTCCAGCACCTTTCCTGGGTGGTGACCGCGTACACGCTGGCCACCGCCGCCTCCACGCCGCTGTGGGGCAAGCTCGGCGACATGTACGGGCGCAAGGGCGCCTTCATGACGTCGATCGTGATCTTCCTGGTCGGCTCCGCGCTGAGCGGCATGGCGCAGAACATGGGCCAGTTGATCGGCTTCCGCGCCGTCCAGGGCCTGGGCGCCGGCGGACTGATGGTCGGCGTGATGGCCATCATCGGCGACCTGATCCCGCCGCGGGAGCGCGGCAAGTACCAGGGCATGATGGCCGGCGTCATGGCCCTCGCGATGATCGGCGGCCCGCTGGTCGGCGGCACCATCACCGACAACTGGGGCTGGCGCTGGGCCTTCTACATCAACCTGCCGCTCGGCGCGGTGGCGCTCGTCGCCGTCAGCGCGGTGCTGCACCTGCCCAGGAAGCGCGCGCAGGCGCGGGTCGACTACCTGGGCGCCGGGCTGCTCACCCTCGGCATCAGCTCCATCGTGCTCGTCACCACCTGGGGCGGCACGGAGTACGCCTGGACCTCCGCGCGCATCATGGAGCTGACCGCGATCGGCGTGGCCGCGCTCGTCGGGTTCCTCTTCTGGCAGACCCGGGCCGCCGAGCCGATCCTGCCGCTGCACATCTTCCGCAGCCGCAACTTCAGCCTGATGTCCGTGATCGGCTTCGTCACCGGCTTCGTGATGTTCGGCGCGGTCCTCTTCCTGCCGCTCTACCAGCAGGCGGTGCAGGGCGCCTCCGCCACCAACTCGGGCCTGCTGCTCCTGCCCATGCTCGGCTCGATGCTCGTCGTGTCGATGATCGCGGGCCGGGTCACCACCTCCAGCGGCCGGTACAAGGTCTTCCCGGTGGTCGGCAGCGTTCTGATGATCGCCGGGCTGTACCTGCTGTCCCGGATGGACACCGAGACCACGCGCCTGACCTCCGGCCTCTACATGGCCGTCCTCGGGGCGGGCATGGGCTGCCTGATGCAGATCACCATGCTGGTCGCGCAGAACAGCGTCGAGATGAAGGACATGGGCGTCGCCTCCTCCTCCACCACGCTCTTCCGCACGCTCGGCTCGTCCTTCGGCGTGGCGATCATGGGTGCGCTGTTCAACAACCGGGTGCAGCACGTCATGGCCCAGAAGGCCGGCGCGCTGGGCTCGAAGATGACCGAGCAGTCCGCGCAACTGGACGCCAAGAGCCTCCAGAAGCTGCCCGCGGTGGCCCGGGAGGCGTACCAGCACGCGGTGTCCGCCGGTACGCACTCGGCGTTCCTGCTGGGCGCCGTGGTCGCGATCGTCGCCCTGGCGGCGGCGGTGTTCGTCAAGGAGGTGCCGCTGAAGGGCGCGGCGCCGGACGCGGCCCAGTCCCCCGAGGGCGCGAGCGGCGCGGCCCAGGCCCTAGAGGGCATCACCGAGGTGGTCTGACCCCCGCCCGACCGCCCACCGCTGTGGCCCGCTCCCCTGGAGCGGGCCACAGCGCTGCTAGGGGAGCATCGGGTGGCTGCCCGTGTTGGTGGGGGCGTGCTCGGGGAGCCACAGGACGGCGACCGCGCCCTCGGCCGGGACGTCGTCGGGGGCGCCCGCGAGCCGGACGTTGCGGAAGGTCAGCCGGGCGCCCAGGACGCGGGCCTGCCCGGCGGCGATGGTCAGGCCCAGGCCGTGCCCGTGACCGGCGCGGTCCGCGCTGCCGGTGCGGAAACGGCTCGGACCCTCGGCGAGCAGCGCCTCGGGGAAGCCGGGGCCGTGGTCCCGGACCCGGATCACCCGGCCCTCCACGGTCACCTGGATCGGCGGCCTGCCGTGCCGGGCGGCGTTGGCGAGCAGGTTGAACAGCACCCGCTCCAGGCGCCGCGGATCGGTGGTCACCTCGGACTCGTGCACCACGCGCACCTCGACGTCCGGGTCCTTCGCCGCCACCCGCCGGGCGACGAACTCGCCCAGCAGGATGTCCTGAAGCTCGGCGCGCTCCGAGGCGCCGTCGAGCCGGGCGACCTCCAGGACGTCCTCCACCAGGGTGCGCATCGCCTTCGCCCGGTCCAGGACCAGCTCCGTCGGGCGCCCCGGGGGCAGCAGTTCGGCGGCCGTCAGCAGCCCGGTCACCGGAGTGCGCAGCTCGTGGGCGATGTCCGCGGTGACCCGCCGCTCCGCCTCCAGGCGCTGCTGGAGCGCGTCCGCCATCGCGTCCACCGCGCGGGCCAGGTCGTCGGTCTCGTCCCGTACGACGCCCCCGATGGCGTCCCGGACCCGGACGTCCGGCTCGCCCTTGGCCACCCGGTTGGCGGCGGAGGCGGCCTTGCGCAGCCGGCGCGAGAGCTGGCCGCCGATGAGCACGCCCAGCGCGCTGCCGCCCAGCACGACCGCGATGGAGCCGATGACCAGCGCCTGGTCGAGGTCGCCCAGGACGTCGGCGCTGCGGTCGGTGAACCGCGTGTGCAGGGACAGCACATGGCCGCCCTTGATCGGCATGGCCGCCCAGATGTCCGGCGCGCCGTCCGGGTGGGCGGTGACGTACGTGGCCCGCCGGCCCATCCCGACCTTCTGCCGCAGCGCGACCGGCAGCATCGGATCGTCGATCTTGAAGGTGGCCGGGGTCGACCGCCGGCCCGGCCGCTCGTAGATGCTCTCGGCGAGCAGGAGCCGCTGGTCGGCCAGGTCGCGGGCGTTGTCCAGCATCGACACCCGGGCCGCGTTGTGCACCACCAGGCTCAGCGCGACCGCCACCAGCGCGCCGACCAGCGCGATGGCCGCGCTGAGCTTCCATCTCAGTCCCGTCCGGATGCCCGCCTGCTCCAGGCGCCCCGGCAGCAGGCCCTTTCTCGTCCCCCGCATCTCCGGTCGTTCAGCCCTTCAGTTTGTAGCCGAAGCCGCGGACCGTCTCGATGCGGTCCTGCCCGATCTTCGCGCGCAGTCGCTGCACATGGACGTCGACCACCCGGGTGTCGCCGCCCCAGCCGTAGTCCCACACCCGCTCCAGGAGCTTGTCCCGGGACAGCACCGTGCCGGGCGCCGTGGAGAACTCGAGCAGCAGCCGCATCTCGGTGGGGGTCAGCGCCACCGGCGCCCCGGCCCGGCGCACCTCCATGCCCTCGGTGTCGATCTCCAGGTCGCCGAAGGTCAGCACCGCGCCGTCCGCCTCGGCCGCCCCGGACGCGGCCCGCGCGCCCGCGGCATGCCCGAAGCGGCGCAGCACCGCCCGGATCCGGGCGACCAGGACGGCCCCGTCGAACGGCTTGGTCACGTAGTCGTCGGCGCCCGCCTCCAGGCCCAGCACGACGTCGATGGAGTCCGCCCGCGCGGAGAGCATGATCACCGGCACGGTCGACTCGTCGCGGATGCGACGGCACAGGCTGACGCCGTCCAGACCGGGCACCATGACGTCCAGCAGCGCGATGTCCGGCCGGTCGGCCCGGAACGCCTCCAGGCCGGACAGGCCGTCGGGCATCGCGGTGACCGCGAAGCCGTCTCGCTCCAGGGCGAGCTGCGTGGCCTCGCGGATGACGTCGTCGTCCTCGACGAACAGGACGTGGGTCTGCTCTGCCATCCCGGTGCTCTCAGTCCTCGTGTGCTCACGGTGGTGCGCTCGATGGGGGGGCGCGCCCGGCGCGCGACGCGTTCCCGCGCGGTGCGGCCGACGGAAGGCCGGGCCGCCGGATCGGCGCCCGCCGCTCCGGTCCCTCCTGCGATTGTCCCGCGCGCCGTCGCCCGCGCGCGCCTGCGGTCCGCACGGCCCCGGCGATCTGCGGCCCCGGCGATCTGCGGTCTCAGTGATCAGGGGTCTCAGTGATCAGTTGTCCGGGGTCGGGGTGGGATCGCCTCCGACGGCCTTGCTGTACTCGTTGCGGGTGCTGTACTCCTTGGCGAACGCGCTTCCGGACCAGCGGTAGGTGATCACGTCCTCGCCCGACGGGCTCGACACGGGATCGCCCTTCTCGTACACCTGCTTGGTCACCACCAGATCGCCCCGGTCGATCTCGGCGTAGACCGGCGGCTCCTCGGCCCGGAAGACGTCCTCGAAGCCGTCGCCTCGCCCCCGGTAGACATACGTGCCGACGCCGACCGCGTCCCCGCAGGTCAGCACGTTGATCACGAGGTCGTCGGCCGGTCCGCCGGTCAGCTTCCCGTAGGACACGTCGACCGGGTACTGGTCGGCCGCGCACGGCTTGAGGACGCGCTTGACCGACGCGGAGACCTGCGGGTCGTTCTTCAGGAGCCGCACCGCGTCCACCCGCTGGGGGGTCTCGGTGGGACTGGGGGAGGCGCTGACCACCGCGCCCGCCACCGAGCTGGCGTCGGCCGGGCCCTCGTCGCGCGCCCCGGTGCCGCCCGTCGCGCAGGCGGACGCCAGGAGACCGAGGGCGGCCAGCACGGCCGCCGCCGCGCTCGCCGCCACGAAGGCTCGCCGTGCCGGGGAGGGCTCGAAGCCGACTCCGGCCTCGTCGCTCAGGCCGCGCAACGCTTTCGCTCCTCACGCTCCAGCGCGCGTGCGTCCAGATCGCGGGCCTCCAGCTCCTCGCGGAGCCGGGCGAGCGCCCGGTGCAGCGTGCTCTTGACCGTTCCCGCGGACATGCCGAGGGCGGCGGCCGTCTCCTCCGTGGACATCTGCTCCCAGTGTCGCAGCACCACGACGCTGCGCTGCTTGGGAGCGAGGACCTTCATGGCGTCCATCAGGAGCGCGCGGTCGGCGTGCTGTTCGGTCGCGTCGTCGACGCAGGCGTCCGGGAGCTGCTCGGTGGGCACCTCCTCCAGCTTGCGGGCCCGCCACCACTCCGTCCGCGTGTTGATCATGACCCGGCGCAGGTAGGCGTCCGCGAGCCGCTTGTCGGCGATGCCGTCCCAACGGCCGTAGGTGCGTACGAGGGCGGTCTGGAGGAGGTCCTGGGCGTCCACCGGGTCGGGCACCAGCCGGCGCGCGCTGCGCAGCAGCGCGTCCTGCCGGGTGCGCACGTACTCCTCGAACTCGAGCACCTCTCCCTGCGCCATGATGAACCGCCTCCGATCCCCGTGTCCGGCTGTGTCCCGCCGGATTCCAAGCTGTGTGCGCGGCGGCTGTGGTCGGCAGCCGCCCGGTGCCCGTCGGGCACTCGACTGAAGGTACGGAGGGCTTGTCACGGCGTTGTCCGAGGCAGCCCGCGGCTAGCCCTCGGCTGTGCGTCGGTTGTGTAACGGCCCAGGCGGCGGGGCGGAGTCACGCTATGTTTCGTCCGATTTCCGGGTGATATGACACTCCGGATGGTACGTCGAATCGTCACGCGCGCCCCCGCGACGCTCTCTGAGCTGTCGGCTTCCTGTGAAGTGATCGAGCGTCAGGGGGGCTGAGCGGGCTGGTGTGCTTCGCTTCAGACGTGCAGGAACGGGATGATTTGTTACGTATGCGGCAACTTGCCCCGGTTCGACTCAGGTCGGGCACGGTTGGGCCAGGTCGGGGCGGCGCAGGTCCGCACCGCTCTTGCCAGCCCAGCCCAGCCCAGCTCGGATCAGGTCAGGTCAGGTCAGCGGCAGTCGGTACAGGCCGCCCGGCAGCGGTTCGACCAGACCGTCCGCGACGAGGCCGTCCAGGGCCCGCGCCCGCTGCACCGGCTCCTGCCAGACCCGGTCGAGCACCGTCTGCGGCACCGGCTTGTGCGCCTCCCGCAGCACGGCGAGCAGCTTGCCGCGCACCTGCCGGTCGGTGCCGGCGTAGGTCTGGGCGCGGCGCGGCGGCCCGTCGTGCTCGGGCTTGCCTGCCAGTCGCCAGGCGCAGTGCGCGGTGATCGGGCAGCGGTGGCACGACTCGTTCTTCGCCGTGCACACCAGCGCGCCGAGTTCCATGGAGGCGGCGGCCCAACGGGCCGCGGTCCGCTCGTCGTCCGGCAGCAGGGTGCGGGCCAGACGGCGCTCGGCCGCGGTGGTGGCGTTCGGCGGGTACTGCGCGCCGGTGACCGCGCGGGCGAGCACGCGGCGCACGTTGGTGTCCAGGACGGCGTGCCGCTGTCCGTAGGCGAAGGAGGCGACCGCCGCCGCCGTGTACTCGCCGATGCCGGGCAGGGCGAGCAACTGCGCGTGCTCGGCGGGCACGTCGCCGCCGTGCCGTTCCGTTATGGCGACCGCGGCGCCGTGCAGGCGCAGGGCGCGGCGCGGGTAGCCGAGCCGTCCCCAGGCGCGGACGGCCTCGCCCGGCGCCTCCTTGGCGAGGTCGGCGGGGCGAGGCCAGCGTGCGAGCCAGTGCTCGTAGACGGGCAGGACGCGGTTGACCGGGGTCTGCTGGAGCATGAACTCGCTGACCATCACCCCCCAGGCGCCCGCGTCGGGGCGCCGCCAGGGCAGGTCCCGGGCGTTGGCGTCGAACCAGTCGATCACCTGGCTGTGCAGGGCCTCGCCGAGCCCCGGGTCGTAGGCGACGGCGTCGGCGCCGCCGTCCGCGAGGGCGTCCCCGGCGGGCATGTCTCCGGACGGTTCGGCGTCGGCGGATGTCTCCCCTGCGGACACGTCCCCGGCGGGGACGCCTTCGGCGGGTTCGACGTCGGTGTGGGGAGCGGCGGGACTCGGCGCGGCGTCGGTGACGGGAGAGGCGGTCTCGGGCGCGGCGGACGTCGCAGCGGCGGTCTCGGGCGCGGCGTCGGCGGGGGGCGCGGCGGGGGCGGCGCCGGCGGCGCCGGGGTCCGCGGCGGTGCCGAGGGCGGCGGCCGGGGCGGCGGGGCTGCTGTGCGGAGGCAGTGTGGGCGCAGTCATGACCCTTCCGATCCTGCCATGTGCGGACGGACGGCCGTGTGATCCTGCGCGGTCCGGTGTCGTCACGGAAAGTTCCCTCCTGGTCACAGCGGTGACAAGTCAGCACGCGCGGGGGCGTGTTGCCGAAATGATGATCCGGAAAAGTTGTTCTCGGCGCGGCGGGTGGCGCAGGTCGGAGCGACGATCTCTCGTACAGTTTGGGCCGTGGGATCACTGCGCAATCCGGTCGGGCCGCTTCCCTCCTCCATCTACTGGCGACGGAGGGCGGTCATGCTGTCCGCGCTCGCCCTGACGGCCCTGCTGGCCGTCTGGCTCTTCGTCTCGGGCGGCGGCGGAGGCCGCCACAACGGCGGCGGGTCCGACGGGAAGCATCCCACCCCCTCCGCCATCACCCCCGGCCCCTCCGGGTCCGGTCCGGCGATCAGCCAACACCCCGGCGGCCGCGGCGGGTCCGGCGGCTCGGACACCGGCGGGTCCGGGTCGAGCTCCGGTTCGGGCTCCGCGAGCGGCGGCGCCGACTCCGGCGGCGGGAACGGCGGGGGCGGCGGCGACGGGACGGACGGCGGCGCCGACGGGACCGGGGGAGACGGCGCGACCGGCGGGGCCGGCGGAGCCGGTGCGGGCGCCGGCGGCGCGGCGGGAGGAGCGAGCGGCGGCGCAAACGGCGGCGCGGGCGCGGGCGCCGTGCTGCCCGCCGGGAGTTCGCTCCCCACGTGCGCCCCCGGCGCGGTCTCGTTGGCCCTGCGCAGCGTGCACAACTCCTACGGTCCCGGCGAGACGCCCGCCCTCGCGCTGACGGTCAAGAACTCCTCCAGCGCCGACTGCAAGGTCGACCTCGGCCCGAAGTCCGTGGTGCTGACGATCGGCGAGGCCGACGGCGACGACGACTACTGGTCCTCGGACGACTGCCCGAAGACGGCCGGAAGCCTGCTGTACCGGGTACCGGCGGGCAGCTCCGTCGCCTACACCGTCCGCTGGGACCGCACGCCGAGCGCTCCGCACTGCGCGACGCCCCCGGCGGGCTCGGCCGGAACCGGGACGTACCTGGTCGAGGCCAAGGCCCCGGGACACGGCGAACTCCGGACGTCGTTCGTGCTGACGGCGGACTAGGGCGCGTCGCGAAAGTCCCGTCCGCCCGGCGGGCTGGCGACGCTGCTTTCGCAACACGCCCTAGTGCGGTGACCGGAGAGGTCCACCGGCTCGCGACGCCGAACCTCTCCGGCCACAGTCGCACCCGTCCCGCGCGGAAAGATCCCGCGCCGGAAGGTCCCGTGCGGCAAAGAGCGCAGACCGGGCGCCCGGCCAGGTTTCGCAGGCGGCGCCCGTCACACGTACCGTTCGAGGATCGACGACTCCGCCAGCCGCGACAGGCCCTCGCGGACGCTGCGGGCGCGGGCCTCGCCGACGCCGTCCACCGTCTGGAGGTCGTCGACGCTCGCCGCGAGCAGCTTCTGCAGGCCGCCGAAGTGATCGACCAGGCGGTCGATGATGGCGCCGGGCAGCCGCGGCACCTTGGCCAGCAGCCGGAAGCCGCGCGGGGAGACCGCCGAGTCCAGGGTCTCGGGCGAGCCGGTGTACCCGAGCGCGCGGGCGACCGTGGACATCTCCAGCAGCTCGGCGTGGGACAGCTTGTCCAGCTCGGCGAGCGCCTCGTCGACCGTGCGCGACCGCTTGGCCGTGGGCTCGGGGACGTAGTCCCGCACCACCAGTTCGCGCTCGGGCTCCACGCCCGCGATCAACTCGTCGAGCTGAAGCGCCAGAAGACGGCCGTCGGTGCCCAGCTCCACCACGTACTCGGCGATCTCGGTGGCGATGCGGCGCACCATCTCCAGGCGCTGCGACACCGCGCAGACGTCCCGGACGGTCACCAGGTCCTCGATCTCCAGCGCGGACAGCGTGCCCGCCACCTCGTCCAGGCGGAGCTTGTAGCGCTCCAGGGTGGCCAGCGCCTGGTTGGCACGGGACAGGATCGCCGCGGAGTCCTCCAGGACCCGGCGCTGCCCGCCGACGTACAGGGCGATCAGCCGCATCGACTGCGAGACCGAGACCACCGGGAAGCCGACCTGCTTGCTCACCCGGTCCGCCGTGCGGTGCCGGGTGCCGGTCTCCTCGGTGGGGATCGTCGGGTCCGGGACGAGCTGCACGCCCGCCCGCAGGATCTTCGACAGGTCGGCGGAGAGCACGATGCCGCCGTCCAGCTTGCACAGCTCCCGCAGCCGCGTCGCCGCGAACTCGACGTTCAGCACGAAACCGCCCGTGCACATCGACTCGACGGTCTTGTCCGAGCCGAGCACGATGAGCCCGCCCGTGTTGCCGCGGAGCACCCGCTCCAGGCCGTCCCGAAGGGGCGTCCCCGGCGCCACGGCGCTCAGTGAGGCGCGCATCAGGCCATCGGCGCCGGAACTCCCGCCGGACTTGCCGGGAGCTGCTGCCCGGTCGTTGGCTGCCACTGCACTCCTCCGGTCGCAGGTACTTCTGGCGCTCCCGTGCCGTGCCTTCGGATCGGACGGACGGGCGAGACCAGGGCAAAGTCTACCGGCGGTCCTCCTGCTCCTGCGGGGCCTCCCGGCGACGGGAGCGCGGCAGCACCCGCAGCGCGTCCCCTATGTCGGCCACTTCCAGGACCTTCATCCCCGCCGGGACCCTGCCCGGATCGCCCGGCACCAGGGCGTGCGTGAAGCCGAGGCGGTGGGCCTCCGACAGCCGGCGCTGCACGCCCGTGACCCGTCTCACCTCGCCCGCCAGACCCACCTCGCCGATCGCGACGAGGTTCTTCGGCAGCGGAGTGTCGCTCGCCGCCGACGCCAGCGCGAGAGCGATCGCGAGATCGGCGGCCGGCTCGGACAGCTTCACCCCGCCGACCGTCGCGGAGTAGATGTCCCGCTTGCCCAGCGCGCTGATCCGCCCCCGCTGCTCCAGCACCGCCAGCATCATCGACACCCGGGAGGTCTCCAGGCCGGACGTCGTGCGGCGCGGGGAGGGGATCTGGGAGTCGACGGTGAGCGCCTGGACCTCGGCCACCAGCGGGCGGCGGCCTTCCAGGGTGACGGTCAGGCAGGTGCCGGGGACCGGCTCGGCGCGGCGGGTGAGGAACAGGCCGCTGGGATCGGCCAGTCCGGTGATGCCCTCGTCGTGCAGTTCGAAGCAGCCCACCTCGTCCGTCGCCCCGTAGCGGTTCTTGACGCCGCGGACCAGGCGCAGCCGCGCGTGCCGGTCGCCCTCGAAGTGCAGCACCACGTCCACGAGGTGCTCCAGCAGACGCGGGCCGGCGATGGCGCCGTCCTTGGTGACGTGGCCCACCAGCAGCGTCGACATGCCGCGGTCCTTGGAGGCGCGGATCAGCGCGCCGGCCACCTCGCGCACCTGCGCCATGCCGCCGGGCGCCCCGTCGATCTCGGGTGAGGCGACCGTCTGCACCGAGTCGAGGATGAGCAGGGAGGGCTTCACCGCGTCCAAGTGGCCCAGCACGGCGGCCAGATCGGTCTCCGCGGCCAGGTACAGGTGGTCGTCGAGCGCGCCGATGCGGTCGGCGCGCAGCCGGACCTGGCTCGCGGACTCCTCGCCCGTCACGTACAGCGTGGGGTGCTCCTCGCTCGCCGACTTGGCCGCCACGTCGAGCAGCAGCGTGGACTTGCCGACCCCGGGCTCGCCCGCGAGGAGGACCACCGCGCCGGGGACGAGCCCGCCGCCGAGGACGCGGTCCAGCTCGGGCACGCCGGTGGAGCGCGCGGTGGCCTGGCGGCCGTCGACCTGGCCGATGGGCACGGCGGAGGCGCTGACGCGGCCCGGCGCCGTGGTGCGCACCGCGGGCGCGCCGTATTCCTCGACCGTGCCCCACGCCTGGCATTCGGGGCAGCGGCCGAGCCATTTGGCCGTCTGCCAGCCGCATTCGGTGCAGCGGTAGGACGGACGGTCCTTGGCGGTCTTCGTACGGGTGGCCATGGGGAAACCGTAGCCGCAGCCACTGACAACGCCGCCCGCCGCCCGATCCCGTGCGAAGCCAGGCCGAACCCAGGCCGAAGCCGGGCCGGAGTCAGACCGAAGCCAGGGCATATCCCTGGCTGCTCCCGGCCGCCTGCCTCGTGCCTGCGTCGCCCGAAAGACGGGCCCGCGTCGTCATATGAGGGATCGTTTCACCCGTACGGATTAAAAGTGCGCAACAGGGATGAACAGACGATCCCCGGCCGCATACGGTCGCACGGGTGATGAACAGCAGTCCGGAGACGTCGATCCGCACGACCCGCACGCCCGGCGCGCACCGGGCGGACCGGGCGCATCGCGAGGCGCGCGACCGCGCCGCGGTGCGCACGCTGGCGCAGCGGCCGTCCGCGCCGTACGAGCCCTACCTCGACGGCCTGTTCACCTACTGCCTGTCCGTGCTGTGCGACCACGAGGAGGCGACCGCCGCCCTCGGGAGCGCACTGGTGTTCGCCGAGCGGCGCGGGCAGCGCGTCCCGCAGAGCGCGGGGGACCGCAGGGCCTGGCTGTACGCGCTGGCCCGCTGGTCCTGTCTGCGCAAACTGGCCGAGACGCAGCAGAGAAGCCAGACCGCGCACGCCTCCGGGCGACCCGCTTCCGGACGACTGGCCTCCGCGCGTCTCGGCGACGAACGTCTCGGCGACGAACGGCGCGGCGCCGGACCGCGCGGCGCCGAGCGGCGCGGCCCGGCGGAGGGCGCCGCCCCCGCCCCGCCCATGCCCAAGGACGTCCAGGAGGCGCGGCGTGCCGAACTCGCCCGGCTGGCCTGGCCGGAGGCCGCCGGCACCTCCCCGGAGCAGCGCGAGGCCCTCGAACTGGCCGTGCGCCACCACCTCGCCGGCCATGAGGTCGCCGCGGTGCTCGGCCGGGACCTCGCCGCCACCCGCGAACTGCTCGCCTCGGCCGCCTGCGAGGTGGAGCGCACCCGTGCGGCGCTCGCCGTCGTCGAGAGCGGCGGCTGCCCCGGCGTGAGCGCGCTCACCGACGACAGCGAGGTGGTGCTCAGCGCGGCGCTCCGGCGCGAGCTGGTCCGGCATGTGGACGACTGCCCGCGCTGCCGCCGCGCCGCCGAGCGGGCGATCCCCGGCCGGTGGCCCGGCTCCAGCGTGACCCCGGCCGAACTCCCCGTCCTCCCGGCGCCCCGCGCGGACGTGCGCGCGGCGATGGCGCACCACCCGCGCGCGCGGGGCGCCGCGCCGCGGCTCGACCGGCGCGGCTTCCCGATGGACCCCAAGGACCGCGCCGCCCGCAGGGACCGGCTGCGCGCGCGGGCCGTCACGACGACGGTGGTCGCCACGGTCGTCGCCGCGCCGGTGCTGGCCGTGTGGGCCGCCTACCGCGGCACCCCGACCGGCGAGGGCCACGACGGACCGTCGGCGTCGGCGCGCGAGCACGATCACGATGCGCTGACCGGCGGCGCCGCGGGGGGGTACCAGAGCGCGGGCAACGCGCGCCCCGGGCCCGACTCCCGCGCCGACGGCGCCCACCCCGACGTCTCCGTCCAGGTCGTCAGCGTCTCGGGCGCCGGTCGGCAGGACGGCCGCCTGACGGTGACCGCCGCCGGCTCCGGCGACACCACACTGGTCACGCTGAAGGCGTCCGGCCCGTCGCCGGTCCAGTGGTCGGCGTCGACGCGGGCGCCGTGGCTCTACCTGAGCCGTTCGTCGGGGACCCTCGCCCCCGGCCAGTCCGTGACGGTGAAGGTGTACGTCGACCCCCTGCGCGAGCCGTCCGGCCACTGGACCGCCCAGGTGGCGGTCGCGCCCGCGGGCGCCGTCGTCACCATCGACGGCTACGGCACGGCGCCCAGCGCCCCTGCCCCCGCCCTCTCGCACCCGGCCGGTCCGTCGCCGACCCGCGACCCCGGCCCCAGGCCGACGGCCACCGGGGGCTCGTCCGGCTCCCCGACAGGCGAGCCGTCCCCGTCGTCCGGCTCACCCGGCTCGTCTGGTTCGTCCGAGCCGTCCGGTACGCCCGCCAGCCCCTCGCCGTCCGAGCCGTCCCCCAGCAACCCGTCCGGCCAGGAGAGCGGGGGCGATCCGGGCCCGTCCGGCCACTAGGGCGTGTGGCGAAAGTCCCGTCTGCCCGGCGGCGTCTGGCACGCACGCTCGCCGCGTTGTCGGGATCGCCCCGATACGCCCAGTATCGGGGCGACCTTCCGCCTTGCGATCGCACGCACCAGACACCGCCGGGCCCGCCCTGCGGGCGGACGACGCTGCTTTCGCAACACGCCCTAGCGGGGTGACGGGCGCAGACGTACGGGGGCGGCCGGATCCCGGCGCGTGTCCGGTGCGTGGCTGGGAGGACTGACCCTCAACGCCGTTGCGGCGACTGATCGGCGGTCGAGCGGCCGGGCCGCCGGGTGGCCGTTCGGGCGAGGTCAGACGGGGTCCGCCGGGTGCGGCGCCAGCAGCGGCAGTGCGGAGGCCAGCCGCTCCTCGCAGAGTTCGGCCAGGCGGTCGTAGCCCGCCTTGCCCATCAGCTCGGTCAGCTCCGCCCGGTAGGAGACGTAGACCGGGTCCCCGGCGCCGTGCGCCGAAGTCGCGGACGTGCACCACCAGTGCAGGTCGTGACCGCCCGGCCCCCAGCCCCGGCGGTCGTACTCGCCGATCGACACCTGGAGCACGCGCGTGTCGTCCGGGCGGTCGATCCACTCGAAGGTCCGCCGGATCGGAAGCTGCCAGCACACGTCCGGCTTGGTCTCCAGCGGCTCGCGGCCCTCCCGCATCGCCAGGATGTGCAGCGAGCAGCCCATGCCGCCGGGGAAGCCGGGCCGGTTCTGGAAGATGCACGAGCCCTGGAAGGGGCGGGTCTGCCGGGACCCCTCCTCGTCCTCCGACACCCAGCCGTTCTGGGCGCCCTCGGCGTGGTTCTGCCAGACGTCCGGAGTGAGCCGGGCCACGTGCTCGGCGACCCGCCGCTCGTCGTCCTCGTCGGAGAAGTGGGCGCCGAGCGTGCAGCACCCGTCGTCCGCGCGGCCCGCCTGGATGCCCTGGCAGCCGCTGCCGAAGACGCAGTTCCAGCGCGAGGTCAGCCAGGTCAGATCGCAGCGGAAGACCTGCTCCGCGTCCGCCGGGTCCGGGAACTCCACCCACGCGCGCGCGAAGTCGAGACCCTGCTCGTCGGGCGCGTGAACCTCACCGGACGCGCCGGACCCGCCGGACGCGCCGGATGAGCCGGACGCGCCGGGCCGCGAGCCCTTCGCCGGCTTCGCCGTACGCGCGGCATCCGCCGATTCAGCCGATTTATCGGTTTTCGCCTTTTTCGTCTTTGGCACGCGTCCAGGGTAAGTCGCCCGGCGCGGCACACGGGACCGCCGGTCCCTCCGCGAGCCGGACCGCGGGCCCGCCCGTCCGTCCGTACGGGAGCCGGCCGCCCGTCCGTTCAGGAGCCGGACCCCGTCCGCACACGGAAGCGGTCCGCCCGTCCGCGCGCGCCGGGCAGCCGAGCGGGGTCGGGGAGGCGGGAAACGCGGGGGGCGAGGGAGACAGGGCGAGGCGGAGGGGGCCGCAGCGCAGGGCGCCGCGCGGCCCGATGCGGCGGCCGCACCCCCCGGACCTGCGGTCCGGGACCGGTCGCCCCCCTGGTGGCAGTAGCGTTCGCTCCATGAGACTCGGTGTCCTCGACGTGGGTTCGAACACGGTGCACCTGCTGGTGGTCGACGCGCACCCCGGCGCCCGCCCGCTGCCCGCGCACTCGCACAAGGCAGATCTGCGGCTCGCCCAGCTCCTCGACGGCGACGGAGCAGTCGGCGCCGACGGCGTCGACCGGCTGATCGCGGTGGTGCGCGACGCGTTGCAGGCGGCCGAGGACAAGGGCGTCGAGGACCTGCTGCCGTTCGCGACCTCCGCCGTGCGCGAGGCGCGCAACGCCGATGACGTGCTCGCCCGCGTGCAGGACGAGACGGGCGTACGGCTCCAGGTGCTCAGCGGCGCGGAGGAGGCCCGCCTCACCTTCCTGGCCGTCCGCCGCTGGTTCGGCTGGTCGGCCGGGAAGCTGCTGGTGCTGGACATCGGCGGCGGCTCGCTGGAGATCGCCTACGGCATCGACGAGCAGCCCGACGCCGCCGTGTCGCTGCCGCTCGGCGCGGGCCGCCTCACCGCCGGGTGGCTGCCGGGCGACCCGCCCGACCCGCAGGAGGTCAGGACGCTGCGCCGCCACGTGCGCGCCGAGATCGCGCGGACGGTCGGCGAGTTCAGCCGCTTCGGCACCCCTGACCACGTGGTGGCCACGTCCAAGACGTTCAAGCAGCTCGCGCGCATCGCCGGTGCGGCGCGCTCCGCCGAGGGCCTGTACGTGCAGCGGGAGCTGAAGCGCGAGTCCCTGGAGGCGTGGGTGCCGCGCCTGGCCGCCATGACGGGGGACGAGCGCGCCGAGCTGCCCGGCGTCTCCGACGGCCGCGCGGGTCAGCTCCTGGCGGGCGCCCTGGTCGCCGAGGGCGCGATGGACCTGTTCGGCGTGGAGCGGCTGGAGATCTGCCCGTGGGCCCTGCGCGAGGGAGTGATCCTGCGCCGCCTGGACCACATGGGCTCGGCCTGAACGCCGGAGTCTCGGAGTCAGTGAGTCCCGGAGTCAGGGCGTCCCGGACTCGGGGAGTCAGGGAGGCTGGCGCCCGGGAGGGGCCGCGGGCGGCCTGAGCCCCGTAACCGAGGGGCGCCCTTAGCCCCGAAGCCCGTCCCGTAGCCGGGCCCCCTGACCGAGGGCGGGCTAGCGCGCCCGGAGGCGACCGCGTCGGGAGGAGGCGGCTGCGCCCCGAGGGACTGCGCCCCGAGGCGACCGCGCCACCTCCCGCTGGCGTGAAACCGTTGGCGGCGGGCGGCTCGCCGTCCTGAGGGCGACCCCACCCCGTAACCTGTCCCCCATGGCGGAGCCACTCGTGCGCATCCCGGATGCGAAGGTCGCCCTGTCGACGGCCTCCGTCTACCCGGAGTCGACGGCGACGGCCTTCGAGATCGCCGCGCGCCTCGGGTACGACGGCGTCGAGGTGATGGTGTGGACCGACCCCGTCAGCCAGGACGTCGAGGCCCTGCGCCGGCTCAGCGACTACTACGGGACACCGATCCTCGCTGTTCACGCCCCCTGTCTGCTGATCACCCAGCGGGTGTGGTCGACCGACCCGTGGGTGAAGCTCCAGCGCGCCCGCGCGGCGGCCGAGAAGCTCGGCGCGAGCACGGTGGTGGTGCATCCGCCCTTCCGCTGGCAGCGCCAGTACGCCCGCGAGTTCGTCGACGGCGTCTGGCGCATGGCCCAGGAGACCGATGTGCGGTTCGCCGTGGAGAACATGTACCCCTGGCGCTACCGCGACCGCGAAATGCTCGCCTACGCCCCTGACTGGGACGTCACGAGGGACGACTACCGCCACTTCACGATCGATCTCAGCCACACCGCCACCGCCCGCGCCGACGCGCTGGAGATGGCCGACCGCATGGGCGACCGCCTCGGACACGTCCACCTCGCCGACGGCAAGGGCTCCGCGAAGGACGAGCACCTGGTGCCCGGCCGGGGCGACCAGCCCTGCGCCGCGCTGCTGGAGCGGCTGGCGGCCCGTGGTTTCGACGGCCATGTCGTCATCGAGGTCAACACCCGCCGCGCCATGTCCAGCGCGGAGCGCGAGGCCGACCTCGCGGAGGCGCTGGCGTTCACCCGGCTACACCTGGCGTCGGCGGCGCGGGTGCCGCGTCGATGACCGCGGCAGCCGCCCGGGGCCGCGGCCGCCCGCGCCGCGAGGAGGCGGCCGGCACCCGCGCGCGCATCCTGACCGCCGCCCGCGAGGAGTTCTCCGAGCGGGGCTACGACAAGACCTCCGTGCGCGGCATCGCCAAGGCGGCCGGCGTCGACTCGGCCCTCGTCCACCACTACTTCGGCACCAAGGAACAGATGTTCGAGGCGGCGATCGAGGCCGCCGTCGCGCCCGTGCTGGACGCCCCGGACGCGCTGGCTGGCGCCGGGCCGTCGGACACGGGCGAGCGCCTGACCCGGTACTTCTTCGGCGTCTGGGAGAACCCCGCCACCCGCACGCCCCTGCTGGCGATCGTCCGGTCCGCGGTGAACAACGAGGCGGCGGCGGCCGTCTTCCGCCGCATGGTCGTCTCCCAGCTCCTGCGGCGGATCGCGGGCGGGCTCGACGTGCCGGACCGGGAGCTGCGCGCCGAACTCGCGGCGGCGCAGCTCGTGGGCTGCGCGATGCTGCGGTACGTGATCAAGGTGGAGCCGCTGGCGTCGGCGGACCTGGAGCGGATCGTCGCGCGGGTCGCCCCGGTGGTGCAGGGCCACCTCACGGGCCCCTGAAGCGCCCGCGCCCCGACCCGCGGACGCCTCACGAGCGCCGCCCCTTGCGGGGCCCGGGGATCCGGCCCGAACGCGGCTGCCTCGCGCGCCCGGGGATCCGGCCGGTCGCGGCCGCCTCGCGAGCCCGGGAGGCACCCCCGACACGGGGCGGCCTCACGGCCCCCTGCAACCGCCCCGGACGCGGCGGCCTCACGGCCCCCTGCAACCGCCCCGGACGCGGCGGCCTCACGGCCCCCTGCAACCGCCCCGGACGCGGCGGCCTCACGGCCCCCTGCAAC
>NZ_JBEYWK010000034.1:25372-36864 GCF_040644415.1 Streptomyces sp. NPDC046985
AACCGCCCCGGACGCGGCAGCTTCACGGCCCCCGGCGGCCGCCCCGGACGCGGGTGCCCCACCCACCGTCCGCCCGCCATCCCTCCGAGACACGCGTCCCATATCCCGGACAGTGCGTCCCGCCCCGTGGATGACCGGCGTACGCTCGACTGCGTCAGAACTCTGCCGCGCCGCCGCGACGTTCCGGCGGCCCCTCCGGCAGAACCCTCCCGTAAGGAGCGAGCGACGATGCCCGAGCTGAGGTCCCGCACAGTCACCCACGGCCGCAACATGGCGGGCGCCCGCGCCCTGATGCGCGCTTCCGGTGTACCCGGTGCGGACATCGGCCGGAAGCCGATCATCGCCGTCGCCAACAGCTTCACCGAGTTCGTCCCCGGCCACACGCACCTCGCGCCGGTCGGCCGGATCGTGAGCGAGGCGGTCCGGGAGGCGGGCGGCATCCCGCGCGAGTTCAACACCATCGCGGTCGACGACGGCATCGCGATGGGCCACGGCGGCATGCTCTACTCGCTGCCCTCGCGCGACCTGATCGCCGACAGCGTCGAGTACATGGTCGAGGCGCACTGCGCCGACGCCCTGATCTGCATCTCCAACTGCGACAAGATCACCCCGGGCATGCTGATGGCGGCCCTGCGCCTGAACGTCCCGACCGTCTTCGTCTCCGGCGGCCCCATGGAGTCCGGCCGCGCCACGCTGGTGGACGGCACGGTCCGCACCCTGGACCTGATCGACGCGATCGCCGACGCGGCCAACGACAAGATCTCCGACGAGGACATCCTCCGCATCGAGGAGAACGCCTGCCCGACCTGCGGAAGCTGCTCGGGCATGTTCACCGCCAACTCGATGAACTGCCTCACCGAGGCCATCGGCCTGTCCCTGCCGGGCAACGGCTCGGTCCTCGCCACCCACACCGCCCGCCGCGCCCTGTACGAGAACGCGGCCCGCACGGTGATGGACCTCACCCGCCGCCACTACGAGCAGGACGACGAGACGGTGCTGCCGCGCAGCGTCGCCACCTTCGCCGCGTTCGAGAACGCCATGGCGCTCGACATCGCGATGGGCGGCTCCACCAACACGATCCTGCACCTGCTGGCCGCCGCCGAGGAGGCGGGCGTCCCGTTCGGCCTGGAGCAGATCGACGTCGTCTCGCGCCGCGTCCCCTGCCTGGCCAAGGTCGCCCCGAACGTCGCCGGGGACCGCACGTACTACATGGAGGACGTGCACCGCGCCGGCGGCATCCCGGCCCTGCTCGGCGAGCTGCACCGGGCCGGGCTGCTCAACGAGGACGTGCACGCCGTGCACAGCCCCTCCCTGGCCGACTGGCTCAAGACCTGGGACGTGCGCGGCGGCTCCCCGTCCCCCGAGGCCGTCGAGCTGTGGCACGCGGCGCCCGGCTGCGTCCGCTCCGCTGAGGCGTTCTCCCAGTCCGAGCGCTGGGAGGTCCTGGACACCGACGCCGAGGGCGGCTGCATCCGCTCCCAGGAGCACGCCTACTCCGCGGACGGCGGCCTGGCGGTCCTCAAGGGCAACCTCGCGGTCGACGGCTGCGTGGTGAAGACCGCCGGCGTCGACCCGTCGATCTGGACCTTCGAGGGCCCGGCGGTCGTCTGCGAGTCGCAGGAGGAGGCCGTCGAGAAGATCCTCACCCAGCGGATCACGGAGGGCGACGTCGTCGTCATCCGCTACGAGGGGCCCAAGGGCGGCCCCGGCATGCAGGAGATGCTCTACCCGACCTCGTACCTGAAGGGCCGCGGCCTGGGCAAGGCGTGCGCCCTGATCACCGACGGCCGCTTCTCCGGCGGCACCTCCGGGCTGTCCATCGGCCACGCCTCGCCCGAGGCGGCCTCCGGCGGCGTGATCGCGCTGGTCGAGGACGGCGACCGCATCCGCGTCGACATCCCCGGCCGCTCCGTCGAGCTGCTGGTCGACGAGCAGGAGCTGTCCCGCCGCGAGCAGGCGCTGAACGGCGTGTACGCGCCGAAGAAGCGCGACCGCAAGGTCTCCGCGGCCCTGCGCGCCTACGCGGCGATGGCCACGAGCGCCGACCGCGGCGCCGTACGGGACGTGTCCAAGCTGGGCTGAGCCGACACGGATGCGGGGCCGCCCACCGGACGCCCGGAGGGCGGCCCCGCATCCGTCACCAGAGGCACGTCACCAGAGGCACGTCAGCAGAAGGACGTCACCAGGAGGACGGGCCCGAGGGACGTCACCAGGAGGACGGGTCCCGTCCGTCCACGGCGAACACCGTGCCGTCGGGGGCGCCCGCGAAGACGTGCCCGGCGGACAGCACGGGCGTCGCCAGGGAGGCCGGCACCCGGTCGGCGTGGGCGCCGAGCCGCGGCGGCGTCTGTCCGGCGAGCCGTCCCGTCCGCGCGTCCACGGCGAGCAGCCGTCCGTCGGCGGCGAGCACGAACACGTGCCGGCCGTCGCTGACCGGCGCCGAGCCGCGGCTCACGGCGGTCTCCAGACTCCACAGCGGCTTGCCCGCGGCCAGGTCGACGGCCTCCAGCGCGCCCCCGGCCGCCAGTAGGTGCACGACCGCGCCGCGCACCTCGGCCTGCGGGCTCTGCAAGCGGTACGGCAGCGCCACCCGGCGCGGCGCCCCGGCCCCGGGGACGTAGCGGAGCACCGCCTCGGCGTCCCCGGTGACCGGATCGAGGCCGAGGAGGACGACGGAGGCGCCGGAGCTGCCCGCACCCCCTGGGCCGCCCGCACCCCCTGAGCTGCCCGAACTGCCTGAGCTGCCCGAACTGCCTGAGCCACCCGAACCGCCGGAGCCGCCCGTACCCCCTGAGCCGCCCGAGCCGCCCGTACCCCCTGAGCCGCCCGCACCGCCGGAACCGCCTGAGCCGCCCGCACCGTCCGAACCGACGGACTCGCCGGAACGCCCGCCGAGCGCGCCCCGCGCCCCTTCTTCCGCGCCGACGGGCCGCAGCATGCCGGGCAGCCGCACGTCCCAGCGGACGGCGCCCGTGCCCGGGTCCACGGCGGTGACCCGGGTGCGCGCGCCGTCGTCGGAGGTGCTCGTCGCGTAGAGGAGCCGGTCGCCGGGGAACACGGCGAGCGAGGGCAGCCCGTAGCCCGCGACGCGCCTGCGCCACCGCCGGGCGCCCGAGACGCCGTCCACGCCGGTGAGCGTGCCGTCGGCGCGCGAGAGCACCAGCGTGTCGCCCGCGAACGTCCAGCCGCCCCGCCCGTCCAGGTCCCGCTGCGCCCGCAGCTCCCCCGAGGCGGGGTCGAGCGCCTCCAGGCGGCGGCCCTCCGCGGTGACCACGTGCACCAGTCCGCCCGACAGCACCGGCGTCATCGCCCCGGCCGCACGGACCGGGCGCCGCCAGCGCTCCCGGCCGTCGGACGCGCCGAGGGCGAAGACCGCGTCGGACTGCGCGCAGAACAGCATCCCGTAGCCGGAGGCGCACTGCGGCGCACCCGGCCGCCGGGACACCGGCGCGGACCGCCACCCGTCGAACCCGGCGGGCGCGGGCCGCCCGGTCGCGGCCGCGGCCGCGCCGCCGCCGTCGCCCCACCACCCGACCGCACCGGCCACGCCGACCGCCGCGGCCGCGAGCAGCCCGACCGCCCCGGCCGCCAGCGCGACCCGCTTGCCCAAGTGCCGCTTCGAGCCCGGTCGTTCAGGACGCGGCAGGCCGGCCCCGCGACCGTCGGCCCCGAAACGCCGCCACGGCCGGCGGTCCTCCCGCTCGCCCGGGGCCGCGCCGTCGTCCTCGGCGCCCGCGGAGAAGTACCCGGACCCGAGGTCGGGAAGGGACGCGGGCCACGGCGCCGCGCCGGTCGGCGTCCGCTGCTCCGACGCGAACGCCTGGGTGTCGTACGAGGCCGCCACCGACCGCAGTTCGCGCATCAGCTCGTCCGGGGTGGGCCGTTCCTCGGGCTCCTTGGCCAGGCAGCGCCGCACCAGCGGGGCCAGTTCGCCCGGCACACCGGTAAGGTCGGGCTCGTCGTGCACGACCTGGTAGGCGACGATGTACGGGCTGTCGGAGTCGAACGGCCCGCGCCCGGTCGCCGCGTGCACCAGCACCGACCCGAGCGCGAAGACGTCGGCGGCGGGCCCGACTTCCCGGGGCCGCCGGAACTGCTCGGGTGCCATGAACGGCGGCGTCCCGATCAACTTCCCCGTCTCCGTGTGCAGTTCGCTGTCCTTGGGCCGGGAGATGCCGAAGTCGATGACTTTGGGGCCGTCTTCGGCGAGCAGCACGTTGCTCGGCTTGAGGTCCCGGTGCACCACGCCCGCCCGGTGGATGTCCCGCAGCGCCTCGGCGAGCCCCGCCATCAGCCGCCGCACCTGGGCCGGGGCCATCGGCCCGTGCCGCTTCACCTGTTCGGCCAGCGTGGGTCCGGGGATGAACAGGGTAGCCATCCACGGCCGTTCGGCCGCGGGGTCGGCGTCGACGACCGACGCGGTGAACGCCCCGCTGACCTTCCGGGCCGCCGCCACCTCCTGCCGGAACCGCCCCCGGAACTCGGGGTCTCTCGCGAACTGGGCGTGCACGACCTTCACCGCGAGCCGCATCCCCGAGGTGCTGCGGGCCAGATGCACGACCCCCATCCCGCCCGCGCCGAGACACGCCTCGAGCCGGTAGTGACCGGCGTATGCGGGAACGTCCGCTCCCGCGTCCGGCCCACCGGCGCGCTGCGGCGTCATGGACCACCCCCGTGCTGTTCGTCCGCGCGTGCGACGCACGGAGCCTAGTCGATGCCCTTCGCAAGACCGAGGCGGCTGGCCCGCGTTCCGTACGAGCGGCGCACACGTGTTTCATAGCGTGGTCCACGGGAATCAACGGGGCCCATGGCGTTCATGGGGCTCTACGGGGGAGGTCATCCATGTCCATCGATCATGCCGAAAGCGTCGCGGACGACGGCGAGCGCCAGGCGGTCGCGACCGGCGCCGCGGCCGCCGCGCGCTCCTACCCGGTGGCGCCGGGCGTCCGCCTCAACGTCCGCAGCGGCCCCGGCACCGGCTACAGCGTGGTGCGCGTGCTGCCCGAGGGCGCCCAGGTCACGCTCTTCTGCCAGACCCCGGGCACGACGGTCACCGGCCCCTACGGGACGTCGGACATCTGGGACTGCATAGGCGCCGGCCAGTACGTCTCCGACGCCTACGTGCACACGGGAGCGGACGGCTACGTGGCCCCGCACTGCGGCTGACCCGCCCGGCCGCCCGAAGCGGCCCGACGAGCCGAGCCCGGCGCTCGCGGACTCCACCCGGAGCCCGCGGGCGCCGCCCACGGCCAGTGGGTCTGGCCCGGCCCCCGCGCGTCTCGCCCGGAACCGGCACGTTCCCACTCCGCCGCCTGCGAGCCTCACCGGCGACCGGCGACCGGCGGCGGGGGGCCCACAGCTCTCGACCTCATCAGTCCCGCCCGGAGCCCCGCCCCCTCCGGAGCGATAATCGTCCCGTGAGCGACGAGAACGGCACCCCGGACACTCCCGCAGGCGCCCCAGGCCCCGCCGACCGAGCTGGCTCTGCCAACGGAGCTGGCCCCGCCGACCGAGCTGGCTCTGCCAACGGAGCTGGCCCTGCCGCCCGAGCCGGGTCCGCCGACCGCACCGGCTCCGTCGGGTCCCCCAGCTCCGCCGAACCCGCTGGCCCCCGCCCCGACCCCCTGCGCTTCTTCGGCACGACCTGGGTGGACCACGACGGCGGCTACGCGGCGCGCCGGGCCGGCGTCGCCGTCGGATCGCTGCTGGCCGCCGCGGCCGCCTGCCTCGTGCTCCGCTTCGCGTACGAAGGGCTGCGGATCGCCGACTCCGGCGCCTTCGTCCTGTTCCTGGTGATCGCGATGTTCGCCGTGTGCAGCGCCCTCGCCTTCCGGCACACCTGGGACGGCTTCACCCGGCGCCCTGACCCGGAACGGCAGGCGTCGCTGCGCGGCCTCCTCGCGATCGGCTTCATCGGCTCCCTGCTCGCCTACTTCTTCCGCTCGCTCACCGAGGCTCCCGGCGAGGGACTGCACCGCGAGGAGTACCGGGAGGCCCAGGAGCGGTACGCGCGCCGAGGCGCCCGCCGCAGCGGCGACCCGGCGAGGAAGCGCCGCCGCTCCTGACCGGCCCCGGCCCACGGGCGCCCTCGCCAGGCGGCGGCCCGGCGCACGATCATGGCCGTATGAGCGCCCCCCTCTCGCCCGCCCCCGGCCCCGGCGGCCCGCGCGCCGCCCGCGCCCGCTCCTTCAACGACGCGGCCCTCCTGTACGCGGCCAACCGCCCCTCCTACCCGGCCGCCCTCCTGGACGCCGTCGAGGAACTCGCCGGCCGCCCCCTCGCCGGGGCGCGGGTGGCGGACGTCGGCGCCGGGACGGGCATCTCGACCGCCCTGCTGCACGAGCGCGGCGCCGACGTGCTGGCCGTCGAGCCCGGCCAGGGCATGGCGGCCCAGTTCCGCAGCGGCCACCCGGGCATCCCGGTGGTGCGCGGCGACGGCAACGCGCTCCCGCTCGCCGACGCCAGTCTCGACCTCCTCACGTACGCCCAGTCCTGGCACTGGACCGACCCGGCCCGGTCGGTCCCGGAGGCGCTGCGCGTCCTGCGCCCCGGCGGCGCGCTCGCGCTGTGGTGGAACCGTGAGGACCTGGACGTGGAGTGGATCGCCGAGGCCGCCCGCCGTGCCGCCCGCTTCGCCGGCGTCGACGCCGCCGCGGAGAGGAAGGCCCTGCGCACCGAACTCGCCGACCCCAGCGGCGAGCTCGCCTTCGCCCACCGCGAGGTGCGCTGGTGCCGCCGCGTCCCGCTGGACACCCACCTCGCCAACATCTCCAGCCACTCGGTCTTCCTGATCGCGCCGGAGGAGCGCCGGGCCGCCTTCCTCGCCGAGGAGCGCGCACACCTGCTGGCGCTGTTCCCCGACGGCGTGATCGAGGAGTGCTACGACGTCCTCCTCCTCGTCGCCGTCAAGCCGGAGACCGCCCCCGCCCCTTGACGACGGCTGCTCCCGCGTCAATTATTCATCACGTGATGAATAACCTGCGCGGGACGCACACCCCACCCGACCCGCACACCTCGCCCCACGCACAGACCCCGCCCGACTCACACGCCCCGGCCGTCCGCGCCGAAGCCCTCACCGCCGTCCGCGGCGCCCGCACCGTCCTGCACGCCCTGGACTTCACCGTCCCGCGCGGCCGGATCACCGGCCTGCTCGGCCCCTCCGGGTGCGGCAAGTCGACCCTCCTGCGCGCCATCGCCGGCACCCAGGCCAAGGTGAGCGGAACCCTCGACGTCCTGGGCCGCCCCGCCGGCCACCCGTCCCTGCGCAGCCGCGTCGGCTACGTCACCCAGCACCCCGCCGTCTACGACGACCTGACCGTCCGCCAGAACCTGCACTACTTCGCCGCGATCCTCGACCCCGGCCGCACGTCACCGCGTTGGCGCTCACGCACACGCGCTCGCTCGCGCGGAGCGGACGCCACCGCCGCCGAACGCCGCCACGCCGCCGTCGACCGGGCCCTCGCCGACGTCGACCTCACCCGTCACGCCGACGCCCTCGCCGGGAACCTCTCAGGCGGCCAGCGCAGCCGCGTCTCCCTCGCCGTCGCCCTCCTCGGCGCCCCCGACCTGCTCGTCCTCGACGAACCCACCGTCGGGCTCGACCCCGTGCTGCGCCGCGACCTGTGGCGCCTCTTCCACGACATCGCCGCCGTCCGCGGCGCCGCGCTCCTGGTGTCGTCGCACGTCATGGACGAGGCCGAACGCTGCCAGCGCCTGCTGCTCCTGCGCGAGGGCCGCATCCTCGCCGACGACACCCCCGAAGCCTTGCGCGCCCGCACCGGCGCCGACACCGTCGAAGCGGCCTTCCTGCACCTCGTCGACGAGGCTGCGGACCGCGCCGAGGAGACCGTACGAGCCGAAGAGACCGTACGAGCCGAAGAGACCGTACGAGCCGAAGAGACCGTACGAGCCGAGGAGACCGTACGAGCCGAGGAGACCGCACGATGAGCACCGCCCCCGCCCCCGCCCCCACCGCGGCGGCGCCCGCACCGGCCCGCGCCCTCAGCGCCTCCCGCACCGCCGCCACCGCCGTCCGCGTCCTGCGCCAGCTCCGCCACGACCCCCGCACCATCGCCCTGATGCTGCTGGTCCCCTGCGTGATGCTGGTCCTGCTCCGCTACGTCTTCGACAGCAGCCCGCGCGCCTTCGACGCCATCGGCGCCTCGCTCCTCGGCGTCTTCCCGCTCATCACGATGTTCCTGGTGACCTCGATCGCCACCCTGCGCGAACGCACTTCCGGCACCCTCGAACGCCTCCTCGCCCTGCCCCTCGGCAAGGCCGACCTCATCGCGGGCTACGCCCTCGCCTTCGGCGCCCTCGCGATCGTCCAGTCCGCCCTCGCCACCGGCCTGGCGCTCTGGGCGCTCGGCCTGAACGTCACCGGCTCCGCCTGGCTGGTGCTGCTGGTCGCCCTCCTCGACGCCCTGCTCGGCACCGCCCTCGGCCTGTTCGTCTCCGCCTTCGCGGCCTCCGAGTTCCAGGCCGTCCAGTTCATGCCGGCCGTGATCTTCCCCCAGCTCCTGCTCTGCGGCCTGTTCACCCCCCGCTCCCAGATGCACCCCGCCCTGGAAGCCGTCTCCGACGTCCTCCCCATGTCCTACGCCGTCGACGGCATGAACGAGGTCGTGCGCCACGCCGAAGTAACAGCGGCCTTCGTCCGCGACGCCCTGATCGTGGCCGGCTGCGCCCTGCTCGTCCTGGGCCTGGGCGCCGCCACCCTCCGCCGCCGCACGCCGTAGCCGTAGCCGTGACCGTGGGCGGCCGCGACCATGGCCACGGCGTGCGGCCGCAGCCGCGGCCGCACGAGAGACGCGCCGTCGCCGTCCGTCAGCCGGACGAGACGCCGGGGCGCGCTCCGCCGGTGCGAGGATGAGCCCATGAGCCAGAAAGTCGCAGTCCTCGGCACCGGCAAGATCGGCGAAGCCCTGCTCAGCGGAATGATCCGGGCCGGCTGGGCGCCCGCCGACCTCCTGGTCACCGCCCGCCGCCCCGAGCGGGCCGAGCAGCTCCGCGCCCGCCACGGCGTCACCCCGGTCACCAACGCCGAGGCGGCGAAGACCGCGGACACGCTGATCCTGACGGTCAAGCCGCAGGACATGGGCGCCCTGCTCGACGAACTCGCTCCCCACGTCCCCGCCGACCGCCTGGTCATCAGCGGCGCGGCCGGCATCCCGACCTCCTTCTTCGAGGGCCGCCTCGCCGCCGGGACCCCGGTGGTGCGGGTCATGACGAACACTCCGGCCCTCGTCGACGAGGCCATGTCCGTCATCTCGGCCGGCACCCACGCCACCGCCGACCATCTCGCCCACGCCGAGGGGATCTTCGGCGCCGTCGGCAAGACGCTGCGCGTCCCCGAGTCCCAGCAGGACGCCTGCACCGCCCTCTCCGGCTCCGGCCCGGCGTACTTCTTCTACCTGGTCGAGGCCATGACCGACGCGGGCATCCTGCTCGGCCTGCCCCGCGACAAGGCCCACGAGCTGATCGTCCAGTCCGCCATCGGCGCCGCGGTGATGCTGCGCGACAGCGGAGAGCACCCCGTGAGGCTGCGCGAGAACGTCACCTCCCCGGCGGGCACGACGATCAACGCCATCCGCGAGCTGGAGAACCACGGGGTGCGGGCCGCCCTCATCGCCGCGCTGGAGGCCGCCCGCGACCGCAGCCGCGCGCTGGCCTCCGGCAACGGCTGACCCCCGCACCCGCGCCTGACGCCCCCTCTCACAAGCGGCAGCCCTTTCTCAGGCGGACACCCCCCTTGTCAAGCGGGCATTCCCCTTTCTCAGCGGGCAGCCCCCTTCTCAGGCGGACACCCCCCTTCTCAGGCGGGCGGCAGCAGCCCGATCGCCCGGTACGCCGCGTCCACGGTCGGCCGGGCCATCCGCCGGGCCTTCTCCGCCCCCGCCCGCAGCACCCCGTCCACGTACCCGGGGTCCGCGCACAGCTCGCGGTGCCGCCGCCGCAACGGCCCGAGCGCCTCGACCACGGCCTCGGCGACGTCCTTCTTCAAGGCGCCGTACGACGCGTAGCCGCCGCTCAGATCCTCCGGCTCACCGCCCGCGCAGGCGGCCAGGATCTCCAGCAGGTTCGCCACGCCCGGCCGCTCCCGCCGGTCGTACACGACGTCCCGCCCGTCGTCGGTGACCGCCCGCATGATCTTTCTGCGCACCGCGTCCGGCTCGTCCAGGAGATAGACGACGCCCGGCCCGGTGTCGTCCGACTTGCCCATCTTCGACGCCGGGTCATGGAGGTTCATCACCCGCGCGGCCACCTTCGGAGGGGTCGCTCTGGGCACCGTGAACGTCTGCCCGTAGCGCTGGTTGAACCGCACGGCCAGGTCCCGGGCCAGCTCCACATGCTGCGTCTGGTCGTCGCCGACCGGCGCCTCGTCCGTGCGGTAGGCGAGGATGTCCGCCGCCATCAGCGCCGGGTACGTCAGCAGCGACAGCCGGACACTGCCGCCCCGCGCCTCCTCGCGCCGGGCCTTCTCCTTGTACTGGATCATCCGCCGCATCTCGCCGTCGGCGGCCACGCACTCCAGCAGATACGACAGCCGCGCGTGCTCGTCCACATGGCTCTGCACGAAGACGGTGCACCGCTCCGGGTCCAGCCCCGACGCCAGCAGCAGCGTCGCCGCCTGCCGGCTGAGCCTGCGCACCCGCGCGGGATCGTGGTCCACGGTCAGCGCGTGCAGGTCGACCACGCAGAACAGCGCGTCCGCCTGATGCTGGTCCGTCTCGGCCCACCGGCGCATGGCGCCCAAGTAGTTGCCGAGCGTCAGGTGCCCGGTCGGCTTGATCCCGCTGAAGACCCTCGTCATCGCTGCTCCCTCTTCCAGGCTTCCAGGTCGCGGCCGCCGACCTCGGCGGGCCGGCTCCCGGATTTCTGGGGGAGAGACGAGAACGGCCGCCGAGGCGGCGGCCGTTGCATGCGTCGTGTGTGAGCGCGGCCGCCGTCAGGCGGGCCACCACTGCCGGGCACACGAACGCGTTGTCACGGTCCCGGACCCTACTCCCGCGATCCCGTCGCTGGGAACGGTTGACACGCCCTGGGGAGATCCGTATCGTTCTGCGGGTTGTCCGACGTGAGAGCCGACTCCGGTCGGTCCCCGGGCAGCCACTCCGCAAGTACACACTCCACCTCGACGACAGTCGTATGACTCTGTCTGCGTCTGCCGTCGTATTCGCGTCGTGCGTGTTTGCGGAATGAGGAATCCGCGTTCGAAAGGACGCAGGCCCCCGATTCGCTCGGGAGCAGGGAATCCGCTAATGTCTCACTCGTCGGAACGGCCGAAGGGCCGGGAAGGCGAACCCCGCTGACTGGGGGTCAGGTCGAGAAAGAAGAAGATCTGATAGAGTCGGAACCGCCGGAAAGAGAAACGCGGAAGCGGAAACCTGGAAAGCAACCGAGGAAATCGGGTCGGAAACGGTCTGATAGAGTCGGAGACACCGAAGGGAAGCGCCCGGAGGAAAGCCCGAGAGGGTGAGTACGAAGGAAGC
>NZ_JBEYWK010000035.1:0-35971 GCF_040644415.1 Streptomyces sp. NPDC046985
GACAAGGTCGTCAAGGCGATGGCCGCGTGGTCTTCGTGCATGGACGGGAAGGGCCACAAGGGACTCGCCGATCCCTACAAGGCGATGGACCAGGGCGTCACGGACGACGGGCAGCCGTCGCAGGACTCCATCGCTCTGGCGGTCGACGACATCGACTGCAAGAAGCAGACGGACCTGGTGAAGACGTGGTTCGGCGTCGAGTCCGCGATCCAGGACAGGCAGATCGCCGACAACAAGAGCCGGCTGACCGGAATCGAGGAGCAGCACGGCAAGGAGATGACTGCCGCGCGCAAGGAAACGGCGGCTTCCGCCCGGTGAAGGCCGGCGCAGTGGTGTCCGGATCGAGCGTGGTCGGGGCACTGTGCCTGATGACAGCGTGTGCGCTGGCCGGCGGATGCACGGCGAGCGCCCCTGACAGGGCTCCCGCGTCGCAACGGCCGGCTACTTCGAGCGCGGATCCGAGCACTCCGCAGGTGCGTCCCTCGCCTGTGCCTACGGTGCACTCCGAAGGCCGCACGCGCGTCTTGGAGTACGGAGACCTCGTCGTGCGTGCCACGCCGGAAGTCAGCGGTGTGCGTACCGAGATCGCGGTAGCCAACAGCTATAGGCGGAAAACGACGTACTCGGTCCAGATCAGCATCGCCGACGGTGAGGGCTGGACCGCGTACAACCGGTTCTGGCTTCAAGATGTCCCTCCGGGAGAAACCGGACGAGCTGCCGCGCTGATCGGCTCGGACGCCATGGGGCCGATTCCGCGGAATCCAAAGATCTACGTCGATGAGTTCACTCCTATCGTCGACCGAAAGTAGAAGAGGAAGCGTCTCTGACGGAAGGTCGGTGTGGGGCGTTGATCGGCCGACGAACCTCCGCTTCTCCGGAAAGCGCGGCCGACCGCCGAGCCAGTCACGACCTGCGCGTAGCGAGGCGCGGAGGCCAGCGCGCCTCCATCGCGTTCATGTCTTTGAACTCGCCGCTGCGGCTGATGCCGCGTCAACGCGGAGCCTCAGCCGACTAGGAGCGGCCTTGGCAACGGCTGCGCGTGTCGGGAACGGTTCTCGCGAACGGCGCGTCGACTCTCTCCGCAGAGTATTCCCAGGAGCCGAGATCGGCATCGGCCGATTGAAAGTCCACTGGAAAGGAAGACCGTCACATCATGCGCTCTCAGTTGCGAGAGAGACGGAAGCGACGCTTATCCGCTGTGGTCGTCACTGCGGCAACCGCGTTGATCGCTTCCCATTTCACCGTCGGTGCGGCACAGGCGACAGCGCCGAAACCGCCCGGCAGATCGGCGCAGCGCCAGGCTGGCGCTCCGGAGACGAGAGCCGCGTCGTCGGCCGTTCCGCTCAAGGATCGCGACACGGTCCTCGGGAAGGGCTGGAAGACCTCTGCCGACCGCGCCGTGACCACGGCAGCCGACAGTGACGGACTCCATCTTCTGGTCGCCGACAGCGACACCGGCTACACCTGGAGAACCGTCACGGTCCTGAGTGAGCCTCAACTCCCGGCCGACACATGGATCGGCAACCAGTGCGTCATGGACGACCACCACGCGGCCGTCGCCTACGCTCCCCGCACCTTCGCCAACAAGCCGGACCTGATGATGGGCGGCGCGTTCACGGCGATCGTGAACCTCGACGACGGCAGCGTCACCAAACTGCCCTTCACGGCATCGCTCGCCTACTTCGACCCCACGTGCAGCCCAGACACACATACCGCGGTCTTCACCGCACTCCGGGACGCCGAAACGCGCCTGGTCACGGTGAACGTCAAGGGCTCCACCATCGCGGACACCACCGCGAACGGCGAGATCACCTCTGCTGTGCCCACCAAGGACGGTGTGATCGCAGCCGCCGGAAACCAGCTCGTTCACGTCGACCACATGGGCAGGACGGCCAAGCTCGCCGCCACCAGACACGCTCCGTACGGCATCCGCGTCACCAGCGACGGCACCATCGGCTACATCGACCGCACTGGCGACACCGACGCCGACGTGCAGACTTACGCGCGCGGCAAGAAGACGATCGTCGCGAGCGGCAAGCTCGCCGCGATGAGCCTGCACCAAGGCACGGACGGCACGGTCTACCTCATAGGCAGGGCCGACCGCGGTACGAACTTCGCGGCCAGCGGCATCAAGGCGCTGAACGTCCCACCCGACGCGGAGGTCTCGAACCGCGGACGCTTGGCGGTGAACCCGGTTCTCTCGCCGGCTGTACAGTCGGGCGTCGACAACATCGAGAACGCCGGCCGCGGCTTCACCCGTAGCACGACGAACGAACCGGCGGCCGAAACGACGACAGGTCACACCAGTCATGCCCTGACCATCACCGGCACGGTTCCGGGCACGGGCGAGCACACGGACCAGAAGGTCGCCGAGCCCGGCAGCACCGCGGGCGGCAGGCCGTCGCCGGCGCTGACTGGATCCTCGAGGCCTCAGAAGTCGAAGATCAGCGTGCCGACCGCGGCCGCCGACTCCAGGGCCAACGATCCGGTCGACACCGACCGCTGGTGTTCCGTGCCCCGCAACGACGTCGGCACCCAGGCCCTTCAGCCGACCCCCAACCAGGTCGAATGGGCCGTGGACATGGCTGTCCAGGGAAACCTGCGTTCCGGCTACCTCGCGCAGGGGGGCTGGCGATCGCAGACCGGGCTCTCCACGATCGACCCGCAGGGCTTGTTCCCGAAGCCCAAGCTGACCGGTGACGGACGCATCCCCGCACAGGTCGAGTTGGGCATCCTCGCCCAGGAGTCCAACCTGTGGCAGGCCGAATCCGGGGCCATCCCCGGCCAGACGGGCAGCCCGCTCGCGGCCGTCGACGGCTTCTACGGACATGAGACCGGAGGCTCCGTCTCCGACTTCTGGACCATCCACTGGGAAAAGTCCGACTGCGGCTACGGCGTCGGACAGGTCACCGACGGCATGCGCAAGGCCGGATACGAGAAGCCGAACGAAAGGGTCCTCCCGGTCAGCACGCAGCGCGCGGTCGCCATCGACTACACCACCAACATCGCCGCGTCGCTCTACATCCTCGCCGACAAATGGAACGAGGTCCACGAGCCCGGCCAGACGATCACGGTGAACAACGACGACCCGGCCAAACCCGAGAACTGGTTCACCGCCGTGTGGAACTACAACCTCGGCTTCAACGCGAAGGCGGACGCGGGCAGCAACGGAAACTGGGGTCTCGGCTGGTACAACAACCCCGCCAACCCCGTCTATCCCGCCTCGCGGATGCCGTTCATGAACACCGATCTCGACCCGCTGGCCAACGCGGACGCCGCTCATCCCCAGAACTGGCCGTACGAGGAGAAGGTGATGGGATGGGCCGCCTGGTCCATCGACACCGGCCACTCCTACGCCACCTCCGGCCGGCAGGACTGGCCGGGCGAGTCCGGCTTCTCCTCCGCCGGCTTCCGCCCCGCCTACTGGAACGGCACCAACGGAACGGTCCTGGACCAATCCAGCGCGAAGTACCACCGGGCCCAAGCCACGCCGCCACTCGACGCGTTCTGCAACACCAAGAACAACTGCGACACGGCCCACCCGCCGGACTGCCCCGACCCCGACTGCTACAAGCAGTACTGGTGGCACGAGTCCAACACCACATGGAAGTCTGACTGCGCCGCTAGCTGCGGCTTCGAGAACATCAAGTACCAGACCCTGGTCAGCGAACCCGGCCGGGGCACCCGCCTTCAGTACGGCGCCCCTACCTGCTCCGGCGCGCCCTCGGGTGCGAAGGTCGTCGAATCCGTGCCCGCGGGCACCAACACCTGGAGCAACTGCGGAACGACCGCGACAGACGGCTCGTTCCAGTTCGCCTTCTACCCTGACCCGTACGCGACCGGACCGGGGCTCGGGCAGTACGAAGCGAAGGCCGACCTGCATCAGATCGGCGGCGGCTACGGCGGCCACTTCTGGTACGCGCACGTACGCGACGCCGACCACCTCGGCGGCGACAGGGGACGGATGACCGTAGACGGCACCTGGACTCTCGGTCAGAGCATGGACGTCGCCCATGTGTGGGTGCACGTTCCGGACACCGGAGCACAAACCAAGCACGCGCACTATGTGATCCGAGGCGCCCTCGGCGGGCCGTACGATCGCTACGTCGACCAAGCCGACAACAATGGCAAGTGGGTGTCATTGGGGGCCTACAAGTTCACTTCCACGCCGAGTGCGACCCTGTCGAACGACACCCCCGACGGCGCCGCCGACCAGGACATCGCCTACGGCGCCGTAGCCTTCCAGCCCGTTAACGGCACCTACGTCTCGGACACCGTCGAGGCCGATGCCTTCTTCGACGAGGACCAGGACATCGACGTCCGGCCGGAGAGCCTCCTCTTCAACACGCCGTTGAAGTCGAGGCAGGCGCTCTACGACTGGGCCACGAACCTGTCGCAGAACATCGTCAACTTGCCCACCTGCATCGACCTGCCGTCTCCGACCTGCGTCATGCCGGAGACCAAGGCCGCCGCGGAACGCTGGAATGCCGAGGTGAAGACTTCGGGAACCAGTACGACCGGCCATCCCGACGGGCACAGCATCCCCGCGTGGATGCACTATTCCAACGCCTACACCAAGCGTCCCTCAAACGACACCCGGCCCTCCTGGTTCGGCACGGATGACGCTGCCTACAAGATGTACAACAAGGCCACGGTCTCCTACGTCAAGACCAGCGATGGCAAGATCGTGAGCGGCAGTCAGAGCGTGACCTACGACTCCCGTACCGCCGACACCCACATCCCCGACTTCGTCCGCGAGTTCATCGCCGCAGTCAAGACGGACTACGGCACCGCCCCGCCGAACCTGAACTACTCCACGAAGGATCTCAACGTACACGACGGCAAGACCGTCACCACGACGACCAACAGCGACGGAATTCTTCCCGGGCGGGCGTACCAGTCCATCGGCATGAAGCCCGTCACCACCGACGTCGACGACAATGTCGTCACTGATGGCAGCGGAACGTGCGTCGCGGTCATGCACACTGCCGGCGGGTCCATCGGCTACCGGACCGCGCTGGCGGACAAGGAGCTCACCGACAGCGTCGCCGACTGGGTCGACCGCGTGGCCGACGACACCGGCTCCTCGGGCGGCCCTGTGGCGTCGATGGCCCAAGAGATAAGGAACATGTTCTTCAAGCCCGGACTCACCGGTTCGATCTTCGTCCAAGCGCCCCCCATCTGGCAGGAGCTCTACTTCAAGACCTGCACCGACGGCACCGTCAAGAGGGTCGGCGGCGCGCCGGTTCTGCGCTCGAGCTACATGCCGAACCAGTACCTGTACCGCAATGACAAAGCCGTCGACCTCAACGGCGACGACACCGGATCGGACCAGCCGGTGACGACGGGCGACTTCTACCACTTCAGCGGCCTCACCGTACCCCCGTTCGCGGACGATCCCTACGGGAACTGCAGCACGGGGGCCGACCACTCCGGAAACCCGTGGGGCATCCTCGTCTACGCTGGCCCGGTAGAACCCGAAATCGACCCGACGAACACGCACTTCTGCAACGCTCCAGGCAAGACCCCGGACCCTGAGTACACCGAATAGCGTATGCGTCGAATCCGGCGCCCCCGCCTCGCAGCGGGGGCGCCGGGCTCTAGGATGGCGAACGAGATCACATGTGCGCTGCCGTCTCGGTCACCACCACGTCAGATTTAGTGGGTGAGTAACATTCTCGTATACTCGGCGATAATATTCCTTGCGATATTCATTCTGGCGCCCTTTATTCCTTGGATTCTGTTCCCCTTCAGCAGGAAAGGCGGATCCATCGCGGCAGTTGCAGTCTCTCTTTGCGTTTCTCCTTTCCTCTTCCTGTATCGGGGAGAGTTCGCCTTCGATGCCGGCATGGTCATGGTCTCCGCTGCCGGGCGTCTGATAGCGGAGTCGTGCGGAGCGTTCGAAGGCGCACGGGCGAGAAGACGCCAAACGCACCGTCTATAGCCGAAAGCCGTTGCTTTGTGACGCTCAGAGGGGCGAAGCTCCTTACGTGATCGAGAGCCGCGGGCGCCTCCGGCCCTCGGCCGGAGCCCGGTGTGCCGCGCCGCCGGACGTTCCTCCCGGCCGTGTCCCCAGAGTCCTCCCCTTCAGCGGCACAGGTCAGGGAGAGTCCCCCGCCTGCGCGGCGAGGCCGTGGATGCGAACGCCTGACATGGCGCGGGTCTGCTGCCTGCGCGCGCGTGTGCACCTCGCCGACCATCGCGCCGTCGTCGTGCACCCTCGGCGCTCGGACTGTGCACATAGACGAGTCTGCCGCAGCAGGTGGTGCACTTGTGCGATGGCCCGGGCCTCCCTCTCCTGTCTACCGTGTGGCTCGTCCGCCCGGAGCGTCCGGATCTCCGTGCGAAGTGCACCCGGCAACGCGCGTGGTCCAGCCGTGCGCCGGCCCGACCGAGGAGAGGCGATGACCCTGCACCAGACCGAGAGCGCGACCGTCGCTCCGACCGGGGCGCGTCGCCCGTGAGGGTCACCACGGCGGCCATGAGGAGATCGCCGTCGTTCTCGCCGGCTCGCTCATCGATCAGGACGGCACGGTCTGCGGGCCACGGAGCCGCTGGAGGAAGTCCGCCGCCGAGGTCCGCCGCCCGCGCTCCGGACCCGAGGGCGCGGAGGCCTTGATCGTGCGTCGCAAGCCATGATCGCGGACGACGTCTGAGCACGGCGGCCGACACTCCCCGTCGGCGCAGGGAGCAGCGGCTGCCGCACCCGACTCGTTCCGAGTCGTCGCACCGCCAGAGACCCGAGTCCCACCGCGCTCTGGGGCGCGCACCGGCGTCTTGCACACGCCGGGCACAGGACAGGTCGTGCAACTGCCGCACGGCAGGGAGCCTTTCCTGCGCCGAGCCCCGGCGCCTCATTCACCGGAGGCATGCTGTGCCCGATTCCTCTCGTCCGCGCCGCCGCTCCGGGCGGCGCCTGAAGCAGATCCCGCCGTCTCGGCGGGATCGCTCGCCCCCATGGCCGGAGCCCTCGCCCCCGGCCAGGACCCAGCGCATGGCCGGACGACGCTCGGCGCCGGCCCGCACGCCTGCCCGGCGCAGGGCCCCGCACGGCCGATCACCCGCACCGCCGTCGACACCTTGATCCACCGCCTGTCCGACGTCCAGCTCACCGTCCCCGAGACCGGTCTCCCCTGGGCGCCGTCGACCTGGTCCAAAGCTCCCGCGGCCCTGCCCGTCCGCTTCGCGCCCCGACTGCCGCTCGCCTGACAGGAGACTCACTTGACCCTCCACTCCCAAGCCCGACGCCTCGACGTCGCCGCCGGCTGCCCCCACGCCCGCAACGCCGCGCTGCTCTCCCGGGGCGCGGTGACGCCGGTCGTGATGCCGGGCGGGGTGGAGGGCATAGCCGTCCTCGGCCACCACGCTTTGAAGACCCTCCTCGCCCACCCCGACGTCGCCAAGGACCCCCGGCACTTCACCGCCCTGCGCGAGGGCCGCGTACCCGACGGCTGGCCCCTGACCACGTTCGCCACCGTGCCCGGCATGAACACCGCCGACGGCGCCGACCACCGCCGCCTGCGCACCCTGGTCGGCAAGGCGTTCACCCCCCGCCGCGTCGCCGCGCTGCGCCCCCGCATCGCCGCCGCCGTCGACCGCCTCCTCGACGAGCTGGAGCGGGCCGCGCGGACCGGCGACGGCGTCGCGGACCTGCGAGCGCACTTCGCGATGCCCCTGCCCGTGAGCGTGGTGTGCCACCTGCTCGGCGTGGACGCCGCCCACGCCGCCCGGCTCCGCCACCTGTCGAACCAGGTCGTCTCCACCCACCTCGCCCCCGCACAGGTCCGCGCCGCCAACGACGGGATGGCAGCGCTCCTCGCCGACCTCGCCGCGGCCCGCGCCGCCGACCCCGGCGACGACCTCGCCAGCGCGCTGCTCGTCGCACGAGACGAGGACGGCGACCGTCTCAGCCCCGACGAACTCATCGGCGCCATGATGCTGCTCGTCGTCGCCGGGCACGAGACGACGCTCGACCTCATCACCAACGCCGTACGCGCGCTGTGCGCCCACCGCGGCCAACTCGCCCTCGTCCAGGCCGGAGACGCCTCCTGGTCCGACGTCGTGGAGGAGACGCTGCGCTGGGACAGCCCCGTGAGCTATTTCCCCTTCCGCTACGCCACCCGCGACCTCGCCCTCGAAGGCGCGGTCATCCCCGCCGGGGCCCCGGTGCTGGCCGGCTACTCCGCCGCCGGCCGCGACGCCGCCGCCCACGGACCGGACGCCGACCGCTTCGACGTCCTCCGCGACGACAAGCGGCACCTCTCCTTCGGGCACGGGGCCCACTTCTGCCTCGGCGCCCCACTGGCCCGGCTGGAAGCCGCCCTCGCCCTCCGCGCGCTCTTCACCCGCTTCCCCGACCTCGACCTCGCGATCCGCGAAGAAGACCTCGAACGCCACCCCGGCTTCGTCGGCAACAGCGTCCGGGAACTACCCGTCCGCCTGGAGGAGGCGGCGATGCCGCGTACGAGCTGAGAAGGCCACGCAAGATCGCGTCCGACGGCGGATCCCGACTCCAGCGCCGCGGGGCGCACAGCAGAGCGAGGAGTCGAGAGGTTCCGGCCACCGCCCGGCCGGACGGGTGAAGGCGCCCCCGCTGGGTGGGGGCAGCCCTCTGTGGCGACACGCCGCTCGCAGCAGCTCCTCGGTCTCGGAGGCGGGACACGCGGCCGGGGCCGGCCGAGGCCGTCTCTTCTGACGCCGCGGGCTCGCTTCTCATCGGCGTCCGCGATACAAGGGCACGGCCGTCACGCAATCCTGACGCTCCTTCAAGTAAGCCTGTTATAAGCCGTGTTCGTCGCGCCCCGGGCGGCCCTCGGAGTAACCGCCGCACGTCTGTGCGGTAGCATCTCCCGCGTCATCGCCCTTGATCCACATTGCTGACTGAGCGCCGAAAGAGCGGTGTCTTCACCGTGGGGAGCAGTGATCGGCAGCTCTGGGTGGCTGTGCAACGATCCCCGGTCGGTGGGCCGGTCGCTTTCTGCAGCCCACACACCGAGAAGGGTTTCCATGAGTCAAGACGTACTGGTGTGGTGGTTGGCTGCGATCGCGGTGGCGTCTGTCGCCGTCGTCGTCGTCCTCGTCCTCCGCGCAAGAGCCCTGGGGGTGAACAAGCGCCGTACCGAGGCCGCGCTGACGGACCAAGTGAACGACCTGCAAGGCCGGCTGGACGCCTCTCACGCGCGGCTGCAGCAGTTCAGGAGCGAGCAGGACGCTGTCATCAGCGAGGCCGAGCGTACGTCGGAGGAGAGCACCAAGGCCGTTCTGAAGGGCGCCGCCCGCTTCCTGCAGAGCCTCGCGGCGGAGCAGACGACGCTCCTGGACGACGTCCAGCGCAAGTACGGCGGCCACCCGGTGCTGTCCGACCTGCTGGAAGTGCACCACGCCAACGCGCAGATGGCACGCAAGGCGCAGGGCATCGCGGTCATGTGCGGCGCGCCCGTGGGCCGCCGCAACAAGCCCGCCAGCGTCTACGACGTGGTGCGCAGCGCGCAGGGCCAGATCCGCAACTTCCAGCGGATCGAGATCATGGAGCAGAGCGGCCTCGCGCTGAAGGCGACCGCGGTCGCGCCCGTCGCGCTGGCCGTCGCGGAGCTCCTCGACAACGCCGCCAGTTTCTCGCAGTACGACGCTCCGATCGAGGTCACGTTCCGGCGGGTGCAGAACAACCTGTGCATCGTCATCGACGACGCGGGCGTCGGCATGAACGACGAGGACCGGCAGAAGGCGACCGCGGTGCTGTCCGGCGACGCCGTCCCGCAGCTTTCGAGGCTGGGCAACCAGCCGAAGTTCGGCCTTCCCGTCATCGGACTGATCGCCCGTCAGTACGGCTTCCGAGTGGACGTCACCGGCGTCTCCCGATACGGCGGTGTCCGCGCTGTCGTTCTGCTGCCCAAGGAGCTGTGGACCGTGGAAGAGACACCGCCGCCGGCCGAGGAGAGCGAACCGCCCATCAGCATCCGCCGTGCCGAGGGCCAGCCCCGTGCCTCCACACGCACCCCCCATGGCCTGCCCAAGCGCGCCTCCCGCCAGGCGCCGATCGCCGGGTCGCTCTCCTCGGGCGGCTCCGGCGCCCCCTCGGCCCCTCGGCCCCTCAGGCGTTCTTCCAGCAGCCTGGGCGCGCTGCAGCGAGGCACCCTGTCCGGACGTGACCTCGACGCCCCCTCGCCCGAAGGGGCCGAAGACGCATGAGCGCAGACTTGTCGTGGATGCTGACGGACATCGTGAACAACGTCCCCAAGGCGATGCACGCCGTCCTGCTGTCCGCGGACGGCATCCCCCGCGGAGCTACGGACGGCCTCACCGACCACAACGCGCGCACGATCTCGGTGGCCATGGCCGGCATGCAGTCGCTGAGCCGGGCCACGGCCCACTTCGCCGGACTCGCCGAGGACCGGCAGTGGAACCAGACGATCATCGAGTTCGCGCAGGGCTGGGTGTTCCTCGTGGGCGCGGGGCAGGGGGCCTGCCTGGCCGCCGCCGCCGAACCCGACGTGGACATGCAGCAGATCTCCTTCCGCATGCACCGGCTCGTCGCCCGCCTGGGCGACAATCTCACCTCCCCGCCCCGGGTCGGCCCCGCCGCCGACGCCGCGGTCGCGGGGAGCGGAGGACGCCGTGAGGAGGTTCCCGTCGGCCGGGGATTCGTCCTCGCCGACCTCGACCGGGTGATCGCCGAGGTGCCGGGCGCCCGGCACGCGCTTCTCCTGGGCGGCGAAGGCCTGCCCCGCGGGGCGAGTTCCGGCGTCGGAAGGGACATGGCGGACACGATCTCCGCCGCCATGACGGGCATTCACGCCTACAGCCGGGCCACCTCGCAGTTCATGGGCGCCTCCGAGCGCGCGGACTGGCGGCAGACGGTCGTCGAGTTCCAGCACGGCTGGATCTTCCTGATCGCCGCCGGTGAGGGGGCTTTGCTTGCCGCCGCCGCCGAACACGACTGCGACATCGAGGAGTTCACCACCCGTCTGCACGACGTGGTGCCGTCGTTGGTCCCGGACGGGGCCTCTCAAGGACAGGGAGCCGGCGATGCGTGACGAAACGGACCAGGACGTGGAGCTCACCGGCGACTTAGTCCCTCTGTTCGTGATCACCAAGGGACGTGCGCTGCCGCCGGAGCACCAGTACTCGCACACCACCCTCGTGACCGCCAGGCAGGAGGCGCACACCACCCGCTCCCTCGGCCCGGAGGGCAGCGCCGTCCTGGACCTGGTCGCGGACGGCTATCTGTCCGTGGCGGAGGTGGCGGGCTACACGCACCTGCCCCTGGGCGTCGTGCGCATCCTCCTGGCGCAGATGGAGGAGACCGGCCTGCTGGTCGTCAGGAACCCGGTCCCGAGCGCCGAACGTCCGGACCGCGAACTGCTGAGCGCGGTCCTCGATGGCCTGAAGACCCGATTCGGAGCGTAGCCCGTGTACCTCGATCCAGACGTCTCCCATGCGGTGAAGATCCTCATAGTGGGGCACTTCGGAGTCGGGAAGACCACATGCATCGGCAGCGTCTCCGAGATCGAGCCGCTGCAGACCGAGGAGGAGATCACCGAGGCCAGCGAGGGCTTCGACGACCTCTCCCGGACTCCCGGCAAAGTGACCACCACCGTGGCGATGGACTTCGGCCGGCTGACCCTCAGCGAGAGCCTGGTCCTGTACCTCTTCGGAACGCCGGGCCAAGAGCGCTTCAAGGAGATGTGGGAGGGGCTGTCCCGCGGAGCGCTGGGGGCACTGGTCCTCGTCGACCCCGAGCGGCTCGGGGAGAGCTTCTCCGTCCTGGACCTGGTCGAGCGTTTCGGGCTGACGTACGCCATCGGCGTCAACCGCTTCGAAGGAACGACCGACTACCCCCTCGGCGAGGTGCGCGAGGCGCTGAACCTGGCCGCCGAGACCCCCGTCGTGCACTGCGACGTACGCGACCGGCAGTCCTCGGGTCAGGCTCTCATCACGCTCGTCCGGCACCTCAAGAACACCCTCGGCTAGGAGCCACGGCATGAAGCACCACTTCGACAACGCCGACGTACCGGCCGGCTGTCCCGCGCACCAGAACGTGCAACTGTACGGGCCCGAGTTCGGCTCCGACCCCGAAGCCCACTACGCGTACCTGCGCGCCCAGGGGCCCAGCGCCCCGGTCGACATCGCGCCGGGCGTCCCGGTCGAACTGGTCACCGGCTACGACGCGAGCCTGCACATCCTGCAGAACCCCGCCACGTTCGTGCGGGACGCCCGGCGCTGGAACGCCCTGAAAGAGGGCCGCGTCCCCGAGGACAGCCCCGCCCTGCCGATGATGAGCTACCGCCCCAACGCCCTCTTCAGCGACGGCGCGGCCCACGCCCGCCTGCGACAGGCCGTCACCGACAGCCTGGCCACCGTCGACGAACTGCAGCTCGTACGGCAGGCCCAGCAGTCCGCGGACTACCTGATCAGCCGGTTCAGCTCCGACCTGCGCGGTCAGGCGGAGCTGATGGCCGAGTACGCCCAGCCCCTGCCTCTGCTGGTGTTCAGCGATCTCTTCGGCTGTCCGCCGGACATCGGCGACCGGGTCATCACCGGAATCAGCGGCATCTTCGAGGGGACCCCGGGCGCCGACGTCACGCTCGGCGGGGCACTCGCCGAGCTGATCGCGCTCAAGCACCGCCGCCCGGGCGAGGACCTGACGACGCGTCTGATGCGGCACTCCGCGAACCTCACCGACGAGGAGGTGCTGCACCAGTTGGTGACCCTGCTGTCGGGCGGCACCGCTCCCCTCGCGGCCGCGATCGGCACCAGCGTCGCCCTGTACCTGAACGGCGACTGGCCGGCCGATCTCCCGGCGGAGGACGCCGTCGTGCAGACGCTCTGGAACTACGCGCCGATCGCCAACTACGCCGCCCACTACCCGACCCACGACGTCGAACTCGCCGGAAGGATCCTGCGGGCAGGCGACCCGGTGCTCATCTCCTTCGCCGCCGCCAACACCGACCCCAAGCTGTCCGAGCACCGCGAGCTGCTGAGCTCCAAGGCACACCTGGCCTTCGGCGCCGGACCGCACGCCTGCCCGGCCAAGGACCCAGCGTTCATGATCGCGGTGACCGCTATGGAGACTCTGCTCAACCGGCTGCCCGACATCGAGATGCGCGTCGCCTTCAAGGACCTGGCCTGGGCGCCCGCGCCGTGGAGCCGCTCCCTCGTCACCGTGCCGGTGCGGTTCACCCCGCGCGCGGTGAAGCCGACGGCCGCGCAGTCCGGCGCCGCCTCGGCGACCCACACCGCTCACGTGCCGACCGCCGGCGCCGTGCCCCAGCCCGGGGCCACCCGGCCGAAGCAGCAGCCCAAGGGAGGTCTGTTCAGCCGCTTCCTGGCATGGACCAGAGGCGAGTGACGCAGGTAACTCCGCCATGACTTCTGCCATCGGATGGCTCGACCGTCCGAAGGGTACGGATGACGGCTGTGCTCAGAAAGGAGCCGTCACCATGGGGCGAGTAGTCACTCCGTCCGCCGACCGCCGCGCCGCTCTCTCCCTCTTCTCGCGTCTGCGCACGGCAGAGGGACAGAGCGACCCCTTCCCCCTCTACGCGGAACTCCGCTCGCACGGCGGAGTCCTCCCGGCGCCCTGGGGCGGCTTCCTCGTGACCGACTTCGACGTCTGCGACCGCGTCCTGCGCAGCGCCGACTGGCTGGAGCCGGACGCCCGCTGGCGAGAGAAACAGGGCGCCTCAACCCGCTGGAGCGCCCCCTCCGCCCGCGAGATCAGCAGGACGCTGCCCGCCCTCAACCCCCCCGACCACACCGCCGTCCGCAGGGCCGCGGGCAGCTTCGACCGCGGCACCGTCCAGCGGATGGGACGCACGGTGGAAGGGATCGTCGAGCGGCTCCTCGCCTCCGTGGAGGAGAGGCTGCGCGAAGGAGAGGCGGACTTCGCCGCCCTCGTCAGCGAGGAACTGCCCGTCGCCGCCATCGGCGAATGGCTCGGCCTGCCGAGCGCCGACTGGCCACGGCTGCGTGAATTGACACACGACCAGGTCTTCACACAGGAACTGTTGCCCAACGCCAGCCAGTTGGCGCGATCCGACGCCGCCATGGCCGAACTGCGCGACTATTTCACCGAACTGATACGCGAACGCCGAAGACGTCTTCGTGGAGACCCGGTCTCTCAGTGGATCACCACCTGGGACGCATTGGAACCCGATCAGGGCAGGGCCGACCAAGCCGTCTACTTCCTTGCTCTGTTCGTCCTGCTGGCCGCCCTGGAGACCACGGCGACGCTGCTGTCCATCATGACGCTGCAGCTCGTCGAACACCCCGGCCACTGGAACACGCTCGCCGAACGACCCGAGCTGGTCCCCGCGTTCGTGGAGGAGTCCTTGCGCTTCGATCCTCCCTCCCATGTCATCAGCCGGGTGGCCGCGACCGACTGCACCCTGGGCGGCCTCGACGTCCGGGCGGACGAGATGGTCCACCTCATGATCGGCGCCGCGCACCGCGACCCCGCCAAGCACGCCGATCCCGACCGCTTCGACCTCCACCGCAAGCCCGCCCATCTCGCCTTCAGCGGAGGCGTCCACTACTGCCTGGGCGCCCCCCTGGCCCGCCTGGAGGCCCAGACCCTTCTCCGCCAACTCGTCCGCCGCCTGCCGCAGCTCACCCTCGTGCGCCCACCCGCCATGGCGCCCCGGGTGGCGTTCAGGCGCCTGCTGAACCTGGACCTCGCCCTCGCATGAACCCCTCCCCGTCCCCGCCCTGTCTCCCGACCTCTCCGCACGACGCGATTCACACCGAGCAGGACGGGCCCGTCCTGCGGGTCCGCCTCAACCCGGCGCGGCAGGAGCCGGCCCTGAGCGTCGCCGTCGTCGACGCTCTGCTCGCCCTCCTCGACGACCTCCACGACCGGCCCGACGTCCGCGTCCTGGTCCTCTCCTCTCTCGGCGACGACTTCTGCCTGGGAGCGGACCGCGGCGAGTACGAGGCGGCCCTGGCGACGGACCCGACGGGCGCCGCGCTGCGCCGCATCATCGACAAGGCCCAGCGGCTGTGCCAGGCCCTGGAGACCACCCACGCCATCACGATCGCGCGCCTGCACGGCAGGGTGATCGGCGCTGGTCTGGCACTGGCCGCCTACTGCGACCTGCGTGCGGGCGCCGACACCTGCCGCTTCCGGATGCCCGAGGTCGGCCTCGGGCTCCCGCCCGCGTGGGGCGGAGCCATGGGCCGGCTCGTCTCCGAAGCGGGCGCCGCACGGATCCGGGAGCTCATGCTCACCTGCGACGTCTTCGACTCGACCACCGCACACCGACTCGGCATCCTCCACACAGTCGCCCCAATCGACCAGTTGGACCGCACGGTCACCGCATGGACCAGGCCGCTGCTGCGGCGCTCACCGGAAGCCCTGGTGCTGACCAAACGAATGCTCGCGGGCTACGCCCGCGCCGACCGCACGACGGACGCCTCCTTCCTCGACTCACACCTCCTGACGGCCCAGTTCGTCCCCACTGTCACGACCGGCAATGGATGACGCCCGCATCGACTGTCTGAGGACCTCTGGCCTGCGGTATCTCGATCAGAGCCGGACAACTCTCTGGAACGTCTGACCTGCTGTTGCTCAGTTTCACTGGGCGCGGTGCGTCTGTTCGGCGGGGGAGGGGCGTTCGCGCCGGGGTGTGGGCGATGGGTAGCACCTGCACTGAGCTGCCTTTTTGTACTGCGCGGTGAGCGGGCGGCGGATATCCGGATCAGGCGTCCGTTCTCATCGGCCAGGGCGAGGAAGTGCAGGCCGTGGCTGCGGTCACATTGTTTCCGCCGGCCATGTCGGCCAGGCGCTGGTCGTGACGCAGCACGGCCAGGACGACCACCGCGATCTCCCCAGGCGGCAGGTGCGCCACCTGGAGCGAATCGCCTTCAGACGGCGCCGTAGCAGACCGGCGAGGTGGTTGACGGTGCGCGTGGACAGCGGCAGACGTCACTGGTAGACAAGCGGGCAGGCGCCCTCGGCGCGCTCTTCGGTATTCGTCTCGGTCCAGCGGCCTGCCGCACGGCGGCGATGATGCGCTGGCAGTCCCACGGCAGCGCGTCCTCCTCCCCTCCTGGCTCGCGGTGCGGGAGCAGCATCACCGCCCGTCCGGCCGCTTGCCCCGGCATCGGTCGGGCTGAGAACGCTCCTCGGCGAGCTGCCCGGTCATCCGTTCAAGGAGACGTTCGACGACGGCGAGTTCGTCCCGCTCGGCCCGCGCTTCCGCCAGTTGTCTGACCAGATGCTCTTCGAGTCCGTCCAGTTCCGCGCGTCGCGCGGTGATCCGTTCCAGCAGCTCGGGATCCGAGCATGCACCGGATCGTAGAAGGCTGCCGGACTACGGCGAGCAAGAACCGGACGGTCCAGCTACTTGCTTCTGCTGACGACCGCTTGTTCAGGGTTCGATCGCCACGAATTTCGGTTCTGATCGAGCCGACCATGCGCCAGACGCTGAGCTTCGGCCGTGACCTCGGCATCGAGTCGGGCCGACGTCCTGTTCCCGTACTCGACGATGTCGTACTCGTCATCAAGCTCCGCAAGACGCTCGGCCAGGGGGAGCTGGTGGCCGAACCGCTGGTGGATGCGCATAGCAAGCTCTCGCGGCGTCAGCCGACCCGCCAGCATCTGGCGCGCGAGCGCCCGCACGGCAGCGTCCTGCCCGGCCTCGCTGTCGCGCGGGTAGAACACAAGGTCCAGCTCGTCGAGTACGACGGGAAGCAGGTCGGGAACGTCGTACTCCGCCTCGGCACGTGTGTATCCGGCCAGAACGCGCAGTGCCGGGCTGTCCAGTCCGGCGACGAGCGCCCCGCAGGCAGCCTCGACGACATCGTGAGCATGGGCCTCGCCGATACTCCAGAGAACAGCGAGGTCATGCAGGTCATCGGTTGCGGCTTCGATCGGCGACACCTACGCATGATCCCCTGCACAAGACGATCCCGTCGACCGCCTTTCGACTCAGGCGCCGACCCCGCTGACGGACGATCTACTACTCGGACAGTCGCCCGTGACCAGCACGAGCGCCCCGAGAACCGGTCAAACCAGCGCCCTTGACCTGCGAATTCAGGCTGGCGGAGGCCCACTGGCGCAGCATCCGGTAACCGCCGAGCTCCATCGGGCCGGGCATGCCCAGCCGCTCGCCCACGAAGGCGATCCAGCGCTTCGAGACCCACCCCGGCGCACCGCCTGCGAACTCCCGGCCCCAGTGCCGCTGCCGCTCGTGCACAGCCGTCGCCTCGGCGACGACGACAGCCTCCGGGCAGACGACCAGAGGCACCGCCCACCGCTGCCGCCCCGTGCCCAACACCGCCTCCCGGCCGGTCCAGAGCGTTTCCGAGCCCATCTCGCGGCCCTGCCACCAGGCTGCGGCCACCTGCAGCGCATCGGCCAGCGGCGCCCGCGCATACGGCCCCACCCGCTGCTGCAGCCGCACCCGGCGCCGATGCGCCCCCACCACCTCCCCGAGCCCGGCCAGAGAGACCTGGGCGGGGCCGCCCTCGGCAGTGCTGCGCAGCCACCTGCGGTGGCGCACGCGCACTCGCCACGGATCGCCGCCGGCCAGCGCCATCGGGGTCACGAGGTCGTCGTGACGGGTCAGGCACGACGCGCACGGCTCAAGCGGCGTCCACTGCCCGGGCCAGGACTCCACCCGCACCGGCGTGCGGCGGCCGCCACCAGTGCCGGCCGCCAGCGTGGGCAGAGCGCGGCACAGCTCCTGCGGCGTTCGCCGGGCCGTCACCGCCAGCCGCGCGGCGCCCTGTGCGCCGAGGAACACCTCCTGCGCCCACGGATCCAGCTCGCGGGGTGGCCTGCGCGCTCCAGCCTCCTCCAGCACCTCCCGCGCAGAGAGCTCGTTGAGGTGGGCCAGCCGCCGGACGAAGGAAGCCGCCGCCTCACCCGGCACCGGCTCCACGCCCACCAGTTTCGGCACCGCCTCCGCGTCCATGCCCGCCCCCTTCCCGCCCCCTCCCCGGCCCCTTCACCGCGGACAACGACCAGCACCGACCCCGGTAACCCTTGCCTCCCAACCACCTGTGCCCTGTCGGCCCCGACCTGCGGCGTATCGCTCCCGTCGACGACGCTGCCCGGCGGCTTCAAACTGCATTGCCGAGGTTCGGTTCGACGGATCGGTTGCCGGTCGGTCTGTCCGGGGTGGCGTCATGCGGCATCGTGGAAAACGATGCCGAGTGCGCGTCGTCGTCCGGAGCGGACCGTGCTCACGCCGTGCCGCATTGGTCCGTTGGACCAGCCCCGTTTGGAGGGGACGGGCCGGTCTCGAGTGGTGAAGATCAGCCCGTGTCCCTGGGGGATTGTTGTGGAAGAACCCCTGGACTGAGCTCGAACCCGTTGTTCGACCATCAGGAACTCGCCACCTGTGAAGTCAGTTCCAGGTGCGTCCAGGCCGATGACGACTTGCAGGGGGAAGACCATGTCACCGAACACATCGCGGTGCAGGGCATTCCAGTCGCCGGAACGGTAGCGCAGCAAGATCTGTGCCGACCTGGTCTGTCCCGCCCTGTGGCACATCTCCAGCCATTCGTGAAGTGTGTCAGGCCAGGGGGCTGGCACACCGAGCTTGCCGGCCCAGTCCCGAGCGATGGGAAGGAGATGCGGATAGAAGGCATCACGCAACTTCCTCACCTGGTCGGGGAGATCGTGAGTGAAATAGCGGTACTGGCCTGAACCGAATCGGTGGCGAGCCATGTCGATCGTCGAACGGAAGCGTTCGGGGTCGTCATAGAGGCTGGCGATTTTCCGGCACTGGTCAGAGGTGAGGAGCCTGCCGGTAAGGGCGTGACCGTGTGCGTCGAGCTCGCCGGTCAGCGCACTCCAGTCTTCTCTGTCCACACACGCCGTTGCTTGCTCTGACGCAGATGCAGTGTCGGTCATAGTGACAATCCTTGCGCAGTTCGTCGTTGAGTTCCAGATAGTTTGAGGCCGCAGTGCCTAGGAGCATCAGGTTCGCGTAACCTGACCGGGCGTCAGGCGGTCGTTCGATTGCGGGATGTCTGTGAGCGTCTGCCTTTCTGGCAGGGGTCGGAGAGCGGCGCGAGCCCAACGCCGCCCCTCGCAGCGGCCGATTTCTCGCCTGGCAGAAGAAATCGCCCATGGACTGGCCGCCGTCGTGTGGACCGTCATCGGCCTCTCTCTTTCCGGATGTCGGATTCCCTTACCTTCAGGGCCGCGGAGTGATGGTCGCGCGACCATGTAGACGGGATTGCGCCGCGACCAGCGGATGTTGTGGTTTGAGCGTCGCCACGGCGAGGCTGGAGATCAGGCCAGTACGTGCGCATGGCTGAAAAAATGGTGGTGCATCATCGTGGATGACTGCCCGCAGGCGCCCGTTCGTCGCCCGCCAGACGTCCGAAAAGCGCCCGTCAACCTGCTTGCCTGTCCGGTTATCAGCGATTGGCTGACTGAAACAGGAGGCACCGGGAATCTGCTTTGTCTTCATTTTGCGCCCGCTTCCACATGCATGGACCACTATAGGGTGAAGAATTAGCCGTCTTTGTGAAGGTAGAGAGTGATCACCGCCTCGATCAGGTCATTTTTAGATGCCAGATCTCGCACTGACTGGCTGAAAGAAGTGAGCCCATCTCATTTTTGCCCAGCTCTTGACTTCAGATGTCGGTAGCGTTCGTTGACAAACACATATTCGATTCGTAGCATCGATGGGACCGGGTTACTGTTTCGGGAGCGACCTGCAGGGGGAACGATGACTCAATCGGAAGGTAAGAGCTTCGAAATTCTCGGCGTGATGCGTGTCGCTAGCGGCGGGGAGTCCGAGAGTCTGCCGTTAGCTCCGAAGCCTCGCACTGCTCTGGCAATGTTAGTGGCTCACGCTGGTCAGATCGTTCCGTTGTCCACGCTTATCGGCGAGTTATGGGGTGAGCGTCCGCCGGCCAGTGCTTTGAGGATTGCTCAGACATACATTCTGCAATCCCGTAAAGCTCTCGGTCTGGCGGTCCGAATGCCCAGCAAGGCGATCGCCAGCGAGGCGCTGACCACTCACCCCGGTGGCTATATGTTCAGCGAGTCGTTCGCGCGACTCGATTACCAGGTCTACCAGCAACTGGTCGAGTTAGGTCGCACGGCGATGAGGGGTGGAGACTTCGACGCAGGGGTAAGGCATCTTGGCAGGGCTATGCGAATCTGGCGAGGGCCGGCCTTCGCGGATGTGCGTGTGGGCAGGGTGCTGGACTCCCGGAGGCGGCATTACGAGGAGTCCCGCCTAGAAGCCATGGAAACTCTAGTTGAGGCCAAGATCGAGATCGGTTGTCATCGTGAGGCCGCTGCCGACCTTGCCGCGCTCACAGTCGAGCATCCTTATCATGAGGGCCTTCACTCGCAGTATATGAGGGCATTGGAGAAAGCCGGCAGGCGGGCGCAAGCGCTTCAGGTGTTTCATCGGCTGCGTGTCTCATTGGTGTCCGAGCTGGGAATTGAACCCGGTCCCACGATTCATCGCCTCCAGCATCACATTCTCAACTCGCCCTCAAATATCACGTAAATTCATCATTCAATGCGATGTGACGAGAATGAAGTTCTGCCATTGCTTTCGGTTCGATGACGGGTATTTCACGCTGCACTATATCCGCCGTCGACGGCGAGAATGGTTCCCGTCACATAGCCGGCCAGCGATTCGGTGAAGTTGGCGATCCACCATGCGACCTCCTGGGCGGTGCCGCACCGTGCCAGCGGGACGAGCTCATGCATCTGATGAACGTTCATCACCGTGGGCCAGTCCAGCCCATTGTTCTCCAGAATGGGAGTTTCGATCGGACCTGGCGCTACCGACACCACTCTTATCCCGCGCAGGGCCAGGTCGTTCGCCCAGGAGCGGGTGAAGAAGTCGAGCCCTGCCTTGGTAGCCCCGTACACGGACAGGTCCGGCCAACCGTGCTGGCCGATGGACGCACTGATGTTCACCACGGTGCCTGCCGAACGCTCCAGCAGCGGCAGTGCCGCCTGGGTGATCATCAGGGGTGCGCGTAGATTGACCGCGATGAGGTGATCGAAGTCGTGGGTGGTCACCGCTCCAAGAGGGGTTGGCCGAAAGACACCAGCGCAGTTGACCAGGGCATCCATACCGCCGAAGGCCGTTACCGCCCGGGAGACGACGGCCTGGGGGGCGTCTGGATCGGTGATGTCGACAGTCATCGGAATGATCGACGGCCGGTCTCCGGCAGTCTCGGCGAGCTTGTCCGCCGTCCTCCCTACAGCCAGCACCTTCGCCCCTCGATCGGCGAAGGTGCGTGCCGCGGCCCTGCCGATTCCGCTGCCGGCCCCCGTGATGACCACGGTCTTGCCGGTCGAAATGGGTTCCATTGGAAGCTCTCCCTGGCGCGATGTGCTGGGGCTCTCGCATCATGAACACCGTCGGCCTCGTGCTGGTTGCGCCTGTGCAGAGGGCTTTCACAAGCAGTCTGGAATGCCTTGCTCATCGCGTAGGCTGGCCGTCGCGTTCCACTCGGCGGACCAGAGTGCGCGGCAGGAGCTGCGACCGGTCAAGGCTGTGTGAGTGGGCCGGCCAGTCAGCCAGGGCGTCCATCCGGCCGAGGATCCGCAGAGCGTTGCTCGCGGGGTCCTGTTCCGCCAGGTCGCGCGTGCGCAGCCAGCCGGCCTGACGGTGCTCACCGTCAGGCAGAAAGCGAGCGGCGGGCCCCTGCTCGAGGAGATAGGGGGAACGCTCCAGCCGTACGTGCAATTCTCCGGCCATCAGGCGCAGTTCTAGGCCGGGTACAGGGGGCCCCACCGTATCCGGGCCGTACCAGCCCGTGGGGTCCGTGGCGATGATCCCGGTCTCCGTGGTGCCGTAGGCCTGCCCGATCCGTACACGGTGCCGCTCGGCGAAGCGGTTGTACACCCCCCGGTCCATGTGGTCACCTCCTGAGACGGCCAGGCGCAGCCTGGGAATCCGCAGCGGACGGTCAGTTCGGCTCAGGGCAGCGAAATGACTCGGTGAGCCGAGGATAGTGTCGGCTCCTGACCGTATCGCGGTGCCGAATACAGACCGAAGTCCGGAATCAGGAGCAAACAGCACCGTGCTACGGGTGCTCATGGCGTACAGCACTCCGCCGATCAGGCTGTAGGAGTGGGCGAGCGGGCCGAGGATCAGGATGCGGGAGTCGGAGGGGGGCATATCGACGACAGCCTGGAACCGCTCCAGCTCCTTCAGAAGCGACTCCGCCGTCCGGCCGACCGCCTTGGTGACGCCGGTGCTTCCCGAGGTGAACTGCACCAGGCAGTGATCGGTAGCGGCGGGGCGTCCCTTGACGAGACGGCGAACAAAGACCTCACACTCGTCGTGAAAAACTTCCCGATCATGGTCCAGGTCGGCGAACGACACATGAAACTGGGGCCTGCACGAGTCCAGTTGACGGCCGAGCTCAGCGCCCCGCATTTGCGGCCCCAAAAGCATGACCTGCGCGCCGCGCGACCATAGGGCGAACAAGGCCCACAGTTGACTGAAACTGTGCGCGCCCTGCAAAGCCACGGTGTTCCCGCGCCCGATGCCGTACGCGCCGAAGAGACGTTGCAGATAGCTCACTTGCGCCCTGAGCGTTCGATAGGAGACGTCATGTCTGGCCTGAGCCCACATGACGTCTCCTCGTGGTCCGCCCAGAAGGTCCGCCCCCCACCACTCGGGAGCAGGGTCCGCAGATATGGCCATGTCGAGTGATCCTCTTCCGCCGCCCGCTCTATGTCCGGAACTCCACCGGGTCTCGTGCGTGTGCGTTAGGTGAACACCGGCGCGCGATCGAGAGTTGCAACCGGAACGGCGAACACCGCACGATCGAACGCCGGTCGTTCGTCAGCCGCGCTGCCTGCCACCGGACGGCAAGGAGGCGACAGCGGATGTGAGGGTGAGGCCCTCGGCCTGGTGGAGCCCCGCGCCGGCTCTATCGGCTGCCACGGCGAGCACGGGACGCAGATCAGCCGGTTCATGGTGTTGGAAGGTCTTCCAGAAGCGGTCTCAGTGCGTCACCGCTGACTCGGCCAGCGTCCCGCCGATCCAGCGCTCTCGCTCAGGCTGGCGCTGCCGCTATTCGTTTCGGGGCACTGGCCGGAAAACTCGATTCCGCTTAGCTAGACAAAAATTAGACGGGCTCTAGTGCCGCCGGTGAAAGACTCCACGCATGAGGCCGACGACGGTGTCCGAGAGCTGGTACACGTACACGGTCGACGCGCATCGGAATCTCATCCGGCGGACGCGTGACGTGGACGCTCTCAAGCACAGACCGGCGCGCGGCCAGATCCCTTCATCGCACTGATCACTCAGGCCATGAGGGCGCGAAGGGCAATCGGCCTGCATTGCGTGGATTTTTGGAATCTTGCAGCGTGAAGAGTCTGTCGGTTAGCGGCGCCTCCTGAGCTGCAACTCAGGTCCATCGCACAGCGCGGCGTCCAGAAAGGGCGCCGTCTACGACGGGTTCAGGGCCCGCCCCTGACTTGCCTAAGAGGCACTGTTTCGCAACGCTCCAGGGAATTTTTCTCAGTTCAGGGCCGTCATCGACGGTGAGACGGGAAAGGATGCTGGAATCCACGTGTTTCACGCGCATGCGGCATCTTGTGGACGAGCCGTAAGGGGTCCGGCACTCACGCACGCCAGTACAGAGGGAGTATCCGATGTTGAGTATGTCTTCATCCGGTAAATCACTACGACTGGCCAGACTTTCCAGGCACGGTGACGGCCGCTATCTCTTCGTGCCGCTGGACCACTCTGTGTCCGACGGGCCCATCGCGACCGTGAGCGGCTTCGAGCAGATCGTCCGCAACGTGGTTGCCGGTGGGGCCGACGGCGTCGTCGTCCACAAAGGCCGGGCGCGCGTACTCGCCCCCGAGGTAATGGCCGACTGCTCGCTGCTCATTCATCTCAGTGCCAGTACGGCGCACGGCCCCGACGCGGACGCCAAGGTGCTCGTGGGCGACGTCGAGGAGGCCATCAGTATCGGGGCGGATGCGGTGAGCGTGCACGTCAACATCGGCTCCGACACCGAAGCCGAGCAACTGGCGGACCTGGGTACCGTCGCCGCCGCATGTGACCGCTGGGGCATGCCGCTGCTGGCCATGGTCTACCCGCGCGGGCCCAGGGTCACAGATCCCGCCGACCCGACGCTCGTGGCGCACGTCGTCAACATCGCCGCGGACCTCGGGGTGGACATAGTCAAGACCGTCCTCGCCTCGCCCCTGGAGCGGATGGCCGAGGTGATCGACCGTTCACCCATCCCCGTCATTGTCGCGGGCGGCGGTGATACATCGCGCAGTCTTCCGGACTTCGCGGCCTCCGCGCTGAAGGTCGGATGCAGCGGACTGGCCGTCGGCCGGCGTGTCTTCAACTCCGCCGACCCGCGCGCCACAGTCAAGGAACTCGTCGAGGTCGTACACGACCGCAAGAGTTCTTCTCTTTCCGTTCAAACCTCACGAATGGCAGGTGCACTGTGAAGCTCAGCTGGGTCGACATCCGCTCGGTCGGTTCCGCGAAGGACGCCATCATCCAAGAGGCGATTCACGCCCGGGTGGAGGGAATCCTCGCCGCAGACCCGGCAGATCTCGAGACGCTGCCCCCGACCGTGAAGAAGGTGCTCTTCCCGCAGGGACAGACACTGCCCGAGAGCTTCGGCGCCGCCGACATCGTCATAGTCGACCCTGCCAAGCACGGTGAACCGACCGAACTGGCGCTTGCTCACCCCGACGTGGAAGTCGGCCGCTTCGTGGAGATCATCGACGCCGAGACGCTGGAGGAGGCCTGTCAGTCCGGCCGGATCGACAAGTGGAGCGTCTTGTTGTTCCGCGACCCCACGAAGATCCCCCTGGAAATCGTGATCGCAGCGGCGGCCCGTTCCCACGGCAGCCTCGTCACCATCGCCAAGGACGTGGAGGAGGCCGAGATCATCTTCGGCGTCCTCGAACTCGGATCAGACGGTGTGCTGATGGCGCCGTCGCAGGTTGGGGACGTCACCGCGCTCAAGACCGCCGCTGAAAGCGGCACGCCTGACATCGAGCTGGTGGAACTCGAGGTCATCGCCACCGCGCACGTCGGCATGGGCGAGCGGGCCTGCGTGGACACTGCGACCTACTTCGGGAAGGACGAGGGAATCCTGGTCGGCTCGCACTCCAAGGGCATGATCCTTTGCGTCAGTGAGACCCATCCGCTGCCGTACATGCCGACCCGACCGTTCCGTGTCAACGCCGGCGCCATCCACTCCTACACACTCGGCCAGAATGAGCGCACCAACTACCTCAGCGAGTTGAAGGCGGGCAGCAAGGTCACCGCCGTCGACATCCACGGCAAGACCCGTCTGGTCACCGTCGGCCGAGTCAAGATCGAGACGCGCCCGCTGCTGTCCGTCGACGCCGTCGGCCCCGACGGGCGTTCGGCCAACCTCATCCTCCAGGACGACTGGCACGTCCGTGTACTGGGCCCGGGCGGCACGGTGCTCAACAGCACCGAACTCAAACCAGGAGACAAGGTCCTGGGCTACCTGCCGGTCGAGGACCGCCACGTCGGCTACCCGATCAACGAGTTCTGCCTGGAAAAGTAGGCCGTCTCGCAGCCGGGCCGACGACACGGGGAGCGACGACCGGCCGCGGCCCCCCCCGGGGCCGCCGAGCCGGCCCACCCAATGCACGACGCCGTACCCGCCATCACCGCCGCGCCGTCGCAGACGTCGTCGCCGTTGCCGACGACGCCAGCCACTCTGTGCTCATCGAAAGCGACGACGCACTTCTGGCAGGCGGCCGCGGCCGCCCCAGCGCCCCTGGCCTGAAGGCCCGGGGCGGGCACACGGCCAACGGCCGCCCTGCACCGGCCGGAGGCCGGGCGCGCTCTGCCCCGGACGTCGAAACCACCAGCGAGAGCAGCGCGGCACGGCGAGCGAATCATCCGCCCACGAACGGTGAAAGAGGATCGGTTTTGTTTGTCTTCGGCACGCACCGCTCGGCCGTCCAGCGACTACGGCTTCACTCTGACCGTGACCTGGGCGCCGGCAACTTCTTCTGGCGTGCCTGGCGAGTTGCTCAGGACCGCGATCGGCCGCTTCTCTTCCACCCGGACGTGCAGGACCCGCACTGGGCGAAGAGCGAACTGCGTGGCCTGTCCTTGGACGACATCAGGGTCAAGGTCATCCGGTACGCCGCCCGGTACCGCGACAACGGCGTCGGGCCTTCCTCCCACGTCGGCATCTACACCCGCGACGGCCTGGAGGGGCTGCTCCACCACATCGCGATCACGAGCCTGGGCGCCGCCGCCGTCCACTGCAACCCCAGGATGGAGCCCGCAACGGCGGCCGACTACTTTCAGCGCACCCGGACATCAGTGCTCGTCGGTGACAAAGACCTGCTCGACGGCTGTACCGAAGCCCGGCCCCAGCAGGACGGCGAGGCCACAGCCATCCGTTTGGCTCAGGACATCGCAACCTTCGACGCGACCGCGCCGCTGCCTCCGGCCCGGCTGCCCGGATTCCCCTACCGTCATCGGCCCGACGACCTCGTGATGATCTCCCACTCCTCCGGGACGACCGGGCGGCCCAAGGCTCCGGTCTTCACTCACCAAGGCTTCTTCATCGGCAAGCGCGAGCGGCTGTGGACATTCCCTTCGCTGCGGGCGGACCGCATGCTGACCGCCCTGCCACACAGCCACTCGGCCGGCATCAGCTACCTGAGCATGGCGCTTCTGCTCGGCATCCCCACCCTGCTCCTGGACGACGCGAACGGCTCGTCCGTCACCCAAGCAATCAACCTCTTCCACCCGACGTTCGTTCTCGGCTTCCCCCTGACGCTCGCAGAGATCGACGTCGAAGACGTCCATCCGCGCGCGGCCCGGAACATCCACTCGTGGAACGGCATGGGCGACGCCTCTCACGAACGGCACATCAAGCCCCTGCTCGGCGTCGGTTCCCGCCCGGGCAGGCCCGGATCCCGATACAACGACGGCCTGGGCAGCTCCGAGATGGGCATGGTGCTGTTCCGGCAGACCTACACACCCGAGTCCACCGAGTACGCCCGGCTGATCGGGCACCCGGCCGGCGTGGTCCGGCAGGCCGCCGTGCTCGACGAAACGGGTGCCGAACTACCCAACGGACAAGCCGGGATGCTCGGCGTACGCACCCCCAGCGTGACCCCCGGCTACTGGGACGATCCCGAGCTCAACCAGCAGTCCCTGCTGAGCGGCTACTTCCTCACCGGCGACATCGTTCGTCGCGACGAAGAAGGCCGCTTCTACCACCTGGACCGCATCCCCGACGTGATCCACAGCGCCACCGGCCCCGTGTACAGCCTGCCTCTGGAGGAAGTCGTCCTGCTGACGACACAGGCGTTGGACACCGCGGTCGTGGCAGTAGACGATCCGGACGCTCCGGACGCATCCGTTCCCCTCGCGGTCGTGCTCTTCCGCGACGGCGCAGTCCGTACCACCGACGATCTTCTCGCCACCGTCAACGCCGAGCTGAGCCGCCAGGGCCTGCCCTTGCTGCGTGCGCTCATCGTCGCCGCCGACCGCAGCGACCTGCCGGTGGGCGTCACCGGAAAGGTACTCAAGCGCCAACTGCGCGAACGCCACCGAACTCTGCTGCAGGACCCGGTCACACGCCGCAAAGGCTGACCGAGCCGTCCCCTCCCGTCCCGGAAGCCCCCGGTTGTCTCACCGAACCAGAAAGGCCAGCCATGCACGACGGACATGCCGCGCGCAGGGTGGTGGACATCATCACCGGATCGTGGCAGGCGCAGGCGCTCTACGCCGCCGTCGCCCTCAACCTCCCCGACCACATCGCCGCCGGCCAGCGCACCGACGCGTCCCTGGCCGCCGCCACCGGATCGGACCCGGATGCCATCACACGGCTGATGCGACTGCTCCTGGCCATGAATGTATTCGAACAGGCCCCGGACAACGGCTACCAGACGACATCTGTGAGTGAATTGCTCCGCTCCGACACAGAGGTGTCGATGCGCGACATGATCGAGCTGTACGGCGAGGAGTTCCACCGCGCGTGGGGCGCGATCGTGCCCGCGGTGCGCACTGGAACCTCCGGCTTCGAGCAAGCCTTCGGCACCTCGCTCCACGCCTACCTGGCACACGTGCCAGGCGCCGGGCCCCGATTCCTGCGCGCCATGAACGCCGGGAACGTGTTCTTTCCCGACGTCCTGACCGCCTATGACTTTTCCGGCGGCCACACCGTGGTGGACGTCGCGGGCGGCAGCGGGCGGCTCCTCTCCGTGATCCTCCAGGCACACCCGCACCTGCACGGCGTGCTCTTCGACCAGCCCCACATGATTCCCGAGGCCCGCGCCCACTTGGACGGCGCCGTCGGCCGCGACCGCTACGACGCTGTGGCAGGGGACATCTTCGTTGCGGTTCCCCAGGACGCAGACGTGTACCTCCTGTCGAGGATCCTGCAGGACTGGGACGACGACCGGTCGGTCGCCCTGCTCTCCAACATCCGTAAGGCGCTGCCCGAAAACGGCCGGCTTCTCATCCTGGAGCGGGTCATCCCTGAGGACGGCTCCGAGATGCTCCCCCTCCTGTACGACCTGCATCTGCTGATGGCGGCCGGAGGGCGAGGACGCAGCCTTCAGGGCTACTGCGACATCCTTGCCGCAGCGGGCCTGCACCTGGAATCCGTCCACACGCTGGCGCTGGAGACCAGGCTCCTGGTCGTTGCCCCGGCTGCGGCGCCGATGACTCACGAGTAGGCGAAGCCCGCAATGAATCTGTCACCTCACCTGCGAACGAGCCGGACCTCGACCGAAGACCCGGACGTCATCGACGTCCCCGTCCTGATTGTCGGCGGCGGTGGCTCGGGACTGAGCGCATCCGTCTTCCTCTCCGACTTCGGCATCGCTTCGTTGCTCGTTGAGCGGCACGCCACGACATCGATACAGCCCAAAGCACACATTCTCAATGCCCGCACCATGGAGATATTCGGCCATCACGGGCTAGCCGAGGAGATTTACGCCGAGGGCTCTCCGCCCGAGAACTGCTCGGCCATGGCCTGGCTGACCAGCCTTGGCGGCCACGAGCCCTACGACCGTCAGGTACTCCACCGCTCCGATGCCTACGGCGGCGGCGCCCTGGCAGAGCGGTACGCCAAGGCGTCCAAGTACCGACACGGCAACCTCGGCCAGCGCTGGCTGGAGCCTTTGATCCGACGCCACGCGGAGGAACGCAACTTCGGAGGCGTCCGATTCGGCCACGAAGTGGTTCAGTTCGAGGACAGCACGGACTGCGTCACCGCCGCCATCCTGGACCGTACAACCGACCGAACCTACCGAGTGCGCGCGCAGTACATGATCGCCGCTGACGGCGGCCGCACCGCAGGCAGGCGGCTAGGCGTCCGCATGCAGGGCACGCCCACGTTCCTGGACTGGATCAACCTGCACGTCCGGGCCGACTTCTCCGAGTTCATTCCGTTCGATGACACCGTCGTCAACCGCGTCTCCAGCCTCGCCGACGACGGCGCCCTGGAGCACTGCGGCGTCGTCCCCATGGGACCCAAGCGCTGGGGCCGCCACTCCGAGGAGTGGACGCTGATGTTCTCCAGGCCGCCCGGCTCGCGGGAAGCAGCGGAGCTCGACGACGAAACAGTGGTCAGCATGGTCCGCCGGACGCTGAAGCTTCCGCATGACCACCCGATGGAAGTGCACAGCATCAGCCGCTGGCCCGTGGAAGGCACCGTCGCCGAACGCTTCCGCGTCGGCCGGGTCTTTCTCGTCGGTGACGCCGCCCACCGCCACCCGCCCTCGGGAGCGCTCGGGCTCAACACCGGCGTGCAGGACTCCCACAACCTGGCATGGAAGCTCTCCCACGTCCTGGCCGGCGACGCCGCCCCCGCGCTACTCGACAGCTACGAAGCCGAACGGCGGCCCGTCGCCGAACGGGTCGTCGAGCGAGCCCTGTTCTCCCTGTTCAATCAGATCGCCTTCACGTCCGGCACGGGCATCGTGCCGGGAGGTCGTCCCGAGTGGAACCGGGCCCAGATGACCGCCCTCTTCTCGGACACCCCGGACGGCAGAACCCGTCGAGCAGTGCTCGGCGAATACTTCGAGACCAACCGGATCACCACCGCCCACCTTGGGCTGGAAATGGGCCACGACTACGCCGGCGCAGGCTTCGTCGTCGCCGACGGAACCCCGCCGCCCGAGTCCGACCCTCTCGGCCTGGAATACATCCAGTCCAGCCGCCCCGGCAGCAGGATGCCGCACGCCTGGCTGGAGCGTGGCGGCCGGCCGGCCGCCACACACGACCTGCTGGCCCGCGGCGCATTTCTCCTGCTAGCGGGCGCCAACGGGGAAGGCTGGGTCAAGGCGGCCGCCGAAGTGTCCGGCACGTATGGCCCCACCGTCACTGCCCACGCCGTAGGACCAGGACACGAGGTGACCGACCCCGACGGCACGTGGAACGCCCTGCGCGGCCACGACGAGGACGGCGCCGTGCTGATAAGGCCGGACGGCATCGTCGCGCTGCGAGCACACTCCGGCGACGATCCCGCCGGACGCCTGCGTCGAGCGCTCGACGTGGCACTGGGCCGCAGCTCCGCCACAGCCGTCACGACGGCGGGGGAGGGGTGTGGCTGAGATGACCGACGCCCTGCGCACCCGGGTCGCCATCACCGGCGGTGGGCTCGTCGGCCTCATGCTCGCCCTCTTCCTCGACCGTTACGGCATCGAGTCTGTGGTCTTCAACATCGAGGACTCATGGCACAACAGGCCGCGCGGCGCCACACACAACGCACGCACCATGGAGCACTACCGACGCTTGGGCATATCGGGCCGGATCCGCCATCTGGGTCTGCCCGCCGACCACGCCCTCGATACCGCCTACTTCACCCGCTACAGCGGCTTCGAGCTGTCCCGTCTGCACCTGCAGTCTTCAGGTGAGCGGATGCGCGCGCTGGCGACCGCGCCTCGTACCGACCACACCCCTGAACCGACTCACCGCGCCAACCAGATGTACGCAGAGCGGTTCCTCTACGAACACTCCCGCACCCGCCCCGCCATCACCCTGCGATTCGGCTGGAGGGTGACGCGACTGAAACAGAACGCGGGCGGCGTCACGCTCCAGGCCGAGAGCGTCGACGGACGAGCGCGCGAAACCTGGCAGGCCCCATACGCTGTCGGCTGCGACGGCGGCCGCAGCTTCGTACGGCGCTCGCTCGGTGTGCGTGACGAGCGCTCCGGCGCAGCAGCGCACCACATCCTCGGCCGCCGTGCCGTAGCCGCTCAATTGCGTCTGCCCACCTTCCATACGAAGGTGGTTGCCGGGCAGCGGGCTTTCAGCTACTGGGCTGTGAATCCCGAACTCGTCATGAATCTCACCACTCTCAACGGGCACGACGAGTTTCACCTACTTGCCGACTCTGCTGACCCGAGCACCACGGATGCCGCCGAACTGACTGCCCTGGTACGCCGGGCGGCGGGCATGGACCTGCCCGTCGAGGTCCTCAGCCATCGCCCCTGGACGTCCGATGCCGCCACGGTCGCCGAACGCCTCACCATCGGGCGGGTGTTCCTCGCGGGTGATGCAGCCCACCCGTTCCCGCCCAACGGCGAATTCGGCATGAACACCGGAGTAGACGACGTCGCCAACCTCGCCTGGAAGCTGGCCGGCACTCTTCAGGGCTGGGGCGGCGCCGCGCTGCTGGGCTCCTACGAGAGCGAGCGGCAGCCGATCGCCCGGCGCAATGCCGCCGCCGCTCGCGAACTCGCCACCAGGCTCGCTGACATCGAGCGCCCCGACCAGATGGAGGCGGACTCGCCAGAAGGAGTCCGGGCCCGCGACCGGGCCGGCGCGCTGCTGCGGGCTTACGGCGAACGCACACACTCCATCGGCCTGCAGCTCGGTGCCCGCTACGACCAGTCCCCGCTGATCGATTCCCACGAGGAGCCGCCCACCGACTCGCTGGGCACGTACACCCCGACAGCGATCCCCGGCGGGCGTGCCCCGCATGTCTGGCTCGACCGGTGGCGCGGCCCGGGCAGTGCGATCTTCGACCGTTTCGGCGCGTACTACACGCTGCTCCGGCTCGGCCCCGAACCACCGTCCACCGAGGGACTGGAAGCAACGGCAGCAGCCCACGGCATGCCACTGCAGGTCATACATTTCGAGGATCCAGACATCCGCGAACTCTACGGTCGGGACCTCGTCCTCGTCCGCCCCGATCAGCACATCGCCTGGCGCGGCAACAATCTGCCGGCCAGCCCGCATGATCTGGTGGCCCGGGTGACAGGGCGGCTCCCCGCTGGCGCGGCATGCGGTGGTGAAGTGGCGTGAGCGGAGGAGTGTTCAGGGTGGGGCTGGTGGGTGCCGGGCCCCGCGGTCTGTCGGTGCTGGAGCGGATATGCGCCCACGAGCGGAAGTCCGCCTCGCACCGCAGGGTGAGCGTGCATGTCGTCGACCCGTGTCCCTCCGGCGCAGGCCAGGTGTGGCGCACCGACCAGTCCCGCCAACTGCTGATGAACACCGTATCGTCGCAGATCACCCTGTTCACCGACGACAGCGTGGAGATGGCGGGCCCTGTGGAGCCGGGCCCAAGCCTTTACGAGTGGGCCAGAAAGCGGACCGCCGGCGACGGCACCGATGAGCAGACCTTGAAAGAGGCCCGGCGCCTGGGGCCGGACGCCTATCCCACCAGGGCCTTTTACGGGGCCTATCTGACCAGCGTTTTCCAGGAGGTGGTGGCTGCCGCGCCACCGCACGTCGCCGTCTTCGTACACCGGGCCCGGGCCCTCTCTCTTCACGACACCTACGGGGAGCCCGGCAGCGAACAGGTTCTGGCTCTCGATGACGGTACCGAACTGACCGGTCTCGACGCCGTCGTCCTCGCCCAGGGCCACGTTCCCACCCGACCAGCACCCTACGAGGAGGCACTCGCCAGCGCCTCCGCTGAGCATGGTCTTGCCTACGTACCACCCGCCAACCCCGCCGACCTGGACCTAGACGGCATTGAGCCCGGACGAGCGGTGCTTCTGCGTGGTCTCGGCCTTAACTTCTTCGACCACATGGCCTTGCTCACGTCAGGCCGGGGCGGCAGCTACTACCGACAGGCAAGCTGTCTCGTCTACCAGCCCTCAGGCCGAGAACCGAAGATCATCGCGGGCTCGCGTCGCGGCATCCCCTACCACGCGCGCGGTGAGAACGAGAAGGGCCCCTACGGGCGTCATCTGCCGCAGTTGCTCACGCCTGAAACGGTCGCCCGACTGCGCCGCCGCGCGGCCGACGGCGACTGGGTGTTTTTCGGTGCAGACCTGTGGCCGCTGATCGCCAAGGAGGTGGAGAGCGTCTACTACGGCGCGCTGTTGACCGCACAAGGCCGGGCCGCCGACCGAGAAGCCTTCACCGACCGCTACCTCGCCGTTCCCGCAGGTGAGGCAGTGGACCTCGTGCTAAAAGAGTTCGGCATCGCAGAGGCCGACCGGTGGGACTGGAAGAACATCGCCCGGCCTCACGGGGACCGCAGCTTCGCGGACCCGGCGGCATTCGACGCATGGCTGCTGAACCATCTCGCCGACGATGTCCGCGCCGCCCGCTCGGGGAACGTGAACGGCCCTGTGAAGGCGGCCCTAGACGTCCTGCGCGACCTGCGCAACGAGGTGCGTCTCGCCGTCGACCACGGAGGTCTTGAGGGCACTTCCTACCGCGACGAGTTGCAGGCCTGGTACACGCCGCTCAACGCCTTCCTGTCCATCGGCCCCCCGGCCTCCCGCATCGAGGAGCTCATCGCCCTCATCGAGTCGGGAGTGGTCCGCATCATCGGCCCCGACCTCCAAGTCACGCTCGATGACACGCGTTCCTGCTTCGCCGCATGGTCCAGCACCGTGCAGGACAGCCGTGTCGAGGCGACTGTGCTCATCGAGGCTCGGCTGCCCGAACCCGATCTGCGGCGCACCGCAGACCCCCTGCTGCGTCATCTGCTCACCACCGGGCAGTGCCGCCCCTATGCCATCAAGGGAGCCTGCGGCACCTCGTACCAGACGGGCGGGCTCGCCGTCACCGGACGGCCGTACCGGGTAGTGGACGTCCAGGGCAGGACCCACCCGCGCCGGTTCGCCTACGGGGTCCCCACGGAAGCCGTGCACTGGGTGACCGCAGCCGGTATCCGGCCCGGCGTCAACTCCGTGACACTCGGCGACTCCGACGCCATCGCATACGCCGTCCTGCGGACCGAAGAAGCCGACGCCGACCCACCCGGCGTACCGACACGAGGCCGCCTGAGCGAACACGCGGAGGTCAGCGCATGAGCAGAACATACGACGGCGGCCAAGACGCCGGACTCCTGTCACCCGTACGGGCCGGGACGCCCATCGAGGCGCACGTCGACGACCGCGCCTGGCTGCAGGCGATGCTCGACGCCGAGGCGGCCCTCGTTCGGGCCCAGGCAAAGCTAGGCGCTGCACCAGCGGCGGCAGCGGCAGCCATTACGGCAGCCGCACGCGCGGACCGTTTCGACACACGGGCGCTCGCCCTCGCCGCCCGCGAGACGGCCAACCCCGTCGTGGGTGTGGTGCAGGCCCTGACCCGCGCGGTCGCAGCAGATGACCCGGCGGCGGCTGAGTTCGTGCATCGCGGATCAACCAGCCAAGACGTCTTCGACACCGGCGCCATGCTGGTGGCAGCCAGAGCGCTGCAACCCGTACGGACCGACTTGGAGCGGGCATGCGCGGCGCTCGCCGTACACGCCGCGGATCACCGTGACACCCTGATGGTCGGCAGGACTCTCGCCATGCATGCCGTTCCCACAACGTTCGGACTCAAGGCGGCAGGCTGGCGTCATCTGCTCCTGGACGCCGCCGAACGGCTGGACCGCGTCCTCGACGGCGGTCTGCCGGTCTCACTCGGAGGGGCTGCCGGCACCCTCGCGGGGTACCTGGAGTATGCGGGCCTGGGCGACGGCGTCGCCCCGGATACGGCCGACTACATCGACCGGCTGGGTGCGGCGTTCGCCGAGGAGACCGGGCTCGCCCTGCCCGTACTGCCGTGGCATACGCTCCGTACGCCACTCGCCGATCTCGGCGCCGCGCTCTCCTTCACTGCGGGCGCGCTGGGCAAGATCGCTGTCGACGTGCAGATCCTTGCGCGGACCGAGGTCAGGGAGGCCGCGGAACCGGCAGTGGCCGGACGCGGCAGTTCCTCGGCTATGCCGCACAAGCGAAACCCTGTGCTCTCCACCCTCATACGCAGCGCCGCCCTGCAGGTGCCCCTGCTGGCCACGGGCCTGACGCAGACGCTGCTGTCGGAAGACGAGCGATCCGCCGGGTCCTGGCATGCCGAATGGCTGCTGTTGCGCGAGTGCCTCCGCCTCGTCGGCGGTGCAGCGCATACTGCCGTGGAACTCGTCGAAGGCATGACAGTCAGCCCGCGGCGGATGCGTGAGAACGCCTATCTCAACGGCGACCGCGTGGCATCTGAACGGGTCGCGGCGGTGCTTGCACCACACCTGGGAAAAGGCCGCGCTAGGGAAGTGATCTCCGAGGCGACCTCCGAAGCCGACCGCAGCGGGCTGCCGCTCTCGGCGGTGCTCGGCGCGATCACCGAAGTGACCGCCTACTTGACCCACGAGGACTTGAACCGCCTGCTCGATCCCGCTCATTACACGGGCGCGGCAGGGGCGCTGGTGGACAGCGCGCTCAAACGCTGACCACCAGCGCCCCCACCCGTCGTCTCCCCCCTCATACGCGACCCGCAGCGGAGGAACACACCATGGCATCTCCCCTGTTCACCTCGGAGTCCGTGACCGAAGGCCACCCCGACAAGATCGCTGACCAGATCAGCGACACCATCCTCGACGCGCTGCTCCGCGAGGACCCCTCGTCCCGCGTCGCCGTCGAGACGCTGATCACCACCGGCCTGGTGCACGTGGCCGGCGAGGTCACGACCAAGGCTTACGCGCCGATCGCCCAGTTGGTGCGCGAGAAGATCCTCGAGATCGGCTACGACTCCTCCAAGAAGGGCTTCGACGGCGCCTCCTGCGGCGTGTCGGTGTCGATCGGCGCGCAGTCCCCGGACAT
>NZ_JBEYWK010000036.1:0-33540 GCF_040644415.1 Streptomyces sp. NPDC046985
GCGGTGGCGAACGTGCCGTGCGGCACCTGATCGGTGCCCTCGGAGCGGGGGAAGAACTCATACCACGCCCCGTACAGGGCCCGCTCCCGCTCGACCAGCAGCGGCAGCGGCGCGGAGGCCGTGACCAGCTCCCGCAGCGGATGCGCCGCCAGCGCCGCGTCCGCCTCCGGCGTCAACGCCCCCGCCAACCGCGACGCGGCCGGCCGCGTCTCGTCCCGCAGGGCCGCCGCCGCTGCCAGCAGAGCGTCCCGTGCGCGCCCCTCGGGCGCCTCGGCCGCCGCCCGCTCGTGCAGCCGGGCGCCCTCCTCCAGCTCCAGCCCGGTGTCCAGGCCGGCCGGGATCTTGATCCGGGCGTGGTGGCGCCAGGTGGCGACCGGGTCTCCCCACGCCTCCACGTGGTACGTCCACCGGCCGGGCTCGCCGGCCGTCACGGTGGCGCCCCAGCGGTCGGTGCCCGGCGCCAGCTCGTGCATCGGCGTCCACGGACCGGGGCGGCCCTCCGGGTCCACGAGCACGACGTTCGCGGCCACCGCGTCATGCCCCTCACGGAACACGGTGGCGCTGACCTGGAACGACTCACCGGTCACCGCTTTCGCGGGCCGGCGCCCCCGCTGGACGACGGGCCGGACGTCGAGGACGGGGATGCGGCCGATCGCCGGGGTCTCTCTTCCGGTGCGCCGCTCCGCGTCAGAAGCGGCGCCGGGGCCCGGCGGGCCGGTGTCGCGTGCGGGCGCGGCGCCCGGACGGGTGGTGGCAGGGGGCTGGGGCGAGTGGTGCGTGGCGGGCATGACCGCTCCTGTCCGCGTCAACGAGAGTGCGGGCGAATGTGCGTGGGGAGGCAGGTCCCGCGGGTCCGGGAGTCGTGCCGGTCGGTGTGTCGTGCCGGGTCGGTGCTGTCGGGTACTCGAGAAGCCTTCCCACCCTATTCGGGTGAGCAATCCGGCTCGTCGCTAACTAGTCGCGCGCATGTCTGCACAGAAAGTTGGCCTTGTCTTGGTACGGCCGGCGGCGTAACCCCCGCCGCGGCCGTCCCGGCGCCGGTACGGTGACGTGACGGGACGCACAGCGTCGTGCGTCCTTCCAGCGAAGCGCACTGTGCCGTGCGTCCATCAGCGAACGCGCCGAGGTGGAATGTGAAGGCGATCCGTCGGTTCACCGTCCGTCCCGTTCTCCCCGAGCCCCTACGACCGCTCAGCGAGCTGGCCCGCAATCTGCGCTGGTCCTGGCACGCCGAGACGCGCGACCTGTTCCAGTCCGTCGATCCGGACAACTGGGCCTCCTCGGGCGGCGACCCGGTGCGGCTGCTCGGCGGCGTCCGGTCCGCCCGCCTGACCGAGCTGGCCGGGGACCGCCGCTTCCTGCGCCGGCTGACCGCCGCCGCCGACGACCTGCGCGACTACGTCGGCGGGGACCGCTGGTACCAGACGCAGCCGGAGGGGCTGCCGGCCGCCGTCGCCTACTTCTCGCCGGAGTTCGGCATCACCGCGGCCCTCCCGCAGTACTCCGGCGGCCTCGGCATCCTCGCCGGGGACCACCTCAAGGCGGCCAGCGACCTCGGCGTGCCGCTGATCGGGGTCGGTCTGCTGTACCGGCACGGCTACTTCCGCCAGACCCTGTCCCGGGACGGCTGGCAGCAGGAGCACTACCCGGTCCTGGACCCCGACGAGCTGCCCGTCACCCAGCTCAGGGAGGCCGACGGCGGCCCGGCCCGCGTCTCGCTCGCGCTGCCCCGCGGCCGGTGGCTGCACGCCCGGATCTGGGTGGCCCAGGTCGGCCGGATCCCGCTGCTGCTGCTGGACTCCGACGTGGAGGAGAACGACCTCGGCGAGCGCGGGGTGACCGACCGGCTCTACGGCGGCGGCAGCGAGCACCGGCTGCTCCAGGAGATGCTGCTGGGCATAGGAGGGGTGCGCGCGGTCCGGACGTACTGCCGGCTCACCGGGCATCCCGGGCCGGAGGTGTTCCACACCAACGAGGGCCACGCCGGCTTCCTCGGCCTGGAGCGGATCGCCGAACTGGGCGATGAGGGGCTGGACTTCGACGCGGCCCTGGAGGCGGTGCGGGCGGGCACCGTCTTCACCACCCACACGCCCGTCCCGGCCGGCATCGACCGCTTCGACCGCGAGCTGGTCGCCCGGCACTTCGGGCCCGAGGCGGAGCTGCCGCGCATCGACGTCGAGCGCATCCTGCGCCTGGGCATGGAGAGCTACCCGGGCGGCGAGCCGAACCTGTTCAACATGGCGGTGATGGGACTCCGGCTCGCCCAGCGCGCCAACGGGGTGTCCCTGCTGCACGGCGGGGTCAGCCGGGAGATGTTCCGCGGACTGTGGCCGGGGTTCGACCCCGAGGAGGTGCCGATCACCTCGGTCACCAATGGGGTGCACGCCCCGACCTGGGTGGCGCCGGAGGTGTTCCGGCTCGGCGCCCGGCAGATCGGGGCCCAGCGCACCGAGGACGCCCTGTCCACGGGCGGCTCCGACCGCTGGGACGCGGTCGCCGACATCCCCGACGCGGACGTCTGGGAGCTGCGGCGCGAGCTGCGCGAGCAGTTGACGGGGGAGGTCCGCAGGCGGCTGTGGGCGTCCTGGCGGCAGCGCGGGGCGGGCACGGCCGAGCTGGGCTGGATCGACGGCGTGCTGGACCCGGACGTGCTGACCATCGGCTTCGCCCGCCGGGTGCCGTCCTACAAGCGCCTGACGCTCATGCTGCGCGACCGCGACCGGCTGATGGACCTGCTGCTGCACCCCGAGCGGCCGATCCAGATCGTGATCGCGGGCAAGGCGCACCCCGCCGACGACGGCGGCAAGCGGCTCATCCAGGAGCTGGTGCGCTTCGCCGACGACCCGCGGGTGCGGCACCGGATCGTCTTCCTGCCGGACTACGGCATGGCGATGGCGCAGAAGCTCTACCAGGGCTGCGACGTCTGGCTGAACAACCCGCTGCGCCCGCTGGAGGCGTGCGGCACCTCCGGGATGAAGGCCGCCCTCAACGGCTGCCTCAACCTCTCGGTCCTGGACGGCTGGTGGGACGAGTGGTACCAGCCCGACTTCGGCTGGGCGATCCCCACCGCGGACGGCGTGGGCTACGACTCCGAGCACCGCGACGACATCGAGGCCGCCGCGCTCTACGACCTGCTGGAGCAGCGGATCGCGCCCCGCTTCTACGAGCGCGGCCGGGGCGGGCTGCCCGACCGCTGGATCGAGATGGTCCGCCAGACCCTGACGCTGCTGGGACCGAAGGTGCTGGCCGGCCGCATGGTCCGCGAGTACGTCGAGCGCCTCTACACCCCGGCGGCGCACGCCCACCGCTCGCTGAACGCGGGCGCGGCCCGCGAGCTGGCGGCCTGGAAGGCGCGCGTGCGGGCGGCCTGGCACGAGGTGAGCGTGGACCACGTGGAGGCGTCCGCCCCGCTCGCCGACCTCGCGCAGGGCGCCTCGTCCACGCCCGCCGCCGAGCTGGGCGGCGCCCTCGGGCTGCGGGTGCGCGTCGGGCTCGGCGGACTCGGCCCGGAGGACGTCGAGGTGCAGGCGGTCTCGGGCCGGGTCGACGAGGAGGACCGCATCACGGACGCCGACGCGGTCCCGCTGAAGCCGAGCGGCGCCCCCGACGCCGACGGCCGCTGGGTCTACGAGGGCCCGCTGTCCCTGGACCGCACCGGCCCCTACGGCTACACCGTCCGCATCCTCCCCGCCCACCGCCTCCTCGCCTCGGGCGCGGAACTGGGCCTGGTGACAGTGCCGTCACCAGAGACAGGCGAGGGCGCGGGCCTCCTGATGCGCTAACGAAACACCCCACGCGGGCAGCCGCCCTCGGGTCCCGGGCGGGGGTCCGCCGCCCCGGCCCCACGCGGGCGTCCGCTCCGGGCCCCGCGCGGGCAGCGGCTCCCGGGCCCGTGCGGGCCGTGGAGTCCGGCGGCCGCTCCCGTTCCGCGGCCCGGAGAGCGCCGGAAGGCGCCCCCGGGCCCGTGCGGGCGGCCGCCTCCCCGGCCCGTATGGGTCGGCCGTCTGCCTGGTCCCGCGCGGGCCGCCGGCCCCCCCGGCGGCCCCCCCGGGGGGCCCGGAGTACCGCCGGAAGGCATCCCCGGGCCCCCGCGTGGGCTGCCGCCCCCGAGCTGGGCGGCGGGCGCGGAGTTGGGGCGGCGCTCCCGCGGTCCGGAGAGCCGCCGGAAGCCGCCCGCGTGCGTCGCGGGCGGCTTCCGGCGTCTACCTGGTGCGGGTCAGTCTTCCGAGAGTCCGGCGCACAGTCGGCGCAGCACCGTGCCGCAGCGTCGGGCGTAGGCGTGCTGGAAGCCGCGGGCCGCCGGGCCGCCGGCGCGGGCGTACCACTTGGCGGGGCGGCTGAAGGCGGTCACCGTCAGCCAGACCGTGCCGTCACCGGTGCGGTCGACGACGAAGGACTCCTCGCCGGTCTCGGGGTGGCCGGGCAGCGTGCCGTAGGCCCAGCCCGCCCGGCGGGGCTCGTCGAGCGTCCACACCACCCGGCAGGGCGCCTTGATCAGGCCGGCCAGCGTCACCGTGACGTCGGCGCCGGGGGCGGCGCGCTCGGCGGCGGTGTCGACGCGCACCCCGAGGGCGCGGTGCATCTCCCAGGTCAGCACCGCCTCGGCCGCGCGCCGGAACACCTCCTCGCCCTCGCCGATGCGGCTGCGCACGTACAGAGGGCGGAAGCCGGGCGGGCAGCAGCCCTGCGCGCGGGTCCCCCCGACCTCCTCGTAGGTGAAGTCTGCCGAAGCCATGGCCATAGCCTAGGGCGTATCTGGCGGCTCCCGCCGGGCGCCCGACGTCCGGCGCGCTGATCCCGCGCGAGCCGGTCTGACACGGCTGAGGGCGGCGCCCGGGAGGAGTCCTCCTTCCGGGCGCCGCCCGTGTCAGCCGGTCGCGGCCTCAGCCGGTCGCGGCGTCAGTTGACGTTGACCGCGCTCCAGGTGGCGGCGACCGTCTTGTACTCGGTGCTGCTGGAGCCGTACAGGGCCGACGCCGCGTTCAGGGTCGCCGTGCGGGCGCCCTTGTAGTTGGTGGTCGACGTCATGTACGTGGTCAGCGCCTTGTACCAGATCTGGAGCGCCTTGGCGCGGCCGATGCCGGTGATCGTGGCGCCGTTGTACGTGGGCGAGTTGTAGCTGACGCCGTTGATGGTCTTGGCGCCGCTGCCCTCGCTCAGCAGGTAGAAGAAGTGGTTGGCGACGCCGGACGAGTAGTGCACGTCCTTGTTGCCCACGCCCGACGAGTAGTAGTCGGCCGAGCCGCCGTCCTTGCTGGGCTTGTCCATGTAGCGCAGCGGGCTGCCGTCGCCGTTGATGTTGATCTTCTCGCCGATGAGGTAGTCACCCGGGTCGGAGGCGTTGTTCGCGTAGAACTCCACGCCGGTGCCCATGATGTCCGAGGTGGCCTCGTTGAGGCCGCCGGACTCGCCGGAGTAGTTCAGGCCCGCGGTGTTGGAGGTGACGCCGTGGCTCATCTCGTGCCCGGCCACGTCCAGCGAGGTCAGCGGGTGGTTGTTGCCCGAGCCGTCGCCGTAGGTCATGCAGAAGCAACTGTCGTCCCAGAACGCGTTGACGTAGTTGCTGCCGTAGTGCACGCGGGAGTAGGCGCCCACGCCGTTGTTCTTGATGCCGGAGCGCCCGAAGGTGTTCTTGTAGAAGTCCCACGTCTCCTGGGCGCCGTAGGCGGCGTCGGCGGCGGCCGTCTGGTCGGTGGAGGAGCTGGAGGCCGTGCCGGTGCCCCAGATGTCGTCCGCGTCGGTGAACAGCGAGCCGGTGCCGGAGGTGCCCCGCGCGAGGTTGTACGTCTTGTGGCCGCCCCGCGTGGTGTCGTAGAGCTGGTACGTGGAGCCGGACTTGGCAGTGCTGAGCGTCACCTGGCCCGAGTACAGGGTCTTGCCGGTGCCGGTCTCGATGCCCTGGTACTCGTAGAGCTTCTTGCCGGTGGCGGCGTCGGTGACGACGTGGAGCTGGTTGGGGGTGCCGTCGTCCTGGAGGCCGCCGACGACCGTCTCGTAGGCGAGGACGGCCTTGGCGCCGCCGGCCCAGATGACCTTGCGCGGCGCCTGGTCGGCCGAGGTCTTCGCCGAGCCGGCGTCCTTGGCGAGGGCGAGCGCCTGCTTCGCGGCCGTGGCCGGGGCGAGCTTCGGCGTCAGCGAGGCCACCTTGACGGCCGCCGTGGTCGCTCTGGTGACGCCCTCGGCTCTGCCGGACGCGGCGGTGTGGACGATCAGGTCGCCGCCGAGCACGGGCAGACCGGCGTAGGTGCGCTCGTAGCGGGTGTGCAGGGCGCCGTCGGCGTCCTTGACGACGTCCTTGGCGACCAGCTTCTCCTTGGCGCCGAGTCCTATCTGGCGGGCGGTCTCGGCGGCGCCGCTCTGCGCCTGCTGGATCAGGGCGCTGTGGGCCGCGGCGGAGAGGGCGGCGGGCGCGGCGGCCGGCGCCGCGGTGCGGCCGGCGTCGGCCGGGCTCTGGGCGGCTGCGCTGGTGGTCAGCCCGGTGCTGAGGAGGGCGCCGGCGGCGACGGCGGTGGCGACGGCCAGAGTGGTGCGCTTGTGACGTGCGATGCGGGGAGTCACACAAGCTCCTTCGTGGGGGAGTCCGGTCGGCGTGGGGCGTCGACCGGATGGAGTGTCAGGGTGCTGTGCTCGTGCGGCGGGTGGAGGAAGAGTGGCATCAAGGATGCGTACATGTCATGAGCCTGTCGTGATGTTGGCTCGAAACCGTCTGTCCGAAGAATGTTTCGGGCAAGTGAAACGGGCGCCGCCCCGGGTGCTGCTTCCTCCGGGACGGCGCCCTGTTCTGGGGCCTGCGACGGCTGCGGGCCGGACCGGGACCCCCGCCGAGGGGGTCCGGGGCCCGCGCGGGGACCTTTAGGAGAAGGTCAGCTTCCAGTCGTCGATGTAGCCGGTGTCCTGCGCGCCCAGGTCCTGCACGCGCAGCTTCCACGTGCCGTTGGCCGGCGCGGAGGACGCGTTGACCGTGTAGGTCTGGTGCACGTCGGGGTTGGGGTCGTAGCCGCTGCTCTTGAGCCGGTACGACTTCCCGTTCGGGTCGACCAGGTCGATCTGGAGGTCGCCGCGCCAGGTGTGCACGATGTCCACCGAGACCTGGAGGCTGGAGGGCGCGTTGCCGGTGCGCCCGCTCACCGTGATCGACGAGGTGACCGCCGGACCGTTGTCCGGGATCTGCACGTCGGCGGGGTTGTCGAAGACCGTGCCGCCGCCCGAGCCGCCGCCGGAGCGCGCGCCGACGTTGACGGCCGCCCAGGCGTCCTGGACCGCCTTGTACTCGGCGCCGGAGGTGCCGTACAGCTCACCGGCCGCCGCGAGCGTGCCGGTGCGGGCGCTCGCGTAGTTGGTGGTGGAGGTGAACTTGGTGGTCAGCGCCCGGTACCAGATCTGGAGCGCCTTGTCGCGGCCGATGCCGGTGACCGGAAGGCCGTCCGAGGTGGGCGAGTTGTAGCTGACGCCGTTGATGGTCTTGGCGCCGCTGCCCTCGCTCAGCAGGTAGAAGAAGTGGTTGGCGACGCCGGACGAGTAGTGCACGTCCTTGCTGCCCACGCCGGAGGAGTAGGAGTCGGCGGAGTTGCCGTCCTTGCTCGGCTTGTCCATGTAGCGCAGCGGCGTGCCGTCGCCCCGGATGTTGATCTTCTCGCCGATGAGGTAGTCGCCGACGTCCGTGCTGTTGTTCGCGTAGAACTCCACGCCGGTGCCCATGATGTCCGAGGTGGCCTCGTTGAGGCCGCCGGACTCGCCGGAGTAGTTCAGGCCCGCGGTGTTGGAGGTGACGCCGTGGCTCATCTCGTGCCCGGCCACGTCCAGCGAGGTCAGCGGGTCGCTGTTGTTCGTGCCGTCCCCGTAGGTCATGCAGAAGCAACTGTCGTCCCAGAACGCGTTGACGTACGCGTTGCCGTAGTGGACGCGCGAGTAGGCCGCCTTGCCGTCGTTGCGGATGCCGCTGCGGCCGAAGGTGTTCTTGTAGAAGTCCCAGGTGACCGCCGCGCCGTAGTGCGCGTCGGCGCCCGCGGTCGCGGGGTTCGACGTGGTCCCGTTGCCCCAGGTGTCGTTGGACTGGCTGAACAGCGTGCCGGTGCCCGACGTGCCGCCGCTCAGGTTGTACGTCTTGTGGCCGCCGCGCGCGCCGTCGGTCAGCGTGTACGTCGAGCCGGACTGGGTGGTCGTCAGGGCGACCTGGCCGCTGTACTGGGTGTTGCCGACGCCGGTCTCGATGCCCTGGAAGCGGAACAGCTCCTTGCCCGTCCGCGCGTCGGTGACGACGTGGAGCTGGTTGGGCGTTCCGTCGTCCTGGAAGCCGCCGATGACCGTCTCGTACGCCAGCACCGGGGCGCCGCTCGCCGCCCATATCACCTTGCGGGAGGAGTGGTCGACCGTGGCCTTCGCGTCTCCCAGCGCCTGGGCGCGCCGCACGGCCTGCCGGTCGGCGGCGGCCGTGGACACGGCCGGGGTGAGGCTGCTGACCTTCAGGGTCGCGTTCGTCGCCTTCCGCACGTGCTGGGTCCGGCCCTGGGCGGTGTCGACGACTAGGTCGCCGCCGAGCACGGGCAGACCGGCGTAGGTCCGCTCGTAGCGGGTGTGCAGGGCACCGTCGGCGTCCTTCACGACGTCCTTGACGACCAGCTTCTCCTGGGCGCCCAGTCCGAGGTCCTTGGCGGTGCGCGCCGTGGCGCCGTCGGCGTCCCGGACCAGCTCGGCTCGCTGCGAGGGCGTGAGCTTGGCGGCCGTGTGGGCCGGGTTGATCCGGTCCGCGTGCGGCGCCTGCGCGGGGACGGCGCTGGCGGCCCCGGACTGGACGGCCGTGGCGATCAGGGCGGCGACGCCGGCCAGGGCGACGCCCGCGGCGCGGCGGTGGGCGGTGTGGGAGGTGTGTCTGCGAGAGCTGCTACTCAACACTGACTCCTTCTGCGTGGCCGCGGGTGCGTGCGGCCGGGGGGAGATCCGGACGGTGCTGAGCCGTCCGGGCGGCGCCGCGCCGCGCGCGGAGCCGGGTGCAAAAGTGCGGTGTGCGAAGTGCGTTGCCATGCGGGTGCGCGGCGCATCGGCGAGCGACGTGCCGGGGGTGCCGATCGGTCCGCAGCCGTGGAGCGGTGGGGGTGCTGTGGGGTGGCTGTGAACGAACCGAGGGGAAGAGTGACAGGAGACGTGCGCGCTTGTCAGGACCGTGTCATTAAGTTGGCTGGAAATGGTTCGTTGTCCGGATGTTCATGTCCGGTATACGGACCCGCACCCGGTCCGTGCATCGGCGCCGTCCGTGCACCGGCGCGTCCATGCACCGGCGCCGTCGGTGCACCGGCGCCTTCCGGGTCACGGGCCGGGGGTGCGGGTCCCGGGTCGCGTCGGGACCCGCATTCGCTCAGGCCAGGCTGTCCCGCCACGCGCGGTGCAGATCGGCGAACCGGCCGGTGCCCGCGATGAGTTCGGCGGGGGCGCCGTCCTCCACGATGCGGCCGTGCTCCATCACCAGCACCCGGTCGGCGATCTCCACGGTGGACAGGCGGTGGGCGATCACGACCGCCGTGCGGCCGCGCAGCACCGTGGCCATCGCGCGCTGCACCGCCCGCTCGCCCGGGACGTCCAGTGAGCTGGTCGCCTCGTCCAGGATCAGGACCGCCGGATCGGCGAGCAGCGCCCGCGCGAAGGACACCAGTTGGCGCTGACCGGCCGAGATGCGGCCGCCCCGCTTGCGCACGTCGGTGTCGTAGCCGTCGGGCAGCGCGGCGATGAAGTCGTGCGCGCCGATGGCCGCGGCGGCGGCTTCGATCTCCGCGCGGGTCGCCTCCGGGCGGCCGACGGCGATGTTCTCGGCGACCGTGCCGGAGAAGAGGAACGCCTCCTGGGTCACCATCACCACCCCGCGCCGCAGTTCGGGCACGGCGAGGTCGCGCAGGTCCACCCCGTGCAGCAGCACCCGCCCCTCGGTCGGGTCGTAGAAGCGGGCGAGCAGCTTCGCCAGGGTCGACTTGCCCGCCCCGGTGGAGCCGACCACGGCGACGGTCTGCCCGGCCGGGATGCGCAGGTCGAAGCGGGGCAGCACCTCGCCGCCGGTGCGGTAGGCGAAGCGGACGCCGTCGAAGACCGCCTCGCGGCCCGGCATCCCGGGCTCCGGCGGCGGCAGCCGCCGCGGCGCCTGCGGTTCCGGCACGGACGGCGCCTGGGCGAGCAGACCGGCGATCTTGTCCAGCGAGGCCGCCGCCGACTGGTAGGAGTTGAGGAACATGCCCAGCCGGTCGATCGGGTCGTACAGGCGCCGCAGGTACAGCACCGCCGCCGCCAGCACGCCCAGTTCCAGCGAGCCGTCCGTCACCCGGTAGGCGCCCCACAGCACGATCACCGCGACCGCAGTGTTGGCCACCAGCCGGGAGCCGACCACGTAGCGGGCCATCTCCAGCAGCGCGTCGCCGTTGGTGTGCTCGTGGCGGCGGTTCAGCAGGCGGAAGTCCGCGTCGTTGGCCGCCTCGCGGCGGAACGCGCGCACCGGCCGGATGCCGTTCATCGTCTCCACGAACTTCACGATCACCGCGGCGATGGCCGTGGAGCGGTCCTCGAACACCCGCCCCGCGCGCCGCCGGTAGAGCCGCACCAGCAGATACAGCGGCACGAACGACGCCACCGCGACCGCGCCGAGGCCCGGATCCAGCCAGAGCAGCAGCGCGGCGATGGAGACGAACGACAGGATGACCGCGAACAGCTCCTGAAGCCCCTCGCTGAGCAGTTCGCGCAGCGACTCCACGTCCGTGGTGGAGCGGGAGATGAGCCGGCCGGAGGTGTAGCGCTCGTGGAAGTCGACGCTGAGCGCCTGGGCGTGCCGGAAGATCCGGCCGCGCAGGTCGAGGAGGACGTCCTGGTTGACGCGGGCCGAGACCACGATGAACGCCCACTGCGCGGCGCCGGAGACCAGCGCGGACAGCAGGTAGCCGGCGCCCACCGCGACCAGTGGGCCGGTGTCGTGCGCGCGCAGCGCCGGCACGCCGGTGTCGATGGCGTACGCCACCAGCAGCGGGCCGGTCTGGACCGCCGCCTGCTGGAGCACCAGCAGGAGCGCGGCGCCGGCCGCCCGCGCCCGCATGGGCGCCAGCAGCGAGCGGAGCAGGGCGGCGGTGGCGCCGCGCGGAGCGGGCAGGGCGTCCCGGTCGAAGGGGTCGCCGGCGCCCTGCCGCGACGGGAGGCGCGGCTCGTCCTCGGCGGCGGGGACGGTCGTCGTGGGGGCCGTCATCGGTGGTCGTCCTCCTGGTCGGGCGAGTCGGTCCCGGACATCAGGCGGGCGTACTCGGGGTGGTCGCGCAGCAGTTGGCGGTGGGTGCCCACGGCGGTGATCCGGCCGCCGGACAGCAGGGCGACGCGGTCGGCGAGCAGCACGGTGGACGGGCGGTGCGCGACGATCAGGGCCGTGGCGCCGGCGAGGACCTGGCGCAGGGCCGCCTCCACGGCGGCCTCCGTGTGCACGTCCAGGGCGGACAGCGGGTCGTCCAGGATCAGGAACTTGGGCTGGCCGACCACGGCACGGGCCAGCGCCAGCCGCTGCCGCTGGCCGCCGGACAGGCTCAGGCCCTGCTCGCCGACCCGGGTGGCGGCGCCCTCGGGCAGGGCGTGCACGAAGCCGGCCTGCGCCACGGACAGCGCGCGGTCCAGGGCGGCCGCCGTGTCGGCGCCGTCGCCGTCGCCTCGGCGGTCGTCCTCGCCGCTGCCGCCGTGGCCGCCCTCGCTTCCGTCCCCGCCTCTTGTGCCGCCGTCGCCGTGTCCGTCACCGGAGGCGCCCGCGCCCATGAGGACGTTCTCGCCGACGCTCGTGGAGAACAGGGTGGGCTCCTCGAAGGCGACGGCGACCAGCGCCCGCAGCTCCTCGCGGGGCATCGCGGCGACGTCCCGGCCGTCCAGGGTGATCCGGCCGGAGGTCACCTCGTGCAGGCGCGGCACGAGCGCGGTCAGCGTCGTCTTGCCGCTGCCGGTCGCGCCGACCAGGGCCATGGACTCGCCGGGGCGGACGTGCAGGTCGACGCGGTCGAGCAGGGGCGCCGAGCCGGGCGCGGCGTCCGGGTAGCGGAAGACGACGTCCTCGAAGCGCAGCCCGTCGGGCGCGACGGCGCGCGGCGCGTCCCGCGGACCGGCCCGCGGCGACTCGGGCGGCTCCGGCTCGGCGTCCATGACCTCGAAGTACCGCTCGGTCGCCGTCGCCGCCTCCTGGCTCATCGCCAGCAGGAAGCCGATCGACTCCACCGGCCAGCGCAACGCGAGCGCCGTGGACAGGAAGGCCACCAGCGTCCCCGCCGACAGCGAGCCGTCCGCGACCCGCACCGCTCCCGCGACCAGCACGGCCCCGAGGGCGACTTCGGGCAGCGTCATGATGAGCGCCCAGATCGTCGCCAGCAGCCGGGCCTTGAGCAGCTCGGTGCCGCGCAGGGTGCGCGAGAGATCGCGGAACGCCCGCGCCTGGCTGCGGTGGCGGCCGAAGCCCTTGATGACGCGGATGCCGAGCACGCTCTCCTCGACCACCGTGGTCAGGTCCCCGACCTGGTCCTGCGCCAGCCGGGCCGCCTCGGCGTACCGCTTCTCGAAGACGGAGCTGAGCGCGACCAGCGGCACGGCGGGCGTCAGCATCACCAGCCCCAGCGTCCAGTCCTGGAACAGCATGATCGCCACGCCCACCAGGATCGTCACCGCGTTGACCAGGAGGAACGTCAGCGGGAAGGCGAGGAACATGCGCAGCAGCATCAGGTCGGTGGTGCCGCGGGAGAGCAACTGGCCCGACGCCCACCGGTCGTGGAAGGCGATCGGCAGCCGCTGGAGGCGCCCGTAGAGCGCGCCCCGCATCTCCGCCTCGACGTACGCGAGCGGGCGCGCCACCAGCCACCGCCGCAGCCCGAACAGCACCGCCTCGGCCACGCCGAGCAGCAGCAGGCCCAGCGCGCCGAGCCACACGCCCCGCGGCTCCCGGTGCGCCACGGGGCCGTCCACCATCCACTTCAGGACCAGCGGGATCACCAGCCCCACGCAGGAGGCGACGATCGCGGTGAACGCGGCGAGGAAGAGGCGGCCGCGCACCGGCCGCACATACGGCCACAGGCGCAGCAGCGTGCGGACGGCGGACCGGTCGGCGGCGCCGGTCGGGGGCTGGGGGGAGGGGGCTGTCGTGGACATCAGGAGTGAGCGTACGGATTGCGGCTGACGCGGCCCACCGAGTTTCGGCCGGACCCCGCTCCGTCGCCGGTCCTACGACCTGCCCATTCGACCGCCCCGGCAGCCCCGGCCGCCCGGGAGGCCCCGACTGCCCCGGCTGTCTGGGAGACCCGGCCCGTCCCCGGACGTCCGGGAGACCCGGACCGTCCCCGGCTGTCCGGGAGACCCGGACCGTCCCCGGACGCCACGGTCGCCCCGGACGCCACGGTCGCCCCGGACGCCTTGCCGCCCGGGAGGCCCCGACCGCCCCGGCTGTCTGGGAGACCCGGACTGTCCCCGGACGCCAAGGTCGCCCCGACCGCCCCGGACGCCGTAGCCGCCCCAGCCGCTGCGGCGCTTGCGGAGCCGTGACCCCCCGGCGCCCCACGGCCGTGACGCCCCGGCGCTTGCGCGGTCGTGACACCGCGTCGACCGTTTGACCGACGCCGGGGCACGCGCGTCGGCCGACATCCCCGGGCCCCCGGCCCCGGCCCCCGCCGAGGCCGGCGTCCGAGGCCGCGCGGGTCAGCCGGCGGCCTTCAGCAGCAGCACCGAGCGGGGCGGCACGGTGACCGTCCCGCCCGCGCGGCAGCGCACCCCGGGCGCCTCCGCCTGCTCCTCCCGCGAGGTGTCCACCACCAGCTCATACGTCCGCGCCCAGGGAGGACCGGGCAGCGTGAAGCCGACCGGGCGGTGCCCGGCGTGCAGGACCGCGAGGAAGCTGTCGTCGGCGACCGGGTCGCCGCGCTCGTCGCGGCCCGGTATGTCCCGCCCGGACAGGTACATGCCCAAGGTGGCGGCGGGCGCGTACCAGTCGCCCTCGGTCATCTCCGCGCCCTCGGCGGTGAACCAGGCCACGTCCCGCAGCCCGTGCGCCGAATGGGCGCGCCCGGAGAAGAACGCCCGGCGGCGCAGCACCGGATGCCGGTGGCGCAGCGCGATCAGCCGCGACGTGAGCCGGAACAGGGCCTGCCAGCCGGGGTCCTGGAGCAGCGTCCAGTCCAGCCAGCCGGTCGCGTTGTCCTGGCAGTAGGCGTTGTTGTTGCCGCCCTGGGTGCGGCCCATCTCGTCGCCCGCCACCAGCATCGGCACCCCGGTGGACAGCAGCAGCGTGGTCAGCAGGTTGCGGAGCTGCCGGCGCCGCAGCGCCCGGACCCCCTCGTCCGGCGTCTCGCCCTCCGCCCCGCAGTTCCAGGAGCGGTTGTCGTCCGTGCCGTCCCGGTTGCCCTCGCCGTTGGCCTCGTTGTGCTTGCGGTCGTAGCTCACCAGGTCCCGCAGGGTGAAGCCGTCGTGCGCGGTGACGAAGTTGACCGAGGCGTAGGGGCGCCGCCCGCCCCAGGCGTACAGGTCGCTGGAGCCGGACAGGCGGTAGCCCATCTCCCGCACGTCGGGCAGCGCGTGCCGCCAGAAGTCCCGCACGGCGCCCCGGTAGCGGTCGTTCCACTCCGTCCACAGCGGCGGGAACGCGCCCACCTGGTAGCCGCCCGCGCCGACGTCCCACGGCTCGGCGATCAGCTTGACCCGGCGCAGCACCGGGTCCTGGGCGATCACGGCGAGGAACGGGGAGAGCATGTCCACGTCGTGCATGGAGCGGGCCAGCGCCGCGGCCAGATCGAAGCGGAAGCCGTCCACCCCCATCTCCGTCACCCAGTAGCGCAGCGAGTCGGTGATCAGGCGCAGCACGTGCGGCTGCACCACGTGCAGGGTGTTGCCGCAGCCGGTGTAGTCGGCGTACCGGCGGGCGTCGGGCCCCAGGCGGTAGTACCGCTGGTTGTCGATGCCCTTCAGCGACAGCGTCGGGCCGTACTCGCTCGCCTCCGCGGTGTGGTTGTAGACCACGTCGAGGATGACCTCGATCCCGGCCGCGTGCAGCGCGCGCACCATCCGCTTGAACTCGCCGACCTGCTGCCCGGCCGTGCCGGAGGCCGCGTAGCCGGCGTGCGGGGCGAAGTAGCCGACGGAGTTGTAGCCCCAGTGGTTGCGCATCCCGCGCCGCAGCAGGTGGTCCTCGTGCGCGAACTGGTGCACCGGCAGCAGCTCCACCGCCGTCACGCCGAGCCGCGCCAGGTGCGCTATGGCCGCCGGGTGGGCGAGGCCCGCGTAGGTCCCGCGCAGCTCCTCGGGGATCTCCGGGTGCAGCTTGGTGAAGCCGCGCACGTGCAGCTCGTAGATGACCGAGTCCGCCCACGGGGTCTTGGGGCGGCGGTCGTCGGACCAGTCGTCGTCGTCGTGCACGACCACGCCCTTGGGCACGAACGGCGCGGAGTCGCGGTCGTCGCGCACGGTGTCCGCGACGTGCTGCTCCGGCCAGTCCCGGACGTGCCCGTACCGCTCCGGCGCCAGCCCGTGGTCGGCGTACTCGCCGTCCACCGCGCGGGCGTACGGGTCGAGCAGCAGCTTCGCCGGGTTCCAGCGCGCGCCGGTCCAGGGGTCCCAGCGGCCGTGCACCCGGTAGCCGTAGCGCTGCCCGGGGCGGACCCCGGGGACGAAGCCGTGCCAGATCTCGTGGGTCAGCTCGGTCAGCGGGGCGCGGGTCTCCCGGCCCGCCGTGTCGAACAGGCACAGCTCCACCGCCTCCGCCCCGCCCGCCCACAGCGCGAAGTTGGTTCCCGCGACCCCCTCCGGGCCGGTCCGGAAGCGGGCGCCCAGCGGCGTCGGCGCACCCGGCCACACCGGCACGGTGGGCGGCGGCGCGCCGCGGCGGCCGCCGTTCACGGCGACGGACGGGCGCTCCCCGCCGACACTCCACCCGTCCCCGCCGGCGCCCCGCCCGTCCCCGGCGCCGCGCCGGGGCGCCCCGGCCGCGCGTTCGTCCTCGACGGCGCGCCCGTCCCCGGCGGTGCGCTCCTCCTCGTCGGCGCGCCCCTGTGCGGCGGTGCGCCCGTCCCCGGTGGCGCGCCCGCCCGCCACCGCCTCCTGTTCGGCTGCGCTGGACACCTGGTCGGCCCCTTTTTTCGGCTGTCGCGGCTCGTACGCCCCCGGCCCCCGCACCTGCTCTCCTCCCGGGCGCGGCCGCCCCTCGGGTGCTCTTCCCCACTGTTCTGCCCAGAGCGCGGGTCGCACTCACGTTTCCCGGAAGCGGGCCGGTCGTTGGGCAGGCCGTGAGGCACGTAGATCGGCGCGCGCGGCGCGCGGGGGCCCTCCTGGCCGCCGTACTGACATGGGCAGGACTGCTGGCCGGGGCCGCCGGCTGCACTTCGGGCGGACCGGGCCCCCTTGAACGGCTCTTCCGCGATCCTCCGTCGGCCCAGGACGTGATCCGCGTCCTCCCGGACGACGGCAGCAAGGACGTGCGGCCGGAGCAGAAGCTGCGGGTACGGGCGGCGGAGGGGCGCCTGGAGTCGGTCCGGGTCGTCAAGTCCCAGGACGCGCAGGACACTCCGGTCGCCGGGCGGCTCTCCGACGACGGCCGCACCTGGCGACCCGACGACGACCGGCTCGCGCTGGCCGCCCAGTACACGGTGGACGCGGTGGCCGAGGACGGCGACGGCCGCCGCCAGGCCCGCCACGCCGTCTTCACCACCTGGGTGCCCCCCGAGCGCTTCGTCGGCTACGTCATCCCGGAGGACCGCTCCGTCGTCGGCGTCGGGATGATCGTCTCGCTGACCTTCAACCGGGAGATCTCCGACCGCGCCGCCGTCGAGCGCGCCGTCCGCGTCACCGCCCGGCCGTCCGTGGAGGTCCGCCCGCACTGGTTCGGCGACAGCCGCCTGGACTTCCGCCCCCAGCGCTACTGGAAGACCGGCACCCACGTCACCGTCGACCTGCGGCTGCGGGACGTGCAGGGCTCGCCCGGCGTCTACGGGCAGCAGGACAAGACGTTCTCCTTCACCGTCGGCCGCAGCCAGGTCTCGGTGGTCGACGCGGCGGCGCACACGATGCAGGTGGTCCGCGACGGCAAGCTCCTGGCCGTCGTGCCCATCACCGCCGGGGCGCCCGGCAGCGCCACGTACAACGGGACGATGGTGGTCAAGCAGATGCTGGAGGTGACCCGCATGAACGGCGGCACGGTCGGCTACGGCGGCGAGTACGACATCCCCGACGTCCCGCACGCGATGCGGCTCACCGACTCCGGGACCTTCGTGCACGGCAACTACTGGTCTGCCACGAACCCGTTCGGCCAGCGGAACGTCAGCCACGGCTGCGTGGGCCTCCAGGACGTCAAGGGCGGCAGCTCCGCCACCCCGGCGGGCTGGTTCTTCGACCGCAGCCTCGTCGGGGACGTGGTGCAGGTCGTCCGCAGCGACGACGCGACGGTCAGCCCCTCCAACGGGCTCAGCGGATGGAACATGGACTGGCGGCAGTGGACGGCGGGCAGCGCCCTGAACCCGGCGCCTGCGACCGGTAAATGACGGGAAGACATTCCCCCAGGGGGCGACGGGGCCGACGGGGGCCGAGGACGGATCGGGCGATGTCGGGAAGGGGCGCCCGGGGGCCGTCGAAGTTGGGACGCAACGGTGACACTCCGCTGAAGTCCCGCCCCTGACCTTGTGGTTACTATGCGCCAGAGCGTGTGGGACGGGCGCCGGGGCGCGGGTCGGACCGGCCTCGGGAGGGGAGTCGAAGGTGAACGTGCGGCCGATATCGGGGGCGTCGGTGGACGCGCCGCAGCGCGCGGCGCGCGGCGGGAGCGGGCGCCGCAGGGGGCTGCTGGCACTGGTCAGCGGTGCGCTGGTGCTCACCGTCGCGGCATGCGGCGGGGGAGACGCCGGCTCGGGCGGGGGCGCAGGCGGGGGCAAGGCGTCCGCGGCGGCGCAGAGCAAGCAGTCGGACGCGGTCGTCGCCATCGCCCCCAAAAACGGCGCGACGTCCGTCGACACCAGCGGCGCGCTCAAGATAGCGGCGCGCGCGGGCAAGCTCACCGAGGTCGTCGTCAAGGACGCCCAGGGCGCGGCGATATCCGGGAAGATCACGAGCGGTGGCGCCGCCTGGGCGCCGAGCACCCACCTGGCCGCCTCCACCGCGTACACGGTGCACGCGGTCGCCGTGGATTCGGCAGGCCGCCGGGCCGCCGAGGACTCCCGTTTCACCACGCTGACCCCGAAGAACACCTTCGTCGGCAGGTTCACCCCCGAAGACGGCTCGACCGTCGGGGTGGGCATGCCCTTCTCCCTCGCCTTCTCCCGGGGCATCACGCACCCGGAAGCCGTCGAGAAGGCCGTGCGGATCACCACTGAGCCGGCCGTCGACGTCGAGGGCCACTGGTTCGGCGACGACCGCCTGGACTTCCGCCCGGAGCACTTCTGGAAGGCGGGCACCAAGGTCTCCGTCCGGCTGAACCTCGACGGCGTCGAGGGCCGCCCCGGCGTCTACGGCAAGCAGGACAAGACGGTCGCCTTCACCGTCGGCCGCTCCCAGGTCTCCGTCGTGGACGCCGCCCGGCACACCATGAAGGTCATGCGCGACGGCAAGGTCGTCAAGACCCTCCCGGTGACCACCGGCAAGCCCGGCTACGAGACCTGGAACGGCACGATGGTCATGAGCGAGAAGCTCGCGGTGACCCGGATGAACGGCGAGACCGTCGGCTACGGCGGCGAGTACGACATCAAGGACGTCCCGCACGCCATCCGCCTCACCGACTCCGGCACCTTCATCCACGGCAACTACTGGGGCGGGGACGCCTTCGGCAACTACAACGCCAGCCACGGCTGCGTCGGCCTGCGCGACGTGCGCGGCGGCGCCGACGGCTCGACGCCGGCCGCCTGGTTCTTCGGCCACTCGATGATCGGCGACGTGGTGCAGGTCCAGCACTCGCACGACCGGACCGTGACCCCGGAGAACGGGCTGAACGGCTGGAACATGTCCTGGGAGCGGTGGACGGCCTGACCGCGCCCGTCCGTCCCGCGCCGTACGGCGGCCCGGCCCCGGTGTGATCGACCGCACCGGGGCCAGCCCCGTTAGCAGCCGTTAACCTGCTGCGCATGACCGTAACTCTGGAAGTCGCCGAGGGCGTCGGCACGCTGCGCCTGGACCGCCCGCCCATGAACGCGCTCGACGTCGCCGCGCAGGACCGGATCAGGGAACTCGCCGAAGAGGCCGCCCGGCGCGAGGACGTGCGCGCCGTGGTGCTCTACGGCGGCGAGAAGGTGTTCGCGGCGGGCGCGGACATCAAGGAGATGCGGGCGATGGACCACGCGGCGATGGTGCTGCGCGCCCGCGCCCTCCAGGACTCCTTCACCGCCGTGGCCCGCATCCCCAAGCCGGTGGTCGCCGCCGTCACGGGCTACGCCCTCGGCGGCGGCTGCGAGCTGGCGCTCTGCGCGGACTTCCGGATCGCCGCGGACGACGCCAAGCTCGGCCAGCCGGAGATCCTGCTCGGCCTGATCCCCGGCGCGGGCGGCACCCAGCGGCTGTCCCGCCTGATCGGTCCGTCCAAGGCCAAGGACCTCGTCTTCACCGGCCGCATGGTCAAGGCCGACGAGGCGCTCGCGCTCGGCCTGGTGGACCGCCTGGTCCCGGCCGCCGAGGTCTACCAGGCGGCTCACGCGTGGGCGGCGCGGCTCGCCCAGGGGCCGGCCATCGCGCTGCGCGCCGCCAAGGAGGCGATCGACACGGGCCTGGAGACCGACATCGACACCGGCCTCACCGTCGAGCGGAACTGGTTCGCCGGGCTGTTCGCCACGCAGGACCGGGAGACCGGCATGCGCAGCTTCGTGGAGGAGGGCCCCGGCAAGGCGAAGTTCCTCTGAGGGTTTAGCTGAGGCGCTTCCCTCAGCCGTTCCTCTGAACGCCCCCGGCACCCCTTTCACCCATCCGGCCAAGGCGCCCCTCCGGGCGCGTCCGGCGGAGGCGCCCCTGCGGGCGTCCCCTTCAGAGACGTCCGGCTGAGGCGTCCCGTCCTCCGGGTTGCCCCGTCCCTCGGCGCCCCGTCCCCCGGCGTCCCGTGGAAGCGCCCCCTGGAGGCGTCCCCCTCAGACGTCCTGAGCCGCGCCGCGCCGGGTCGCCCTGAGTCGCGCCGCGCTCCGGCGATCCCGCAGACGCGCTCCGGTGCGGCGCCCGCTCGGCGCCCCCGGTGCGGGCGCCCGCAGCGGAACCCGCACCGGCGACAGCCGGCCGGCGCCGCTCCGTGCCGCGCTGCGGCGCCCCCGCTGCGGGCGCCCGCAGCGGAACCCCGCACCGGCGACATCCCGCCGACGCCGCTCGCCGGGACACGCCGTGCGGGCGGGGGGTCCCGGCCGTCGCGGCCGGGCTGCCCGCGCAGGTCAGCCTGGCCGCCCCGGTCCCCTCGCCGCCCCCGGCGCCCGCCGCCCGCATCTGGCCGAACGGGAGCGCCCGCGGGGCGCATTCCCGCGGAACGGCCCCGCGGTCCGGCGGCGGCGGCCATCATGGGGGCCATGGCGGGGCTGGAGGGAGTCGAGCAGCCGCGGGGACCCAGACGTGCGGCCGCGGCCCGCTGGACGCCCGCGGTCGCGGACGACCGCGCGCTGGACGCGCTGGAGCGGTACGGCGATCCCGCCGCGGCCGAGGTGTGCCTGCCCTCTCGCCCCGAGTCCGCCGCCGTCGCCCGCCGGCTGGTGCAGGTCGTGGTGCTGCGCCAGTGGGGTCTGACCTCCAAGCTCGCGGAGGACGCGGTCCTGCTGGTCTCCGAGTTAGTCGGCAACGCCGTCCGGCACACCGGCGCCCGGATGTTCGGGCTGCGCACGCACCGCCGCCGGGGCTGGATCCGCGTCGAGGTCCGCGACCCCTCGCGCGGACTGCCGTGCCTGATGCCGGTGCAGGATCTGGACGTCAGCGGCCGGGGCCTGTTCCTGGTGGACAAGCTGGCCGACCGCTGGGGCGTGGACCTGCTGCCGCGCGGCAAGACCACCTGGTTCGAGATGCGCGCGGCGGACCGCTGACCCGCCGTCACGGTCGCATCAGATGACCACCGTTCGGATGCTCACACGACGTCCACACGTGTGAATGGCCCGTTTTCTTACTTTCCGCCCCTTAAATGGTGAGGGTGACCACCACCGACCGCCGCGGCGTGCTGCGGGCCGGTGCGGGGCTCGTCGCCGGGGGCGCGCTCGCCGCCGGGTGCTCCGCCGCCGGCGCCGACCCGCACTCCGCCGCGTCCCCTCACGCCTCCGCCGCCGACTCCACCGCCCCCGCGGCGCGCGGCTCCGCCGCTCCGTCCGCCGCCCCCGCGCCGCGCGCCTTCCGCGGGCAGCCCGCCCAGATCGCGCACGGCCCGCGCGACAGACCGCGCGTCGCCCTCACCTTCCACGGCCAGGGCGACCCCGCGATGGCGCGCGGCCTGCTCACCACGGCCGAGCGGCACGGCGCCCGGCTCACCGTGCTGGCCGTCGGCGCCTGGCTGGACCAGCACCCGGAGATGGCCCGACGGATCGTGGACGGCGGCCACGACCTCGGCAACCACACCCAGCGCCACCTGGGCGTCAACACCATGTCAGAAGCCGCCGCCCGCGCGGAGGTCACCGACTGCGCGGACCGTCTGAAGCGGCTCACCGGCTCCATCGGGACCTGGTTCCGCCCCTCGCGCGCCCCCACCGCCTCCCCGCTGGTCGAGCGGCTGGCCCGCGCCGCGGGATACCCGCACGTGCTGTCGTACGACGTCGACTCGCTCGACTACACCAGCCCCGGCGCCGCGGCCGTCACCCGCAAGGTCCTGGACGAGGTCCGGGGCGGCTCCGTGGTGAGCCTGCACTTCGGGTACGCCGACACGGTCGCCGCCCTTCCCGCCGTACTCACAGAACTCGACCGCCGCGGCCTGCACGCGGTCACTGCCACGGAGCTGCTGAGCTGATGCACCGCACACCACTCTCCCGCGCCTCCCGGATCCTGCTCGCCTGCGCCGCCCTGGCCGGGCTGTCCGCGTGCAGCGGCGGCTCCGCGGACCAGCCCGACCAGGCGCTGGGCAGCAAGTCCCCCGCACGGGACCAGCGGGCCGCCGACGCGCTGCCCGGCATGCCCCCGGTCCTCGACGCCAAGGACGTCTACTCCGCCGACCGCGCCGGCCAGCTCTCCGACACGGTCAAGGACTTCCCGTCCCGGATCTACGTGCCCAACACCCTCTCCAACACCGTCACCGTCCTCGACCCCAGGACGTACAAGATCCTGGACACCATCCCGGTGGGCCGCCAGCCCCAGCACGTGGTGCCCTCCTGGGACCTGAAGACGCTGTGGGTCAACAACGACCTCGGCAACTCCCTCACCCCCATCGACCCGCGCACCGGCAAGGCCGGCAAGGCGGTCGACGTGCACGACCCGTACAACCTCTACTTCACGCCGGACGGCAAGTACGCCATCGTGATGGCCTCCAAGGACCGCCAGCTCGTCTTCCGCGACGCGCACACCATGGACAAGGTCAAGAGCGTCCCGGTCGCGTGCAGCGGCGTCAACCACGCGGACTTCTCCACCGACGGCCGCTACTTCGTCGTCTCCTGCGAGTTCAGCGGCGAACTGCTCAAGGTCGACACCGCCGCGATGAAGGTCGTCGCACAGCAGAAGCTGGACTTCCACGGCGCCATGCCGCAGGACGTGAAGCTCTCGCCCGACGGCAGCCGGTTCTACATCGCCGACATGGCGGCCAACGGCATGTGGATCCTGGACGGCAAGACGTTCGCCAAGCCCGCGTTCCTGCCCACCGGCAAGGGCGCCCACGGCCTCTACGTCAGCCGCGACTCGCGCGAGATGTACATCTCCAACCGGGGCGAGGGCACGATCTCCGTCTACGACTTCGCCCAGGGCAAGCTCACCAAGAAGTGGCGCCTGCCCCAGGGCGGCAGCCCCGACATGGGCGGCGTCTCCGTCGACGGCAAGGTGCTGTGGCTGTCGGGCCGCTACAACTCCGAGGTCTACGCCATCGACACCCGCACCGGCAGGCAGCTCGCCCGCGTCAAGGTCGGCAACGGCCCGCACGGACTGGCGGTCTACCCGCAGCCGGGCCGTTACTCGCTCGGCCACACGGGCGTCTTCCGCTGACGGCCGGCGACCGCCGCCCCCGGCGCCCGTCCCCGGCCCGCCCGCGCCCCCGCGGGCGGGCGCGGCGCGGGCGGTCCGGCCGGGCCGTTAGTCTGACCTGCGTCAGTGCGACGGCACGACGGATCAGAAGCGACGCAAAAGGGGCGGACCGATGGCGGACATCGACGAAGCACGCGAGCAGTTCCAGCGGATCGACGCGGACGGCGACGGGTTCATCACCGCCGCCGAGTTCAAGTCCGCCCTCGCGCAGGGCGGCGACTGGAACGTCACGGACACGGTGGCGGAGTCGATCATCAAGACCCGCGACCTGAACGGCGACAAGGTCCTGTCCTTCGACGAGTTCTGGACCTACCTGAGCAAGTGACGCGGACCGCGAGGGGCGCCCGGCCGGGCGCCCCTTCCCGGTCACGGCGCCGGCCCGGCCGCGCCGCCGCTCGCCCCTCCCCGCCGCCGCTCACCCGTTCGGCGCGTCCCCGGAACAGTCCGCGCACCGCCGTGGTTGACAGCGGACAGCCTGCGCGCGCAGGCGCACCGGCAACCGACCTCCGGGGGATCCCGGGGGAGAGCGAGGCGAGCAGAGATGAAGATCGGCGTCATCGGCGCGGGCAACATCGGCGGCAACCTGACCCGGCGGCTCACCGCCCTCGGGCACGACGTCTCGGTGGCGAACTCGCGCGGCCCCGAGACCCTGGCGGCTCTGGCCGAGGAGACCGGCGCGACCCCCGTGCGGGCCGAGGAGGCCGCGCGCGGCGCGGAGGTCGTGGTGGTCACCGTCCCCCTCAAGGCGGTCCCCGACCTGCCCTCCGGCCTGCTGGACGGCGCCGCCGAGGGCGTGGCCGTCATCGACACCGGCAACTACTACCCGCAGCAGCGCGACGGCAGGATCGCCGCCATCGAGGACGAGGGACTCACCGAGAGCCGCTGGACCGAGCGTCAGCTCGGCCACCCGGTGGTCAAGGCGTTCAACGGCACGTACGCGGCGGACCTGCTGGAGCGCCCGCGCGCTGCCGGCGACCCCGACCGCATGGCGCTCCCGGTGGCGTCCGACGACGCCGCCGCCAAGGCGAAGGTCCGGGCCCTGATCGACGAGCTGGGCTTCGACACCGTGGACGCAGGCGGCATCGACGACTCCTGGCGCCAGCAGCCCGGCGCCCCCGTCTACGGCCTCCAGGCCGGCGCCGACGCGGTCGCGCGGGCCTTGGCCGAGGCCGGTCCCGAGCGCTCGGCGGACTTCCGCGGCTGACCGGCTGCCCCGGGGGGAGAGACGCCCCCCGGGGCGAGCCGCCCGTCAGTGCGCGGCCCACCTCCTGAGCGCGGCGGCGTCGGCGAAGGCGGCCACGTTCTTGTCGTGCGGCTCGTCGGCGTACTGGTGGAAGCGCCAGGCGGCCTTGATGCGCGGGTGCCCGGCGCTCACGTAGTCGGCGATCCACAGGCCGTCGCCCGCGTAGGACGTGGTGTCGACGTGCAGCCAGAAGTCCCGGTTGGTGTAGAGGAGCACCCGGTGGTGCGGGCGCAGCGCCTTCACCTTCCGGATGAACCGGTCCTTGTCCGCGTTCGAGGCGTGCGTGCCCTCGCCCGTCGGCTCCCAGTCGACGGCGAGGAGGTCGCCGGCCTTCTCGGGGGCGTGCGCGACGAAGTACTCGGCCTGGGCGTCGACGTCGCCGGGCCACAGGAAGTGGTAGAAGCCGACCACCAGACCGGCCTCCCGTCCGTGCTTGGTCTGGGCGCTGAGCCGGGAGTTGACGTAACTGCGGCCCTCCGTCGCCTTGACGAAGACGAAGGAGAGGCCGCTCGTGTCGAAGGCGGAGGACTGATAGGCGCTCACGTCGATGCCGTGCAGCATGCGAACTCCCTTGAGGATGCCGTGGGGGAGAGGGAGGGTCGGTCAGGGGCTAGGAGACAGTCGTCGGTGTGGTTGTGCCCCGTCTTGTGTACGGACGATCCCCCTACGGCGTTCGAACATCAGCCTCGGCTGACCACCGACCCCAGCACGGCGGGCGACTTGGCCGACCAGTCCGAGGTGATCAGGCTCGCGTGCCGGCCGGCCAGCAGCGACAGCCGGGCGGCCGCCTCCGCGTCGGTGGGGTTCGTCGAGGAGATCGCCGGGGACGCCGAGGCGGCGTCCGTGTCGATCAGGATGTAGTGGCCGCGGGAGTAGAAGGAGGTGTCGTACCCCTTGTCGGCGTACGTCGCCGCGTCCCCGTCGAAGAACACGAACCAGGGGCGGATCGAGGCGTCGTACCGGCTGGTGCGCGGGTCGCCGGCCGCCGCGCCGAGGACCGCCGGGAACGCCTGCGCCTCGGCGATGCTCCCGGCCGCGTACAGGTCCCGCAGGTGGTCGCCGTACTCCCGGTCGGTCCAGTAGTGGTCGAAGGGGTTGGCCTGCTCCACTGTGCCGGGGATCAGCTCGAAGAGGACCCTGCCGGTCAGCGCGTCCCGGGTCGGCCAGGCGTTCGCCCTGGCCGCCGCGTCCAGCGAGGAGTACGCGCCGCCCAGCAGATCGGACGGCGTGAAGACCAGGCTGCCCAGCTTCTGCTTCACCAGCGTGTCGAACTCGTCCGCGCCGAGCCCGACGGTGTTGTTGAAGCCGTTCTTCATCTCCACCTTGAAGACGATCGGCCGGTGGTCCGGGTGCAGCCGGTGCCAGGCGGCGATGTTGTCCAGGCAACTGCCCAGGTCCTGGTCGCGGCTCGTGCTGTAGAGCTGCGCCGGCGTCTTCGCGGCCTCGCAGTTGTTGTCGTCGCCCAGCGGGTTGCTGTGGCTGACCCGCCAGCGCTTGGTCAACGAGTCGGTGTAGACGTCCAGTTCAAGCAGCGAGGCGCCGGAGTCCAGCGCCTGCGCGAAGTACGTGTACTTGGCCTTGTCGTACGCGTTGTGCGTGCCGATCGCCGTGGTCTCGGAGAACCTGAGCGCTCCAGCCGCTCCAGCCGTCCCCGTCGCCCCGGCGGCGCCGGTGGCCCCCCACAGCGACGCCGTCACGCCCAGTGCCGCCGCCCCCAGTGCCGCTGCCGCCCGTCTCGCTGCGCGCATGGTCGACTCCCCTTCGTCATCGCCGAATTCAGCGGCAGCGTAGGGGAGTTGGGTGACCGTCCGGTAGCCCGGGGAGGAACGGACAGGAGGGGCGCGGGGAGCTGTCCCGCGCCGCCGGTCGTGGGGCACGCGACCCGCCGCGGGTCACGAGGCGCTCCGGTCCCGTCGGGCAGGATGGCCGCGGCACACCGAGCGGAAGGGGCCGCATGAACGACGAGACAGTGCTCGCGCAGACGACCGTCGACGACGAGGACCAGGCGAAGGCGCTGGCCCGGGGCGCGGTCGAGGGCGGACTGGCGGCGTGCGCGCACATCGACGCGCCGCTCACCGCCGTCTACCGCTGGGAGGGCGAGGTCCAGACCGCTCAGGAGTGGCGCGTCTCGTACAAGACGACCCCCGACCGCCTCCCCGACCTGGAGGCGTGGGTGACCGCCCGGCACCCGTACGACGTGCCCGAGTGGATCGTCCTCCCCGTGACCGGCGGCTCGCAGGCGTACGCGGCCTGGGTGGTCGCGCAGACGCGCCCGGACTGAGGGCGGGCGCGGCCATGGGCGTCCTTCTCCAGGCCGCCGGGCGTCGCGCGCCGGTCGGCTACGCCAGGGCGATGGCGGCCAGGTAGCTGCCGAAGCCGCCGCGGACGCGGGCGTGCAGCCGGGACGAGGTGAGCACGGGGCAGCGCGCCGTGCGCAGCACCCGGTGTCCGCGGCGTTCCAGGGCTTCGACCAGTGCCCGGTCCTCGCCGACGGCGAGCGGGGGGAAGCCGCCGGCGTCGAGGTAGGCGGCGCCGCTGACGCCGAGGTTGGCGCCGTGCACGTGGGGATGGTCCCAGTCGGCGCCGCCGGGCGGCCGGGTCGCCTCGTACCGCGTCCGGTGCGGGCGCGCCAGGGGGGAGGCGGGCGGGAGGGCGACGGTGCCGACCACCGCCTGCCAGCCCTCCCGTGCCCTGGCGAGCTGGTGGGCCAGCCAGCGGGGCGGCACGGTGCTGTCGGCGTCGGTGGTGGCGATCCAGACGGCCCCGCCGTCCTGCGCGTACCGGTCGAGGGCGTGGCGGACGCCTGCCCGCCGGGCCATTCCGGGGTTGCGGTGGTCGGTGCGGACGACGACGGCGCCCGACTGCCGGGCGAGCGCGGCCGTGCGGTCCTGGCAGGAGTCGGCCACCACCACGGTCGTCACCCGGACGCCCGCCGTCCCGGGATGGCGGGCCGCCGCGGCGAGCGCGGCGAGGGCGGCGGGCAGCAGCGCTTCCTCGTTGTGGGCGGGCACGACGACGACGGCGGCGGTGTACGCGCTCACACCAGACCTTCCCTGGCCGCCACCGAGAGCGCGCCGGGTCCGTCCGGGGCGGTGCGCTGGTGGATCTGAAGGACGAAGTCGGGCTCGCGGTGGTCGGCGAGCAGGGTGAGACCGGGCAGGTCGGCGACGCGGCGGGCGATCTCGGCGCCGGTGGCCAGGTGATCGGGGACGGGGTGGTTCCAGTGCACGGTGGCCAGGGTGCCGTCGTCCTCCAGCGCGGCCACCGCCTGCCGCAGCGTCCGGTCGAGGGCTGCGGCGTCGAGGTAGTACAGCAGCTCGGAGAGCACGATCAGGTCGAAGGATCCCTCGGGCCACTCCTCCGGCAGCAGCAGGCGCCGCACCTCCACCTGCGGCAGGTCCGCGGTGCGGCGGCGGGCCGTGCGGACCGCGGAGGCCACCCGGTCGCACGACAGGACGGCGTCGCAGCGACCGGCGAGCCGGCGGGTGAGTTCGCCGACCGAGCAGCCCGGTTCGAACGCCCGCCGGTAGCGGGGCAGCGGCAGCGCGGCGACCGTCAGGTCGTACTTGCGCCGCTCGTACCAGCGCTCCTCCAGGCGCCAGGGGTCCTCCGCGGTGCGGTACATACGCTCGAAGTACGCCTCGGGGGTGCGCGGGCGGGTCATGCGAACACCACCTCCCAGCCGCGCAGATGGTGGGCCAGCTCCTCGGGAGGGAGCACGGCGGCGTCCGCGGCTCCGGGTCCCAGGGGATGGATCTGGCTGGCGAAGCGGTCGACCGCGGCACGCTTGCGGGCCGCCACGGCGGGCGGCAGCTCGATCCTGGCGGCCCGTTCCCAGGGCACCCGCGGATCGCCCGGCTGCGCCCAGTGCCACAGCCAGACCGGGTAGAGCCGGCACGGCACGGAAGCCGCCCGGCAGGCCGCCGCCGCGGCCCGGCCCGCCGCCTCGTGATCGCCGTGCACGTCGCCCGTCCACGGCGCCAGGCACAGCACGGCGCCCGGCAGCAGCTCCGCCAACTCGGCGGCCAGCCGGTCCTCGTGCGCGGCCACCCCGGTGTCCGGCAGCCGCAGCCGCACGATCCGGGCGCCGTCCGCGCCCAACGCGTCCAGCGCCTCGCGCAGCTCGCGGGCGCGCACCGCGGCCAGCTCCTGGGGGGTGAAGCGTGTGCTGCCCGGGTGGGATCCCTCCCCGTCGGTGACGGAGACCACCGTCACCGCGCAGCCGGCCGCGGCGAGCAGGGCGAGCGCACCGCCCGCACCCAGCACCTCGTCGTCCGGATGGGCCGCCACTGCCACGACCCGGCCCGCCTCCGGCAGCGCGTACCGCTCCATCCGGGCCCAGCCGTCCCAGGCCCGCCAGCGGGCCTCATCGGTGCCGGGCGCCTGGATCGGGTCGGCGTACTCGAGGGCCGAGGCGTCCTGCCCGGCGGTCACCGCTCCGCTCCGGCGCCCCGTGCGACGATCCCGCCCAGCGCCGTCAAGTCCCGGTCGGCGTGGTGCTGGCGCAGGTAGACGGCCAAGTCGGCGGTCGCGCGGGCGTGCCGCCCGTCGTGGCACAGCGGCTCCGCTCCGGTCGCCCGTCCCACCCGGTCCAGGATCTCGGCGCCCGCCTCGGCCACCACGGCGCGTACCCGCAGGGTCCGCACGGCCGCCCCGCCGGCCCGGTCCAGCGGGTCGGCGTCGATCTCCTCGGCCGCCCGGCGCAGTGCCAACCCGGCCGTGTACAGCCGCAGGTCCACGGCCCCGGCGTGCGCGTCGGTGAACGCGTCCTCGCGGCGCGCGGCCCGCTCGAACAGCACCCGCGCCACCGCCTGGGCCCCGCCGTACCAGCAGGCGGCGACGCCGACGCCGCCGTGCGCGAAGCCCGGACGGCGCAGATACGCCTCCACCCCGCCCACCGGCGCCGCCGGGACCGACGTGAACCGGACGTCGGGGCTGTCGCTGCCGGCCATGCCGACCGCCTCCCAGGTCCCGGGCACCGGCCGGCACCCGGGGCCGTCCACCGGGCCGGGCTCCGCCTCGTCCGCGGGGGCGCCGGGCACGCCGGTGCGCACCGCGAACAGCCGCCGGCCGTCGTCGGCGCGCGCGGTGACCAGGGCGTGCGTGCAGACGTGCGCGCCCGAGCAGTACCGCTTGAGGCCGTCGAGCGCCCAGCCGTCTGCCGTGCGCGTCGCGGTGAGCCCCGAGCCCGGCGGCTCGGCCGCCCACACGCCCCAGTACTGATCGGGCCGGACCGCCTCACCGCCCAGCTCGGCGAGGATCGCCGCCGCGTCCAGGTGGCCCTCCACCAGCCGGGCCACGCTCAGATCCTCCCGGGCCACCGCGCTCAGCGCGTCGAACCGGGCAGCGGTGTGCCCGCTGCCCGGCAGCGGGCACACCGTCTCGCCGACCGCCCACGCGTCCACGTAGCGGGCGAACCGCGAGGCCACCGTGAGCCCGGACGACGGCGCGTCCCTACGGCCGCCGTCCTGGGACAGCCGCTCCGCGCGGGCCGCCCGAGGAGTGGCCGCCTCGCTCGCCTCGCTCGCTTCGCTCGGCGGGGAAGTCGCCCTCCGCATGAACAGGCTCCTCACTGTCGGTGCACGCCCGCTGGCCGCACTGTCGGTGCACGTCCACTGGCCGCCGAACCGGGACACAGCCACCGCCACCGCGCAACCCTGCGATCGGGCACGCGAGCCGGGGCGTCCTTCTCGACGGTCCGTGCTGGGTGCCCCGCGCCGAGGCCGCTACACCCGATCCGGCCGCGACGTTCCCAGGGGAGTGCTCGGGGACTTCCCCACCTGTCCCGGGCGGTTACCGACGGCTTTCCGCCCGGTGGGAAAGGAGACTTCCCGCCGCGTGGAAAGGGAAGGACCCGAACAGCGCGGAAAGAAATGAACGCGCTGTTCGGGGCCTACGTGCCTGCCTAAGCGTGCCTGCCTGCGTGCCTAACACTCGATGATGTTCACCGCGAGCCCGCCCCGGGCGGTCTCCTTGTACTTGGCCTTCATCGGGTTGCGTGGCAGGCGCCGATCTCCGACGGCGCTGCCGAGGATCGAGGACAAGTGTCTCCAGATCACCTCTGCTGTCGACCGCTCGACCCTTGTGAACAGCGCTGCCTTGAAGGTCCGCAGATCCGAGGCGTCGATCTCTCGCGGAGCGTAGTCACCCATCAAAGGCATGATGTGGTTCCAGATCTCACTAGGCATCGGATTCGCCGTCGAAGGCTCGTCGGACCGGCCCGGCCGCCAGTGGTCGACGCTGTAGTCGGCGAGGAGGATCTCACCCTTGCGGGGGTCAAGGAACTCGCCACGACTGGAGTCGGTGTTGGCGCTGGCGAGCCACTGCTTCGCGTCCTCGCTCGTGTGCAGCGACCGGTCTTGGACGTCGGGAATCCCCTTGCCAGCAGTAGTCATGGGGCAAGCGAGTTTCCATTGTGAGGGGAGCGCCCCCCAAAGCGATGCAGGTGCAGCTCATCGAACGCTAGGCCGATGAGGAGGTGAACCCGTCTCAACGCCCCAGACGTCTGCGCGCAGCGCAAAGCCCATTGTGGCTGCGCGCTGCTGGTAGGGGTCCATTGCCAGGCGGCCGACTCCGACCAGTCGTTTCGTGTGCCGCTCGACCACGGCGAGGGCGTACTCCGAACGATGCTGGGCAGTGGCGGAGGCGATGGAGCGGGCCATGATGTGTTCCACCGTCGTGGGCGCGTGGTTCGAACGACAGGTGCCGTGTCGCCTCTGCGCTGCCATAGATCGTGTGCATGCTGGCTACCGGGACAGGGCGGGACAGTTGACCGGGTCGGCTTCAGCCCGCAGACGCCCGCACGGCGGGTCGCCGAGCGCGACGAGCAGGCCGTCGCCGCGTGGAGGGAGGCGACCTGGGCCGAGGTGAAGGGTCCGGGCGGCTTGCGGAGGCCACATCTGCCTCGAGGCCGAGGCGGGCTTCGCCCGCCGGCGCCCCGAAGACGCACTGGGGGCCGGTGCGGCCGCACCCCGGTCGTGACGGTGAGCGGCCGACGCTCGGGGCGCCTGTCCGTGACGGGGCTGATCGCCATGCGGCCCGGCTCGCGGACCTGGCCGTGCCCTCGCCCGCGCACCCGACGAGCGGGCAAGGACAGACGCCGCGGCATGGGCGAGCGGGACTTCATCGCGCTGATCGACGGCGTCAAGGCGTCTCGCCGTGGCCGCTCTCGACCGGCTCGAGATCCTCGTCCGCAACCAGCTAAAACGACTTCCGTACCGGTCCGCCACCCTCGACGGCTTCACAGCGGGCACCGGCCCGACCCTCGACGACCCAGCATCACCCTGACAAGCCGAAGTCAGCAATGATCGCGGTGAGGTCGCTCTCGGTCTCGATCAACGCAGGCTTGGCGCCGCAGTGGGCCGAGGGTAGAGGGACTTGGACAGCGTCGTCCCGCTACGGGCGTCCACCGTGATGATGCCCTCGCGATCACCGCATGCGACGGCGACCCGCCATGCGGCGATCCAACGGCCCTCGTGGCGCAGCGCCAGGAGCTCGCCCGGGACGGCCCCGTCGCATTGGGGTGCGGCTTGCCTGATGCGCACGGCTGCCTGGCGGGCTGTAAGGGTTGGGGAGGGAACGGACACGTCGGGTAGATGACGACTGAGGAGTTGTTCGATCCGGCCGGCGTGGTCGATCTCGATGTCCAGGCGCATCGGCATCAGGACGTTGTCCACGCGACGCCGCCAACTGATCATCCATCCGATGTGGGGCACGGTGGTCGCTGTGGGATGTACGCCCTTCAGGGCCCAGGGGGTGTGGTCGTGGGCGTACGCCGTCGCGACGGCGATGGCTTGTGCAGGAGTTGCTGCCCGGTGGAGGGCACCGGGAACACGGTAGCCGTGGTCCTCGCCCTGTGCCGCGATCTCCAGGCTGTACTCGGCGCTGGTGGCGTCCGGCCATGAGATCTGCATGCTGGAAGCAGGGCCGATGGACGCGCTGAGGTTGCCCGTGCCAGGTCCTGTGGGCACGAAAGTGATCAGCTCCGGGGTGTACTGGTCACCGAAAGCGCGACGGAGTTCGGTGCGCAGCGCCTGCTTCTGGGCGGCGCTGGCAGTCCGGATCGGAGTCCCAGTGGTGATGAACCGTGGAGTGATGCCGGTACCCCAGACAATGCCGAGGCACGCGGCAAAGACGGTGATTCCTATCAGCGCGGGGCGGCGCCGGAAGTGCCAGGGATCGGGGTCGCGGGTGTCGACTTTGACGAGGACCCAGCCGACAGCGGCTCCGACGAGCGCGCCGCAGGAATTGGTGATCAGGTCACCTGTGTCGCAGGCGCGGCCCAGGAACGGGAAGGCTCCTTGCAGAGTCTCGACCGTTGAGCTCAGAGCGAGGCCGACGACTGCCGCGGGCAGGAAGCGGCGGGTGGCCAAGACGCCCAAGACGCCGACCGGTATGAACATGGCCAGATTGAGCAAGCCTTGCTCGGTGCCGAAAGAGTCGCGCAGGTCGGCGTCGATGAAACATTCAGCCGGACCGCGTGACTCGCCCGTGCTCCAGAGGGTCAGTGTCAGTACACCGGCGATCGAGGCTGCCCACGTGGCGGAGGTGACCGCGCGGTACCCGGAGTGGGACGAATAGCGGAGGGCCGCGACCCAAACCGCGATCATGATCAGGATTGCCATCACGATGAACAAGCCGTGACCGCGGAATACTGCGTCGAGCACGAACCAACTCCCTGAAAACAAAAAGGTATGAGATTGACGAAGCGGGCCGCCCAAGGAGCGGCCCACCATCACGTCAGCAGCCCGGCGCGGAAGGAGTGGTGTAGACGTCCGACCCGACGACGAGCTCACCGGTCGTCGACGCGCAGCTCGCCGAGGCGTTCCAGTCATACTCCCGCTCGTTGGGCGCGCTGAACGTCAGGCTGGGGCTCAGATGTGTGCTGCCGCTGCGAACGTAGCCGAGCTTCCCCGTGACGCTCGACCCGGCCTTCTTGGTGTACGAGACGCCGACATAGTCCTCGTTCTGAGTCTCACTGAGCAGGAGGATGCCGTTGGAGAGAGTAGTGCAGACATCCCAGTCGGTTATGTGACCACTGGAGGGGCACGAATCGGCCATCGGCTTCATTGTGGCCGCCGAGGCAGTGAACCCTTTCCAACCTGGCCGTTGGATAGGTCCGTTGGGCTGACAGACAGGTGAAGCCCCTGGTAGATGGGTTATCGACCAAGAGAACCGTCTCC
>NZ_JBEYWK010000037.1:0-32876 GCF_040644415.1 Streptomyces sp. NPDC046985
TGCTCGGTGCCGTCGGGGCGCACCCGCAGCACGGAGTCGTCGCACGGGGAGGCGATGGGGCGGTCGTGGGCGAGCCAGGCGTCGGCGAGTCCGCCTCACGGGGGCGGGCCGGCCGGGTGTGCCGTGACGCGGCGGTCAGCGCACGGTGGTGACGCGGTGCTCCTTGAGGGAGGCGCAGTTGGAGCCGGACACGGTGACGAAGACGTTGTCGATGTGCCCGCCCCAGTCCACGCAGTGGCCCTTGCCCGGGACGTAGGCCGGACCGGCGTACGAGGTGTAGGCGCCGTAGTCCTCGCCGTAGGCGTCGGTGTCGGGCACGTAAATCCACGTGCCCATGTCCTGCTTGGCGCCCGGGTTGGTGCGAATGGTCGTCACGCAGTTCTTGCCGTTGCTGGAGTCGTACGTCAGGTACACGGTGCCGAGGGAGCCGATGGGCGCGGAGTTGACGGTGCGGTAGGCGCTGCCGCACACCTTCTGCGGGGTGGTGTTCGGCGCCGCGGACGCCGGTCCCGCCAGCGCGGCCGTGCCTCCGAACGCCAGCGCCACGACGGCCGTACCGGCTAAGACAGAACGGTTGATTCGCATTTTCTCCCCCTTGTCGTCCTAGGAGCTCCTTACTCCCGACAGGTCAGACTCGCTCCCCGCCGGGAAGGTTGTGCGCCGCACCCCGGCGACTGCAGGCCGCCGCGGCGCCGGAGCCGGACAACGGCCCCGAGCCTGGACGGGGCCGCGACTGGTTCCGTCGGCGGCCCTGACGAGGGCTGCCGTCCGGCGTCCGGTACTGGACGGCGGTCGACGAGGACTTCGTGGCGGGGGCTCGACGAGGAACGCGTTCTGGCTGTACTGCCACGACAAGGCCGGCAATCTCACGGCCACCTCCGGCTCCGCGTCGTCCTGCTCCGCGAGCAGCGGCCTGGCCTCCCCCCGGGGGGCGAGTGTGAGGTGGGACAGTGCACGCTCATCTGGCCAGAGATCAGGCGGGCTTCTTTCGTCCGGAAATCCGCTGCCGCCGGCGACGACTCACCTGTCCCCCTGCCGACCCACGCGGCGAAAGTAGGGGATGGCGCGTCGAGCAGCAGATCGAGTTCACGAGGGTGGCGTGCCAAGGGGCGGGCGTGTTTCCCCTGCCCCCGTCCAAGATCCGAGCACGGATCACGCTTGGCCTGTCCGTGCTCGCTGAGGGGCGAGCTCAGGTTCCTCCAACTCGACCGATTGGACGGTTCGCGTTGTGGCCATCGTCGCGGCGTACCCGGCGGTTGCCAGCATCAGTGCCGCACCTGCCAGTGCGACTGAACATTGGCCTGAACTTCGATCTGACGCGACGAAAGGTATGATTACTTGCACGACTGGGACGAATAGGGCGATAGCGGTTGCATAGATCGACATGACGCGCCCGATGAAATTTCCGTCGACCGATTCATAGATGGCGGCGAAGAAATAGGTCGTTGAGATGTTGAGTCCCGCGCCGGCGAGCAGAGACGTGAGCGCCAGGGTTCTCCAGTCTTCGATGAGGGGGAAGAAGGCCAGTGGCAGTCCCATGGCCGCACCTGCCAGCATGGGCACGAACAGCGGGCGTTCGAACTTGAGCCTCGCGATAAGCACGCCCATCGCCACGGCCCCCACGGCCTGGGCGCTCAAGGCGAAGCCCCAGCCGCGTGCACCGATCGAAGGTGTGTGCAGAGCGATCGGCGGTCCGAGTACTAGCCACACGCCCTCACGTGCCACCTGTACGACCATTAGCGCGCCGGTTCCCAGTACCAGCCAGCGCGATGAGGCGTAAAGCTTCAGCCCCTTTGCCAGGATGGCGCGGCGCGTGACGTTCCGTCCTGGTCCAGCCGTCCTGATCCGGGTGAAAACAAGCCCGGCGACGAACCATGTCACGCCGTCGACAACCATGATCCATCCCGGCCTGATCCAGGCGACGGCCACGCCGCACAGTGCCGGGCCGATCACCGTCACGACGTTCGTAGACAGGGTCCGCAGTGCCTGAGCCTGTCGCATTTCCGGCTTTGGCACGAGACCTGTCAGAAGCCCTTGAGCGGCGGGGACCGAGAGGGCGGTGACCGCGCCGGCGAGCCACTGCCACGAGACCACCAGCACCATCGGTGGGGATCCGGCGACAAGCAGCGCTCCCAGCGCCGTCTGGAGGAGACCGTTGACCGAGTTCGTGACGGCGAGGATGCGAAGAGGGCTGTAGCGGTCGGCCACCACACCGCCGAGCAAGGTCAGTAGGATCTGGCCTGACTGGCGGCCGGCCAAGGCGAGGCCGACACCGCTGAACTGCTCTGCGATCCCATTGCCCGCGTTCCGCTCCGCCAATGCGAAGACCAACGCGGGCACCGCCATGGCAGTTCCAAGAGATGAGAACGCGCGTGCCCAGAAGTAGACGGCGAAGCTCCGGTGGCGGAGCGGAGCTAGCGTTCCGACGGCATGGCTCATGATTCCGTCATCCCAGCGACCGGCCCGGCTGGGAGTGGTGACTCAAACAGCGGATGAAGGCCATGGGCGGCAGCCAACGGCCGGATGTATCCCCAAGTGGGGATCTGTGTGAACCCGCGGAGTGATTTTGTCGACTCGCCGGTCACTGCCTGATGGATCGCATCCAACCGATGCCGTATGGCGTAGTCCATGGGCGAGTAGAAGACGGTCTCGAAGTAGACGGGAAGGTTTCCGATGAGGTGGTAGTCGAAGCCTCCCTGCCGTCCGTACATGTTCCGCCCTGCGAGCGTAAAGATCGCGAAGCCACCGAGTTGGCCGTGGGGGTTCCTGGCGAGGGAGACGACGTGGCGATCGGGAAGTACGTCCAGCGCCAGTCCGTGCAGGCGGCGCAGGGAGTCGCGACTGGACTTCGCGCCGTACTTCTCCAGGTTGGACATGTTGAGGTCGAGGATCTCCCCGATGTGAACGGGTTCGAGGCGGGCCAATCCGAAGGTCCATCCGGACCCGTCCAGCCCGGCCCGGTCCACACGCACCTGCTTCCGGTGCGAACCTTTGAGGGAGGCCAGGTATTGCGGGACATCGGCATGGCCCCGGAGGTCTTGGCGGCTGTAGGCGCCGCTGCGGTACTCGGCGTAGCCAGCCGCCGCGCACAGCATTCTCGTCGCGTTGTCTGTGTCCAGGGCGTAGTTGATGCCGACCGACCGGCATCCCAGCTCGCGGGCGAGGTCCTCGGCAGCGGCCAGCAGCGCTAGGCCGGCACTCGTCGCGCCGCGATGGTCGGCCACCAGGATCCGGCCTGTCCCGGCGTTTCGTCCACCCAGCAGGAGCGCTGGCCCGAGGCGTGCCCGGATCTTTCGCTCAGCGTCGGATGCGATGCCGCAGCCGTCCGTGAGGACTGTCAGTGGGTCGTTGAGGGGGCGGACGTCGCCGGGGAGCGTGTGGCAGGTCAGGCCCGCGATGATCCCCCCGTCGCTGTCGACGGCGATCAGCAGGTGCTGCGTCCCAGGGTAGAGCTGCTCGAGGTAGGCCAGCCAGGCTGCGGAGTAGTAGAGATCGCCCTCTTCTACGAGGTCGTCCCAGCCTGCTCGGGCGGCTTCGGCCGCAGAATCAAGACGGAGCACCTTCACCGACGTCCTCCTTGTCCTGGGTACTGCGGGTATTCGTGCACCATCACCTCTGCGTCGGCCGTCAGCGCCGCCGTCCCGCGCAGGAGCCTGGCCAGGCGCGCAGGGGCCTCCTGGAAGTAGAAGTGATCGCCGGGTAGGCTCGTGTGCCGTGCGTGCGCCGTCGTCCGCTCCTGCCATGGGGCAGCACCCGCAGCGTCGACGAGGGCGTCGGTGTCACCGACCACCGCGAGGAGCGGGCAACGGACCCGGCTGGCGGTAGCTGCGCGCGAGTAGTCCCGCAGCAGGGCCAGATCCGATCTCACCGGGGCCAGCAACTCGGTCGCGCTCAGCCCTTCGGGAAGGGCGCTCAGGTCCTTGAGAGCCGTCGACATGATGGCCTTGTTCGTGGTGCTGAGGTCCGCGCGGGCCAGGGACGTCGGAGCCAGGGCTGCGGAGACGATGAGGCACTGCGGTTCCCATGCCGTGCCCTGCATGCGCAGCGCCGTCTCGTAGGCAACGTAGGCGCCCATGCTGTGGCCGAGGAAGAGCAGATGCCTTGGCGGCTGGAGGAGGTTCACGCCTGCCGTGACGTCGTCGATCAACTCGTCCATGGTCATCGGCGCCCTCATGCCGATGCGGTCCTGGCGTCCCGGGTAGTGAACCGCCCACGTCGAGCACCATCCCGAGACTTCGGCCGCCAGGCGCCGATACGCGCTCGGTGATCCGCCCGCGTGCGGGAATATCAGCAGCCATGTCCCGTTGTCTGCCTCGGCCCTACGCGGCCTCAATGGCCGCACCGCCGGATAGGCGCCCATTCGCGTGTTCACCTGATCACCGCAGAGACGAACATGCTGCTGGGGATCACGCGGGCTCCCCGGGCGACTTTGGCCTGGAGCGCGTCGTGCCCGAAGTCCACTGTTTGCGCCCGTGCCTCGAGCGCTGCGCGGATCATCCAGTAGAACACCATGTTGAAGTACGCGAACGTCCTGTCCACCGCCGGGTAGTCGAAGCCGACTGAACGGGCTTCCCAACGTTCCTGCTCCCTGACGTAGAGGAGGGAGCCGACCCTGCGGTCGTCGCGCATGCACGAAAGCAGTTGGAGGGAGTCGCCCAGGGCGGCGCTCCACTCCCGGCGCCTGGTGAGGATCCGGTCGGCGTCCCACCCCGTCTCGTACCGCTCGTGGTGGTTGGCCTCGAGGCTGGCGACTTCGCGCAGGACGGCGTCGTCGACGGGACCTGACATCAGATGCAGGCCGGCTTTCTCGAAGACGCGGATCTCGCGCAGCACTTCCCGCCGGCGAGCCGCTGGCAGGGTCGACAGATAGTCGTCGAACGTTCGCAGGCACCGCAGGTCCACATGGGCTGAACCGCCGGACTCGTAGCGGGCCCAACGGGCGTCGATGAGGTGCGAGGTGAGCGCACGCTGGTCGCTGCCGACCTTCGTCAGGCACGCCCTTCGGGCCCCGAACTCTCTCGCGCGCTCGACGATGCTGTCGATCGCGTGTGCGAGGATCCTGCGTTCGTCGGCGTCGGACAGCGCCGGATCCACCATCACGCGGCTTTCCTGGGCGTTCCGAACCACGAGGACGCTTCCGCTTGAGCCGTTCAGGGCATCGTCGATCTCTGCCGCCCCCGAACCACGCGTGACAGCGCGCAGGGCCGCCGACGCGGATTGGGAGGATGTGCGGATCAGATGCGCCACGACCAGGCCGACCACGCGTTTGTCTCGTTCGATGACAAGGCAGCAGGCCTCCTGGCTGTGCAGCCGGGCGCCGACCATGGCCGGCCGATAGTCACATCCGTACAGGCGCGCCAATTGGTCGAGCAGAGTGTGCGCGGAGTCGGGCAGCCTCTGGTGCCATTGCGATGTCAGGGCCGTCATCATCGCTCCTGACGCAAGGAGTTGATCAGATCGAAGGCGATCTGACGGTGCCGGGCCGCCCACCGGGCCACAAGATCCAGTGCGAAGCGGTCGGTGTGGTACCAGTAGTAAGGCCAGATGTCTCCGTCCCTGTCCTCCAGGACGAGATGGAGCCCGGGGATCCTTCGCAATTCCGAGAAGTCTTCCGGCCGCAGCACAGGGTGGGCGACCGGTCCGAGGACCTCGACTACCTCATACCGGTCCGAGCCGTGCCTTGTGTAGTTCTGGAAGTTGATGCCGAAATCGCTGAAGTACGAGTCCACGGGGAATCCCGAGAAGGTCGCGGTGCACTCGGGCAGTTCGATCACCGGGAAGTCCGTCCGGGCCATGATCTCCGAGACCTGCTCCTGGCAGTGCCGCACCAGGTCACGCCCATAGCGTCCCTCGGTGTGAATTGGCACGGGGAACGGCGTGGTGAACGGCCCCCCGCATGCTCGGTGCGCGTGGTCGGTGCGTCCGCTCCGGATCGTTGAGATGACGACGCTCCGGCGGTCGGTCACTTCGGCAGCCAGTAGGGCGTAGCTCGCCAGGACGATCCCGAATGCGGACAGACGGTCCCGCCCGCCGGTGTCTTCGGCGTCGAATGACGACAGCAGTGGCATCTCAGGGGCGTGGAGGCGAGACGGCAGCGCCCTGGTCTCGGTGAACCCCGGGTGCCTCGGCAAGGTGCTGGTCTGCGCGAGCCCGGAGTACAGGGCCTGGAAGAACTCCCTGTCCGTGTCGCCGGGGGCTGCGGACGCCAGTGCGGCGTAGCGACTGTACGGTTCGGGGTTCGCGGCCGCCGACGCCGCTGCGCTGTCATCGGTGAGGTATCGCGCGAAAAGCTCAAGGGTCGCGCCGTCGAACTCGATGTGCTGGAGGCCGACCAGCGCCAGCACCTCTTCGCGAGTCACGACCACCCGGACGCGCCAGGGGACGTCCGCCCCGGGAGACGGCAGCGCCTGGCGGACGGCAGCGACTTCTGCGCTGACGGCGCGGGTCGCCTCGGCAGCCGGGAGGTCCCGGAGATCGGCGACACCCATCCACGCGGAGGCCGCCGCGTTTCCTGGTGTGACCAGGGTCGGCCTGCCGCCGGGATAGTAGGTGTGCAGGATCTCCAATGCCGCGATCGCCCTTGCAAAGCGATCCCGCAGGTTCTGTTCGTCGAACGACTCTCGCAGAAGGATCGGCACAACCCGTTGGCCGTAGCCTGCCTTGGTGTTCAGATGGAACCACCGCCGCTGCTGAGGGCTGGGGTCGTAGCACCGGCCGGCTGCCTGGTCCGACGGCGCAGGCGCCGCGGGCCGAGCCGCTTGCAGGGCCTGCGCCGCGAACTCCTCGCCGACCTCCTCAGCCAGGCTCTCGATGAGTGCCTCGACGCTGGGGTTCGCGTACACATATCGCGCCGGCAGCGAGGTGTTGAGCCCTCGTTGGAGCTCATTGCGCAGTTGGACGGCGCTCAGCGAGTCAAGGCCCAGGTCGAAAAGGCTGGTGCCCGGATCCGGGTCGTCGGCCTCGAGCACCTTCTCCACAGCCGAACCAACGACACGCGCGACCGACAACGGCCCGTCCGGCGTGCCCAGAGCACTCGGCTCGGGTGCAGTTGGTTCATCCGCCAGGTGCCTGAGGATGGAGCAGGCATGACCCGGTCGGGGGGCGGCGAACGCCTTCCAGTCAAACGGCGCCACGACGAGGTGGTCTCGCCCAGCGATCTGGGCCGCATCGAGGTGCCGCGCCAGGTCGTCCGGCATGATGGCGCGCATGCCCAGCCGGGACAGACGGCGAAGGATCTGCGGCGAGGACTCAAGGTGGCCGACGCCCGCCCACGGGCCCCAATTGACGCTGGTCCAAAGGCTCCCGGCGTCGGTGGCCCTTCGAGCGGCCGAGTCGAGGATCGTGTTGGCCAGGCAGTGAGCGACCTGTCCGGGATTTCCCACGACCGCCGTCAGCGAGGAGTACAGCACGACGCGGGGATCCCAGCCCCGGCTCGCGAATGCCCGGCCCAGAAGGCGGGCGCCCTCGACCTTCGGAGTCAGCACGTCTCGGAGGTCTTGCTCCCCCACCGTGGCCAGCGACCGGTCGGAGACCACCCCTGCGCTGTGAACGACCAAGTCGGGGCATCCGGACCGGCTTCGTAGTTCTTCGCAGACCTCTTTGACGAATGCCTCGTCCGAGACGTCTCCCCGATGGACATGGACCCGCGCACCGGCATCCTCCATCGCGGAGATCCGCTTCCGCGCGTCCGCCGAAGGTCCCGAGCGGCCGCACAGGTGCAGTTCCTTGCAGCCCCGGGCCGCAAGCAGCTCGGCGGTCAGCAGCCCAAGCCCCGCCAGTCCGCCCGTGACGAGCGCGGAGCGGCCTGTCAAAGCCGGCGCCTCGGCGTTGGCATGGGTGTCCGCCTCTACCAGCCTCGGTACCGAGGCCTGGCCGGATCGCACGGCGAGGATGCGTTCGGATGCCCCGCCCGCGAGGATGGCCCCCGCCGTGTGGGCCGCGTCCGACGGGGCGTCGATCTCGATGGCGCCGACGATCACGTCCGGGTATTCCAGCTGGGCCGTGCGCACGCAGCTTCGGGCGATATCGCTGCCTGTCTGCCCTCGTGTGACGAACCAGAGCTGGGAGCCCGCCTGCGCATCGTTGAGGTCATTGATCAGCCCGACCGTGCGAAGCGTCGGGCGCACCAGGTCGGCGACCGCCGCCTCGGCGTCAAGGCGAGCATCCAGCCGTGCGTCGACGAACAGCACGCTCCTCGACGTCGCCGACGCCGGTCCGGCTTGCCTTCCCCCGCCGGTCAGGTCGGCCAGGCCAGCGTGGGACAACGCAGACCGGATCTCGCGAGTCTCCTCGGACTCCCCGAGCACGACGAAGCCCTCGAACGATGCTGACCCGCCCTGGGGAGGGTTCCACGGCTCCCAGCGCAGTGCCAGGTGCCCGTCCCCCCCGGCGTGCCCGGTCCTGCGAGCCTCCGGCTGGGCTCCGACCCACGCCGGCTCGCCAACCAGTTTCCTGGGCGGCAACTCCACCGGCGGCGGTCCGGTCCGAACGTCGGCGAGGAGGTCGCATCCGCTCTCGAAGAGCCGTGCCAGTGCCTCGTCGAACCGCTCGACGTCGTCGGCTGTCGGGGCCAGGGTCGGGACGAGCGAGACCTCGGCCAGTTCCTCCACGCCGGCTGCCAGGCCCAGCAGGACCGGCTTCGGCCCGACCTCGAGCAGGACGTTGGCCCCGTATCCGGCCAGCGCCTTGAGGCCCTTGTGGAACTCCACGGTGGCGAGCAGGTGCTGGACCCAGTAGTTCGGCGTGCTGATAGAGGCATCGTCGATCAGGGCGCCCGTGACGTTGCTGATGACCGGGACCTGCGGCCGGCTCATCGGTGTCGCGTTCAGATGCGCCCGCAGCGCCTCAGCGATAGGCAGCATAAGACGGCAGTGGCCCGCGCGGCTGACGCGCAGCGGCTTGACCGCGATGCCGTGGGTCTCCAATACCTGAGCAGCAGCCGCGACGGCCGGCCGGAGTCCGGACAGCACCACTTCCTCAGGACCGTTGACCGCCGCCACCTCCACGGGTGCGTCGAGCCGGGACACCAACGTGCGTATCGTCTCCTCGCGTCCGAACGCGGCGACCATCGTCCCGGTGGCCGGCAGGCTCGCGATGAGTCGTCCCCGCTCCAGGACCAGCCGCAGCGCATCGGCCCGGTCGAAGACTCCGGCTACGGTCGCGGCCGCGTACTCACCGAGCGAGTGCCCCATGACCACGTCGAACGTGAAGCCGTTGGCCCGGATGGCCTCTGCGAGGGCGACTTCCACGGCGAAGGTCGCCGGCTGCGCCACGTTGAGCTCGCCGAGTCCGGTGCCGCGCTCACCTGCGCCGTAGAGTACGTCGGTCACCCGGGCGAACCCGGCGTCGTCGCAGACAGCGTCGAACTCGCCCATCACCGACCGGAAGACGGGATCGGATGCCATGAGGCCCTCACCCATGCGGCGGTAGTCAGCCCCTTGACCAGTAAAGAGGACGCCGAGCGTCGCCCCGTTCGGCGGCACCGCGCGGGAGGACCGCTCAGCAGAGGCGGCCAGGCGCCGGACCAGGTCATCGTTGGACCTCGCGACGATCCCGGCGCGTGCCCCCCTCCCCCCGCTGAGGCTTGGCGATGATCGACCGGCGCAGCTGCGCAGGTGTCACCCCACGCCGTGCCACGTGGTCGGAGAGCGCCGAGCAGTAGGCGCGAAGGCTCTTGTCATCGGCGTGGGAGACCGGTATGAGCACCTCGCCCCCGCTCGCGGGGCCGTCGTCGATGGCTGGCGTGCGGGCACCCGTTGCTTCGCGCAGGATGACGTGCGCGTTGGAACCTCCCAGCCCGATGGCGCTAACTCCTGCCCGCCGCACCGAGCCCGGCTGCCGGCCCCACGGTGCCGTCGCTTTCTGGACGTGAACCAGCGAGGGGTCGATCAGCGGGTTGAGCGATTCGAAGTTGGCCGTGCCGGGGATCGCCTGGTGGTAAAGCGCGAGGACGGTCTTGATGAAGCCAGCCATCCCCGCTGCCCAGCCGAGATGGCCGATGTTGCCCTTTATGGAGGTGACCGTCAGCGGTTCGGCTCGCGATGCCAGGCGGTAGGCACGCGCCAGGCCCTCGATCTCGATCGGGTCCCCGGCTTCGGTCCCGGTGCCGTGGGCCTCGACGAAGGAGACCGTCTCCGGCTCCACGCCCGCGTCGTCGAGGGCCGCGCGGATGACCTCGGCCTGCCCACGGCTGCTCGGCGAGCTGAATCCGGCCTTACGGCCGCCGTCGTTGCCGATCGCCGAGCCTTCGATGACGCCGTAAATCCGGTCGCCGTCCTGCTCGGCCCGTGACAACGGCTTGAGGACGACAGCCGCCACACCCTCGCTGAACACCGTTCCGGTCGCGTTGGCGTCGAAGGGGCGGACCACGCCGTCCTCGGAGAACATCATCCCCGGCTCGTACTTGTACTCGCCGATCCTCGGGAGCGTGATGTTGGCTGCCCCCGCGACGGCGAGGTCGCACTCCCCGCGTCCCAAGGCCGCCACGGCCCCGTGCACCGCGTACAGGGCGGTCGCGCACGCTGCGTTGACGTTGACGCTCGGCCCGGTGAAGTCGAATCTGTGGGCGACGTGCGTCGGCAGGTAGTCCTTGTCGGTGTACATCAGGAGGTGGAGGTCGTCCGCGGTTGCCAGCGGCGTGGCGGGGTCCTCGCTGCGGCTCGCCAGGTTGTTCCGCAGGTGGCCGCTCGGGCCGCACCCCGCGAACACCCCCACCCGGTCGCTCAGCTTGCGCCACTCGATCCCGGCATCGTCCAGCGCCGACCAGCATTCCTCGAGGAACAGCCGGTGCTGCGGGTCCAGAAGGCGGACCTCGCGGGGACTGAACCCGAACGCCTCGGCGGCGAAGCGGTCTATCCCCTCGACTTGCCCACCGCTGCGGACCCATCCGTCCGCAGCCACCCCGCGCTGCAGGAGGTGGTCCTTCCCCGCTGTCAACGACTCCCAGAACTCAACATAGTTGCCTGACCCGGGGAACCGGCAGGCCAGGCCGACGACGGCCACCGCCTCGCCGCCGTCCCCGTTCGAACGGCGTCGCGCCTCAGGGTCCGCGGCCGGGGGGGTGAGCCCCTCCGACATCCGGCGTGCCAGCTCCCGCACGGTCGGCGAGCTGAAGAGGTCGCCGGTGGTGACCGAGCGCCCGGCCTTCCGCAGGGCCGTCAGGATGGACAGGACGGCCAGGGAAGTACCTCCGAGGTCTGCGAACTTGTCGGTGGCGCCGACACGATCGATCATCAACTCGTCGGCCCAGACCTCGGCCAGCCCGCATTCGGCTTCGCCCGCCGGCGGCTCATAGGTGTGCGGCGGGAGCGGGCGACTCGTTCGCCGCCACCCCAGCTCCTTGCGGTCAACCTTCCCGTGCGCCGTCATGGGCAACTCGTCAACGGCCGCCCATCTGCCCGGGACCATATGCGCGGGCAGCTTCGCGTTGAGTGACGAGACGCACCTCTGCACGAGATCGTCGTGGTTCTCGGCACCATCGGCGGGCACGATGAAGGCGCTGAGCGTCTGCGAGTTCCCGGCGGTCTTGACCACCGCAGCATTGTGGATTCCCGGGATGGCCAGGAGACCGGACTCGATCTCACCGGGGTCGACCCGGTAACCGCTGACCTTTACTTGGTTGTCCGCTCGTCCGAGGTAGGCGAAGCCATTGCCCTCGCGCCGAACGACATCACCCGTGCGGTATGTCCGATGTCCCTGCGCGTCCACCGAGAACCTGGTGCTGTCGTCGGGCGTGGCGCTGCAATATCCCAGTGCGACGCGCCGGCCGTGTACGACGAGCTGCCCGGTATCGGCCGCGGCGCCGTCGGCGATGCTCAGTTTGACGTCCGGGACGGCCTCTCCGATAGGCGGCAGATCCGGCCACGCCTGCGGATCCCGTCCCAACGTCAAACTTGTGACCACATGTGTCTCGGTCGGACCGTAGTCGTTGACAAGCCTGCACCATGGGTGCTGCGCGAACATCCGCCTCATGCTCGGGCGGATGACGAGCTGTTCCCCAGCCACGATCACCGCCTGCAGCGATGCGCACGGCGAACTCACCGACGCCGCCTCGGCGACATGCATCAGGTAGGCCGTCGGCAGGTAGAGCCGCTCGACCTGAGCGGCCTTCAGCAGCTCCCACAAGCGCTGCGGATCCGGCCGGACTTCGCTCGGAACGACCACCAGCCGCCCGCCGGAGGCCAGACAGGGAATGATCTCCTGGAACGAGACGTCAAACGTCTCTGGGGCGAAGTGGGCCACCCGTCGGCGACGCCCGCCGCCACGGGTCAGTTCCCACCGCACCAGCGACTCCAGACCCTCTGCAGCGAACCGGACGCCCTTCGGCCGCCCGGTCGAACCCGACGTGAATAGGACATAGGCCGCTTCGGATACGGCATCCCCGAGCTCGAGATCGACGGGAGGGAGGTCGCCAACGGACGTGACGCAACACAGGCCCAGCGAGTCGGCGAGCCCGGCGTCGTCGACGACGTACTGGCAACCCGAGTCCTGGAGCATCACCGTGATCCGCTCGGCCGGATGGCTCGGGTCGAACGGCAGCGCCGTCGCGCCCGCCATGAGGGTGGCCATCAGGTTGGTGATGTACGCGTCATCCACCGTCGCAGGGATTGCGACGACGTCATCGCGCTGGACGCCAGCTTCCCCGAGGAACGAGGAAACCGTCCGGATGCGCTCGTACAGCGCGCCGTAGCTGACCACTGCAGCGCCTGATTCGATCGCAATTTCGTCAGGGTGCTGATTGGCAAAATCACGAATGCCCGTGCCCACCCCATGAAATTCCTCCGTCTCGGTTGAAGTAGCCCCATCCTTCGAGCGCGGATGAGGTATGAGCGCTGTCGTGCCGGAGATAAACCAGATGATCAACTAGTTCTAACCCACGAAGATCACAACTCGCAAGGCCGTTGTGGATTCCGTCACACCCGCTTGGGAGGCAGCGACGCCCACCCGGTGTCGAGATATCGCCGCCAGCTCCCAACGCAGTCCGTCGCGGCGCCCCGTCCTCAATGCTCGGACATCCGTCCTCGCGCTTCAGTTCAGTACCGCCACTCCATCGCACTGCTGAGGCCCCTGGTCACCCGGCGCGTGATAGGTGCGAACATGCAGGTCGACCAAGCGCAGTACGTCTGATTTTGCCCGAATTGCAAGTGGCACGTTTATTGCAAAATATTCAGGCTTTTCTGTCAGGCCATTGCAGCCGGCGCACTCTTGACCGCGCAGTCGCCAGGCATCAAGCCGGGGCGCGGGGTCGGTAGTCTTGCCTCATGGCAAGGGGCGAGCGCGGGGTCACCCCGCAAAGCGAGGACTTCTCCTCCTGGTACAACGAGTTGGTCACCAAGGCCCAGTTGGTCGAGCGCGGCCCGGCGAAGGGCACCATGGTCATCCGACCGTATGGCTACCGGGTCTGGGAGTTGCTCCAGGCTGAGCTGGACCGGCGGATCAAGGACACCGGTCACGAGAACGCCTACTTCCCGCTGTTCATCCCGGAGTCCTACCTCAAGCGCGAGGCCGAGCACGTCGAGGGCTTCTCTCCCGAGCTGGCCGTGGTCACCCACGCCGGCGGCAAGGAGTTGGAGGAGTCGCTGGTCGTGCGGCCGACTTCCGAGACCGTCATCGGCGAGATGATGGCCAAGTGGGTCTCGTCGTACCGGGACCTGCCGCTGCTGCTGAACCAGTGGGCGAACGTCGTGCGCTGGGAGCTGCGTCCCCGCATGTTCTTGCGCACCACCGAGTTCCTGTGGCAGGAAGGCCACACCGCGCACGCCGACGAGGCTGACGCGATGCGCGAGACGCTGCAGATGCTCGACGTCTACACCGAGATGGCCCGGGACATCGCAGCGATCCCTGTCGTGCCCGGAGAGAAGACTCCGGGCGAGCGGTTCGCCGGCGCGGTGAAGACGTTCTCGATCGAGGGCATGATGCGCGACGGCAAGGCGCTGCAGGCCGGGACGTCCCACTACCTCGGCACGAACTTCGCGAAGGCCTTCGATATCCAGTACTCGGACGACGCCGGGGTACTGCGGCTGTGCCACACCACGTCGTGGGGTATGTCCACCCGCATGATCGGCGGGGTCATCATGACGCACGGGGACGACAAGGGGTTGGTGCTGCCGCCGAAGCTCGCACCGTACCAGGTGGTGATCGTGCCTATTGCCCGCGGCGAGCAAACTGACGACGTGCTGGAGGCGGTGCGCGAGTTGGCTACCCGCCTGAAGGCGGCCGGGATCCGGGTCCACGTCGACGACCGTCCCCAGGTCTCGCCGGGGTTCAAGTTCAACGACTGGGAGCTGCGCGGCGTCCCGATCCGGTTGGAGATCGGCCCTCGCGACTTGGCCGCCGGTACCGCGCTGATGGCCAAGCGCCTCGGCGACGAGGGCAAGACGGCGATCACCCTGGCCGATGCACCGGAGACCCTGGCCGATGCGCTGGAGGACTTCCAGCAGTATCTGCTCCAACGGGCGATGGACTTCCGGGAGAGCGCGACGACGACCGTCGATAGTTGGTCCGAGTTCACCGAGGCGGTTGCCACCGGCTGGGCCCGGACCCTGCACTGTGGACAGCCCGCGTGTGAGGACGAGATCAAGGCTGCGACCGCCGCGACACCGCGCTGCATCCCGGCGGACGGACCGGCCGAATCCGGTAACTGCGTGTGCTGCAAAGCGCCGTCCGCGTACGGCAAGCGCGTCCTGTTCGGCCGCTCCTACTGACTTCCCGCCGGCGCGTACGGCAGCCTGCCGGAGGCGCGCGTCATCCTCGCCGACGAGGAGACGGGCAGACGACGGCGCGGTGGCCGACCGGGCGCGAACAGAGTCGCGCCGGATTCTTGACGTCTGCCCCCGCCCGGGCCTTCTGCGCTGTTCGGCGCCGCCCACTGCGGGGTGGTCCCCGGCACCAGAGGAAGGAGTGGACGGGGGCCACCAGTCGGCGTCTTCCTGATGGAGGACAGTATGCGAGTTGGCGTCGTCACCTGAACGTGTGGACTTGCGGTATCTCGGCCGGTGGGCGGGCTCGGGCGTGCTGGGCTGAACACTGTGAACTCGTCGGAGTTCCGCGAGGAAGCCGTCCAGATCGCGTTGAGGTCGAGCAAGACCGTCACCGAGGTGGCTCGGGAGCTTGACCTCAATCCGGAGACTCTTCGCGGCTGGGTGAAGAAGCATGAGAGCCAGCAGGAACCTTCGGCCGATGAGCTCGGCCTGGCGCCCTGCCGGCCCAAGTCGAAGCGGTTCAGCCTGGCCAAGGCCGGCCTGCCGTTCCCCGTGCCCGACCTTGTCGGTCGTCACTTCACCGCGGAAAATCCCGGAGAGAAGCTGGTCGGGGACACAACGTATGTCCCTACTGGTGAAGGCTGGCTCTATTTGGCGACCTCATCGGCTGCTGCACCAAAGAAGTCGTCGGATACGCCGTGGACGACCACTGCCAGGCGCCGCTGATATCCCGGGTGATCAAGAATGCGGCCCGCAACCGCAAATTCGCCACGAGGGCATCTTTCACTCCGACCGGGGCAGCGATGGCGGATTAACCGGTTGTCTCAACACCTCGTCCTCGGAGGTGCTGACGGGCAGGCCGGCAGGGTGGATGGCGGAGCTCGGATGTCTGTGACCAGACGGACTTCCCCGCAGATGCCGTTCCCGCATGGTTGGCGCGGGCAGGCCCGTCGGCGGAGCGGGGAAAACTCTCCCTCTCACTCGAACCGGATTAATCGGGGCCGCAAGGGCCAAACCCGGCCCCCTTATCCAGCGTGGTCGGCCCGACCGCGAAGCCGGCCGCGACCCCTTGTCCAGCGGCCACGGTCAGACCGCGGACAAGGGGGTCCTCTGCACGCTGCTCCCTCGATCACCGCCCATCTCACCGTCCGCGATGTCCGTCGAGGCTCTGGTGCGCAACGCACTGGAGGCAGCGGCACAGGCATGGCGGCTCCTCGAGTCCGGCCTCGATGGCCGGAGCCGCGTCGTCCGTCGGCTCCTTCTGGAGCGCGCCAGCGCGAGCGCCTTGGAAGACTCCGCAGCGAAGATGGGCTACACGGTCAGCTCGGACTACGGGAAGACCGTGGCCGACACGGAGAAGGAGCGAGCAGGCCTGAAGATCCAGGACGACTTCGGCCCCAAGGACGGATGGGTGGGAGCTGAGGGGCAACGGCCGCTCGGCTACACCGCAAGAACTGCCCAGTTCATGGAGCAAACCGGCCAGGCCCCGCCCAAGGGCCCCTATGCCTCGTCTCAGGTACGGCTCACGCGGAACTCTGGCGCATCCGCTACTCCTACACCTCGGATAAGACACCAGACGGCGCCGGCCTGCTCGGTGGCAGCCGGTGGAGCGCACCGGCTGGGACGCCCTTCCTCTAGGCCCTCGAACCGCGGCAGAACGGCTGACGCACCGTGCATGAGGGAGACGGTCCAGGGTGTCTGGCGTCTGGTCGCGGCGGCGCCTTCCTGGATCTTCACCGCGAAGTCGGATGGGATTCTCTTGAGTGGCGCAAATATTTCGAACATCGTAAAACGCTTACTCATGCTTCATTGACGCCAAGAAGGGATGAAGACAGTCTTCTTGTGATACACGCGCGTTCAACGCGAGGTCACGAGGGGAATCGAGCGCAACGTCCCCGTGGCCCGTGCTATCGATCCGCACCCGCACCAGGCGAAGGGACATGTCATGGGGAGGACAATCGTGCGCCGCTCAGCCGCCACCATCGGGGGGTTCGTACTGGCCCTGGGAATGACCGCGGCAGGCTCGGCGGTTGCCGCGACGCAGCGCGCCGATACGTCGGCGACCGCATCGGTGTCGGCCCAATCATGCGAGCCGACCAAGGAGATCCACGTTCATCACAATGCTGCCGGACTTCGGTACGTCGAATGTCACCGAACCTCCGGGGGGCGCCGCCAGAGCAGCGTCGCGCTGTGGCTCTGGGACAACAAGACCGACGGCAAGTGCGCGTCCGGGTACGTGGCCATCGGTGACCAGTGGGGTCACAGCTGGGCCTGGTGTTCCACCCGCGAGCACAGCCCCAAGCTGATCAGCGGATGGCACAACGGCTCAGACGCCCATGTGTACCTGACCCTCACCTGACCAAAGACGCCCGTCGTCCCCGTCGCCGCGATCGACGATCCGGCGCTGCCGGAAGTGCTGGCCGAGCTGACGGCGGCGCGGGCCGACGAGACGGACGCCGACACCGTCAACCGGGAGCTGTCCATCGCGCGCAAGGAGATCGGCTGGTGGCAGCGCCAGGGCTTGATCGACGGTGGCCCGACGATCGGCATCGAGCGGCGGCCAGCACCGCCGGACCGCAGCAAGGCCCTCGCCAAGAACCAGATCGCCGCCCTGTGGCGCCGGCACCCGCGTCTCGGTGGCCGGGGCCCGCATCATGCGCCATCTGGTCCGTGGCGCGGTGACGACGTGGACCAGGACGACGACGACCTGCCGCACGGCGCCGCCCCGGACCCATGCTCCGGTGAGGCGGACCTCATCGGCCGCCCGGTCGTCCAAGCGCTGCCACGGGCCCAGATGCCCGAGTGGATAGCCGGCCGCGAGCGCGACGGCCGCGGTGACGACGACGCCCGTCACGCCCACCGCATCCCGATCGTGGACAGCTGCTCCATCCGCTCAGGGGACAGCGTCGCGGCCCGGCTGCGCTTGTTCCCGATCCACGCCCCGAGCCGGAGCTCCCGCTCCTCCTGGTCCTCGCCGACGATCCGTTCGACGTGCTTCCTCGGCGCCCGCAGGTGCCCCTCGCGCTCGAAGGCTGCTTGGCGACCTCGTAGTTGAGGGCCGGTGAGTGGGAGTGTCAGCAGGGCGGGGTGCGGGGCTGGGTTCAGGAGGGGGTGTCGAAAGTGGCTTGGTGTAGGTCGGGTCGGCGGTCGCGGAGTGCTTGAAGGATGTTGGTCTGGCGTTGGTCGGTGGGAGGCGAGGTGTTGCGGCCCTCCTCGAAGTGAGCAGTCCTTCGAGGCTGACCTGGGCGTTGCTCGGTTTGGTGAGGCGGACGCGCTGAGATCTACTAAGGGGTAATGTTTCGCATTGCGTCGACTTAGGTCATTTGGCCTGCAGTTTTCTTGGATCTGCTCAATATTGTGGCGCAACGGTCCGATCGAGGACGCGCACGCCTCTCGGCCGACCAGCCGTCGCAAGGCATTGCGTGACAGGACGATGTTCGCCCGCAACACCTGGCTCACCCGGCAGGCCTCGACGTCCTGGGCTCCGACGACCAGTTCCGTCTCTACGAGCTGGAGGACCTGGTCCTGGACCGGGACATGGTCTGGCCGGGATACGAGGGGACCCTGACGGACTTCGGCTGGGGATTCCTCGGGGAGATCAAGAAGCAGGTGAAACAGCGCATCGACATGTCCAGGCACTTCGAGAAGATCCTGCCGGCGGACGACTTCCTCGTCTTCGCTGGCGCTGCCCGGATCGGGACCCACGACGATCACTACGGTATGCCGAAATGGCCTGCCTGCGTGGACGCGGCGATACGCCGACTGCGCGGCGAGGACGAGGAGTTCTGGCACGCGCGAGGCGACTTGATGACCCGTATCGGTTCCGCTCCTGCTCCCGTGACCGCGGACCTTGAGGCAACCCGGAGACTGCTGCTGGAGTCCCCGTGGGAACTGGGCGCCGGAAACCTGGGCTGGTCCGCCTGGAACCCGATCCTGAGATCACCGAGCCCGACACCCTAAGCCTAGGCGGGAAACAGCGGCTATGCCCACGCAGTGGGCGCCGCCGTCCGTGGTGCACCCGCCTGCCGTAGCCTGGTTTGGACTGCCCGGTGGGGCGGAGAAGAGGAGCGGCACCCGGGGGTGTGGCCTGGGCGAACCGCTGTGGTCAGTGGGAGTTGTGAGCTGTTCCCGGTCGCAGCAATTCCGACATGCGGTTGAGTGCTTCGGCGGTCCGTGCCTCCTGTTCCTCTTTCGGAAGTCTGACGAAGGCCAGCTCGGATGTGCACCGTTCACGCAGGTCGTCCCGGTCGAACCAGCGAAGAGGGTGACGGGGGTCGCTGGGGTCGTAGACGCCTTGTCCGTACGCCTCCATGAGTGTCAGGTCATACCGCCGGTGGCCGTGACTTTCGTCCGGCGGGAGGAGGCCGCCCACCATGCGGTTCATCCAGCCCTCCCGGATCGCGTGCTCGTCATCGGGTTCGTCGGCATCGGGGTCGTAGCCGAACACGTCATCCGCGTTCCGAAGTCCGGGGAACATGTCAAGGACGTCGCCGATCTGAGGCGGGTCGGTGTTCTGGATGACGATCCACAGGGCGTACTCGTCGGCCAGGCACTGAGGACGCGGGACACGCCCTTTCCCCAGTTCGCTGCCGATCCGCATGATGCGCTCACCCATGCGCACCAGCCAGTGGTTGTTGACCTGGCTGAGGGCCAGTTCAGGCAGCTCGCGCAGGAGGCCGACGTCCCGGATTGTCGCCTCGCCTTTCAGGTAGGCGGCGAACTCGTAGTTGAACGAGGTGTCCAGGTGCAGCTTGCCGTCCCGGGTGGGGGCGAAATCGGAGAAGTCGACGGTGTTGGCCAGGGCCATGGCGTCTGCCGGAGTGAGCGGCTCACCGGTGAAAGACCTGTTGAACAACTGCACGACATCGCTGACCGACTGGTCGATCTCGACGCGATCTTCGGCCTCCGGAGTGGCCTCGGCATCAGTCAGTTGCCTCAGCGCTGTGACGCTGAGCTTCAGTGCCCGGGCGAATCCCTGCAGGTTGTCCGCCCGGAACCCGTCCAGTGCGCCGGTACTGTCTGCGCTGTTCTCGAAGCGCCGCCAGGTCGCCAAAGATACGTCAGCGCGCCGAGCCGTCTCCTGCTGTGTGAGGTTCAGCTGGGCACGGCGCCGCTTCACCGCGTTGTTCGCCGATTCCTTGGCCATGCTCGTCCCTTCGCGTGTCCGACAGGCAATCTCCATCGAGGTTAGCACTCATTGAGTGCTCATTTGATGTCGGTTGTGGTGCAGGACAGGGACGGCCGGCTGCCGACCGGAACACCGAGCGGGCACAGAATCTCGGGCAGGGGCTGGACCTGAATCTCAGCGCGCGCAGGACGGGAGAGGGGGATGTCGCTGTCCGGCGCTCTCCCGAGGGCGCCGCGGACACGGTGCAGTGTGCAGGGAGAAAGGGAATCTCGGCACGTGCCAATCCGAACCAGGCAGGCCACGTGCCGGCTATCTGACGAGAAGAACTGCCGACGTCCGGTGGTCGGCAACCCGGTGGGGAAAGCCTGCGTGTGCTCTTCAGCCTCCGCGCGCCGCGGACAGGGCTGTTACTTCGGCCTCCGCATGACGCTCAGTTGGGCAGCCCAGCAGACTGCGGGCCGGATGTCCGAGCCCTGGTGCAGGATGAGGGCACTGCGCTTCACGTCCCTGCGGGGAGCCAGGGCCGGGGTCTGCTGCGTCAATGGGGGTAGTTCGTGTTCCAGCGTCATCTTCACCGTCACGATGACGTCAATCTGGTGATGTCGGCGTTGGGGAACGATCCCCAGTGCCTGCCGGTCCTGATCGCCTTGGGTGCGGCCCTGCGCCGGGACGTGGCCTCGGCGCTGCGGGAGGTCATCGCGACGGGAGCGTGGCAGGGCGACGTGCGCGTCCGCAGTGCTGCGGCCCACTGGCGTGAGGAACCCCGCTTCCAGGTCTTCCTCGAGCACGGGCTGGAAAAGCGCCGCGACCGCGGCCCCAAGTACGAGCACCTGGATACCGCCCTGCTGACGTTCCCCGAGACCCGTGCCGCCCTGTACCGGGTGAGCGCGGCGCAATGCCCGCAGCACTGCCGCACCAAGACCGGCACCTTTGCCGAGGACCGGCATGTGGATGACTACCGCGAGGCGCTGTTCGGCTGGTACGCCGCCATCCAGCACGCGCACGCCTGCGTGGTGAGGGCAGCGCGCTGGTTCGCGAACGCACAACCGTCCAACTCCCGTCGGCCGGAGGCCTTCACCGACTGGATGAGCGGAATCCGGCGCCGCCACAGCAGCGGTGCCGTCCCGGAGGCGGAGCCGGCTGCTCAGCGCGCCTTGCAGGAAATCATCCTGATGATGCACGCCTGGAGCCCGCACACCTTCGAAGCCATCGACGTGGCCTTCCAGAAGGCGGAGGGAGAGCACGCATCCCACGCCTGGGGCGGCAGCTTCGAGCCCGCCGGCCGGCCCGAAGCCCAGGCCGCAGCCGAAGCCCTCGCGAGCGTCCTCTCCCCGCAGGAACGCCGGCAGATCCGGGACGTCGTCGACGGGATCGAGACCGACGACGGGTTCCGCGGCATGGACCTCGCGAAGGACAGCACGCTGCCCTGCACCAGCGACCGGCACCGCGGCTACGGCGCAGGCGCCGACGAGCGCGAGGACTGCGCCACGGCCCGAGGTCGCGTGTACGAAGAGGCCTCTCAGGCCTGGAGCGAGGGTGTCGACCGCGAGGCCGACGCTGCCCGGCTGGCCCGGTTCCTGCTCGGCCCCCGTACCGACCGAATCCAGGCTGCCCTCGCCACGGCCCGCGCAGCCGTTGCCCGGGACGCCACCGAGAGGGCACCGCAGATCTGGCACGACAACGCCGAACCCCTCCGGGAAGCCCGCGAAGCCGCAGGACTCGATCTCCACGACGCCGCCGGCCACCTGGACATCAAGCCCGCCACACTCCAGCGCTTCGAACAGGCGACCGGCAAGCTCCCCGGACGCCCGGTCTCCCTCGGCTACCTCCAACTCCTCACCCTGGCCTGCGTCCAGGCAGGCCACACCGCCCCCGCCTGCATCCCGCAGGCCATCTCCCAGCCGGTGAACTCGCTGCCGACCACCCTGTAGCACGCCACCGGCACATCCCTGCCGTCACACCACCGCGATGTGAGGAACCCCCGTGTTCGAAGAGGTACATCACCGGCCCTGCGGACGCCCCACCAAGTCCGGCGGCCCCTGCCGTGCGCAGTTCTCCGGTCCGGGCTTCGCTTGCAAACTGCACACCACCGACCACGAAAAAGCCCTCGTGGAGGCCTATGAGCAGGGCCTTCAGGCCGGCCGGGCGCAGGAAAGGGAGTGGAGACAGCGGGCCGAGACCGCGCAGGTCGAACACCTTGAGCACCAGATACGGACCCTGCGGGAAGAACTCGACGCCAAGAACAGCCGCTTCGAAGTCGACGGCCACCAGGCCGTCACCGTCGACGGCTACGGATACCGCTGGAACGGCCCCGGCACACTCGAGGTCGGCGACCGTGTGGTCCTGCCCGAGAACTACGTCAGCGCCCTGCGCCACGGCCCGGGCCCCTTCCCCGGGACTGTGACCGAACTGGGCACCACCTACACCGGGACCCTCAGCACGATCATCTCCCGGACCCCTGCCACCCCGCGGCAGACCGGCTGACACCACACGCCCAAGCCAACCGGTACCCGACGACCAGCGGCGGTTTTCCGTGAAACGCGAGCGCGCCACCACGCTTCTGAACGACATGCTCGACCGGCTGGAGGAGGGAGGATGGCCGCTGGATCTCGTCGACGAGATCCTCGTCTTCGGTTCCTACGCACGCGGCGCACTGAACCCCTCAGACGTCGACCTGGTCGTGGAGCACCGCACCGACGACCGCCTCACCTCCGAGTTCCTCCACGCCCTGTCCTACGGCCGCGACCCCTCCGCCTCGATGAAACGTGCCCTGAAAGGCAACAGCCGCGGCCTGCAGATCCACTTCCGCGAACGCAAGACCCTCGAAGCGGAAGGCTTCGAACTGACCTTGCTGTGGACCCGCGGCGAACCCGTCGACACCGCCCGCACCCGGCTCGCCGCCATCACCTCCGACCCCGAGGCAGGCCGTGCCCCACGCGACCACATGATCGAAGCCTTCGACGGCATCGACCGCTGGGTCCCGCGCCTGGTCCGCATCGATCTCGCCGACCTCGTCGACCGCAAGGCGGCCACCATCCGCCAACTCCAGCTCCCCGACGCTGAACCCGCCCATCCCGCAGCCCTCGAAGCCCTCACCCGCTGGAGCGACACCAGCCCGCTACGCCGCGCAGCAGCAGCCGTCCTCGCCCATCTAGAAGCCGCCTCCCGCCCCCTCGACTCCGTCTACCTGCACGGGGAACCGGTCATCGGCAGCCGCTACAGCGGCACCGCATGGCAGACCGGCATCGGATTCGGCTGGAGCCACCATCGCGGCATCTCCCACCACCTGCAGGAGGGCACCGACTGGTTCGAGGTCGTACGCCCCACACGGACCCAGCGCCTGCACACCCTCCACATCACCGTCCAGGACCGCTCTGCCCTGCCCACCCGCCGGTGATGCAGCACCCATGCCGGGGAAGCTTCAGGGCCGCCCGCAGAACGTGGACCGGAGTGTGCCAGGGTGAGGGGGGAGGAGGCGGTGCCGGGTGAGTACGTTGCGGGTGGACGTGTTCGCATGCGACATGCCGTGCCGGCAGTGCTCGATGCCCTTGCGATGGGTGTTCGGTCTGCTGCCTTCGCACCGGCCGGACGGCGGCGAGTTCACCACGACCGACTTTCCCGAAGCCGTCGATGTGGCACGCCGGATCCTGGCCGACCCCACCAGCGACACCATGGACCTGGCTGCGCAACTGCACGACCGGCCCGCCTGGCAGCGGGGGCGCAGCTTCAACCCGAATACGTGCGTTCGCTGCGGGCACCAAGCCGACTGGCACGTTCTCGACGACGTCATTCACCATGCCCTCCACGGCCGATGGCTCCGCACGGCAGAAAGCCGGGTCCCGGTGCCGCAGTGGCGCGCGATCCGCGGTCGCGGGCAGGGAATCTCCTGGACACCGTGAACCGCCCCGGCCCGAACACCGAGTGGCCGAAGACAACGGGCCCCTTTCCTCGACAGGGGTATGAGAGGGGAATTTCCCCGGCAGATGGTCCAGGCTGGTCCGGTGACGCAGGGTGGTGGCAGTGCAGATTCCGCTGTCCGGCATTCCCCTGAGCCGGATAGAACTGTCCGGTGGTGAAGACGGAACCCTGTCTGCTTTCGTGGTGTCTTCAACCGCTTCGCGCGCGGAGGCAGTCTTGGCCAGTACCCGCACACCTCGATCCGCCACCCTTGAGAACCTCTAGCGGAATGCCCCACGCGGTCTTGAGATCCACTCCGGAAGGCGTGAACGAACGCGGTTGCTAGTGTCCGGACGTGACCCTGACTGACCTCAACACCGGCTTTCGTGATGACGAGCAGCGGCGGCGCGTCCAGGGGGTCATTCATGATCGCCTCGCAGACGACCGGGACTCGCGGGAATGCCGCTTCCTCATGCGGTTCTGGTGGCAGCTGGTCATGTCATACCAAGAGGTGTCGATGGACGAGCTCAGCCGGAACCTCGGTAAGCCGAAGCTGGACGTGATCGAGGCGCTGATCACCGCCATCAGGTCGTCCCATGCCGAGATCGATGCCTGGATTGCCACCACGCAGCACGTGTTCCCAGTGATCCAGGATCGCGGCTTCAGGGCCACCCAGGACGGCGACAGTTAGCGCGGCCGGAGCTTCTTCAGCCGTCGCCGGCAGATGATGCTGCAAGCGAGGCTGAGAAAGGCTTCGTGGATGTCGTCGCGGATCTCCCAGCGGATCCGCAGGCGGCGGAACCAGTGCAGGTGAGCGAACGCGCGCTCCACGACCCAGCGTTGGGTGCCGAGCCCGGAACCGTGTTCGGTGCCCCGTCGGGCGATCTGCGGCTTCGCGCCGAGCTCCTAGACCAGGCGGCGGTACTTGTCATGGTCGTAGCCCACGGTCGCCGAGCACCACATCCGGGCGGCGCCGAGGCCGGCCGCGCTTGCCCCGCACTGGTGGTACTGCCTCCAGCAGGGGGATCAGTTGGGTGACGTCGTTGCGATTGCCGCCGGTCAAGGTAGCGGCGAGCGGGATGCCGGTCGCGTCGGTGACCAGGTGGTGTTTGCTGCCCGTCCTGCCCCGGTCAACAGGGCTTCGTCCCGTCTTGGAGCCCCCTTCCCCCTTTAACGCGCGGATGTGGGAGCCGTCGACCGCCGCGCGGGAGAAGTCCAGGGCGTCAGCGCCGCGGAGCTTGGCGAGGAGGACCTCGTGCAGCCGTGGCCACACCCCCGCCGCGGCCCATTCGGCCAGGCGGCGCCCGCAGGTCATGCCGGAGCCGAAGCCGAGTTCCCGCGGAAGGTGTTCTCAGGCGATCCCGGTGTGCAGCACGAACAGGATCCCCTGGAACACCAGCCGGTCCGGATGCCGCTTACGCCCTGGGCGCCGAGCCCGACGCTCCACCTTGGGCAACAACGGCTCGATCACCGCCCACAGCTCGTCATCGACATCCCACGGCTTCGGCCGCGCCACCCCACACCCCCGGATCATCAGTCCCAGAGTGATCCAACCACGCCAAAGATCATTTCGTTGATAGTTCTAAGTCCACCCTCCACCGGCTCAAGCCCCCCAGGGGCACTGCCACGGAACTGCGCACGTTCGTCCGCGAGAGATACCTCGACGATGAGGACTACCAGACCAAGGAGTTCACCCGCCCGGGGATGGAAGGCCTGCTGATCACCGGAGGTGTTCCCCGAGAGCGCGCCGACTTCCGCGACGACGAGTTCGGACTGGAGTTCGCGACCCGCTGTTTCAACGACGATGGAGTCATAAAAATCCGCAACCAGATCATGGACGGCAGAGGCCGGGTCGACGAGTACTCAGCGTCGAGGGGCGAGCGGATTGACGACTTCGGCCTGGACCGCTTCGGCGCCGTCGTCCGCCGCATCTGCGGCACCGTCAGCGGACTGTCGATGACCTCCCTGGAGACCGGCAGGACACGACAGATCCGCGTCGAGTGCTCACAGGCCACCATCAAGCTCCCCCTGGCCAGCCACCACCGTGGAACAGTTCCTGAGCGACCTCCGGGCGATCGAGGACGTATGCGCGAAGCCCGATCCGCTGCCGCAACTGCGTTTTGTCAGCAGGGTCCACACCCTCGACAACCGCAGCCACAAGGCCGTGCAGGCCCAGAAGATCCTGGAAACGCACCTCACCGACCCGGACAGTCCCCGCCTGACCATCGGGGTCCCCGGCTCATGCCAGGAAAGCTACAGCTCGGCCCAGGCGTTCCGCGCCAGACGAGGCGCCCGCACGATCGGGGCCAGCGATCTCGAACTGCACCACCTGCTGCAGCTCATACAGGACAAGCCTGAGGGCGAACGGCTTAAGGCCCTCGGCGACATACGGGTCACCATGTTCAGCGACGACGACTACCAGACACCGGCCAGCGTCACCACCAACGGAAAAGAGTGGCTCATCGCCGACATCACGATGGGCACCGATCGCCTGTTCTACGGCAACGGCAAATGGTTCGAGGTCGAGGCCGGCTTCCTCGAGACCCTGGAGGAAGAACTCACCGCCCTGTTCACACAGCCACAGACAATCACCCTGCCGCCATGGCCCAAGGGCCCGCCCAACTCCAAAGGCCACGACTCTCACGACGAGGACTGGTTCAACCAGCAAGCCGCGAAGCCCGACGGGTATCTCCTGTTCGACAAGAAGGACATCGTCACGGAGAAGTTCAAGGGCGGGGGACTGGAGATCTGCGACGCCCTCGGCCCCGGGAACCAGCTGATCTGCATCAAGAAGGCACCCGCCAGCACAGCCCCCTCAACCACCTCTTCGCCCAGGGCGTGGTCGCCGTCGAGACGCTGCGCAGCGACATCGAAATACGGACCAAATTCCTTGAACAGGTGGCCGCGCACACGCCGGACCACCGCCTGCTCCATGACTTCGGAACACTCCGGGCAGTCTTCGGGATCCTCCTCAAGGACGGCCAGGACATCCGCGTCGACTCGCTCTTCGCCTTCGCCCAGGTCTCACTGCTCCAAGCAGTCAGACGGCTGCGCGCGATGAACGCGGAGGTCGAAGTCGTCGCCATCCACCGCTGAACCAAGGAGAGCCTCACCGGTACGAAGGCTGTACCAGAGCCAACTGGCGTGCATTGGGGTGTGGTCGAAGAACCTCGGCACCCGTAACGGCGCTTTGGCCTCTGCGCTTGAGGCGGTTCGTCTCAGCGGGCATGTCGTCTCTGGTGGCGGCCGAGGACGACACGCCCGGCGCCCCGCTACAGCCCGGAGCCGATGGCTTCGTCGACGAACCGGCGTACCAGAAGCTTCACTTCGTCCGATGGGACGGTGACGGACCATCCAAGCTCCGGCTGATGCTGATAGCACCGGAACCGGGCCACGACCGATCCGTCGTCCTCGACGTAGAACCACCTCCAGGACAGCTCGTGCGTACATGCCGCGTGCGGTTCGAATACGGCAAAGCGGCGGATGATGTCGGCGTGGTGCTGGAGGGGGAGGGTCCGCTGAGCGCGGCAGTCCGTGCACTGCAGAAGGTGCTCGACCCCTCCGGGACGGTCGATGAACCTATGAGCGCCCTCGGAGTTGTTGCACTTCACGCACAACGGCCCGCGGAACAGACCGTGGGAATGGCAGTGGTCCCAATACAGGGCCCGCCGGGGTTCGGGACACATCCGGCACAGGAAAACCTCGGCGGGAGAGCGTTTGGCGAACCCCTTCGTGTACAGGCGGCCTCGCAGATGGCCGGTATAGGGCCTGGAGGCCTGGGCAGCGCACGATGGGCACAGGACGACGAATCCCGTGGCGCTCGAAGAACGCCACTGCTCGCGGCCGGCCGGTGCTCCGCAGCCGCTGCACACGTCGTCCTGCGCCGCGAGGCCGGCCTCGATCTCCTCGGCCCGGTCCAGCACAGCGGCATAGGCGCGAGGAACCAGCCACTCCTTCCCTGACCAGACCATCAGCGGCAGCGGCCGGGTGCTCGCGATGGTCCGCCGAGTGAAAGCTTCGGGCAGCTGCTGCCCGGTGAAACCCTCAGGTAGGACACCGGGGCCCCGCACCTGGGGAAGCTCGGACTCATAGGTTGCCTGAGAGATCCACTGCCGGACGCGAGAGCGCCAGGTGTGTGACTCGCTGTCCTCCAGGCCGGCGTCGACCAGGTCGCCGGGGTCGACCCCGAGTCCGGCGAGCCGCTTGCCGGACTTCTGGATGTCCCGGTCGAGGAAGCGCCATTGCTGCCGGTGCTTGTAGCCGGGCACGGCCGTATCACCGATGAGCACGTGGCTGGCAGCGGCGAACGTGTAGCGGTTCACATGATCCAGGTACGCGGGGACCGTCGTGTGATGGGTGAGGTCGGCAAGCCTTTGGTGTGCTGTCTGGAGTGAAAGCCACATGAGACACAGCTCCTTGAGATCACTGATAGGGACAGGGACAACGGGCGAGTCACCGAGCAGGCCGACGGGGCGGCACTGCCTTGCTGGGGGAGATGTCACGGGCAGGGCGCCGGCCCGGGCCGGCGGTGCAGGCACCGGTTCCCAGCCACGGGTCAGGAAGACTGCCCCGGCTTCTTCGCAGATGCTGCGGGAACGGCGGTCGGTGAGGAAGCTGGCGCGGTCGCCGTACTCGGTAGGCCGTACGGCCGCCCGGTGTACCGTCCATAGGCCGTCGCTTCCGGGGCCGTCCGCAGCGGTGAGCCGGCGCAGCCATCCGTTGAGGGGATCGGCTTGTGCGGCTCTTCTTGGCCGGGTGCGGGTCCAGGCGGTCAGCCAGGCTGCGAGCCACGGCCTGCCGGCCCGGCGGCTGATTTCCCCGAGAAGCAACTCCGTTGCGGCGCCTGCCCCTTCGACTGCGGCGGTCTCGCGCGGCCGCTGCTGCCAGCGCGGAGCGCCAAGCAGCCGGGCCACGGCGATCGTCTCTGGGTAGGACACCGGCGCATGCGGCACCACGGCCGTCGGCACGGATCCCGTGACCGCGGCCAGCCGGCGTACACGGTCCTGCCAGACCGGCTCGGATCTCCACCCCTGTACCTGCCACGACCACACCACCGTCGCGGCGAGGGCCACCACGTCCGCCGCATCCGGACGGGACCGGGCGAGAACGGAGTGATGGCGGTGAGCCGCGAGGACCTCGGGCAGGGTCTCCAGCGGAATGCTCGCCGGCCTCCCGGGATGCGCGAGGAGCCAGCGGCGGTGACGCCGGCAGACGTGCCCGGCCGTTCCCGGATACACCAGCACCGGCCGTCCGGCCCGCCCGGTGCACGGGGGACAGGCCCCCGCCCACGCCTCGCCCGGCGTGTACCAGGCCGCCCGCAGGTTCTCGTCGTCCGTGACTCGCTCGTGCGGGGCGGCGAGAGCGGGCAGCAGGCGGGTGAGCTGAGGCAGGTGATGACCGGTGGAGCGGATAAGGGCCGTTCGTGCGGGTGTGTTGAGGAACAGTTCCAGGCCGGTGCCCGGAGTGCCCGTCACCTTCGCCCGGTGCGTGCCGCCCAGGATGCCCCGCAGCAAGTCCTGCGCGGGCATACCGTAAGGGGCGGCCGTCCTGCGGAACCAGGAGCCGGGCAGTTCTCCGGCCACGGGTGGGATTCGAACAAACGTGGAGGCGGAGGATTGCACTGGCATCGTCCTTTGCATGTGGGGCGTTGAGGGCGGCGCAGGGCAGGGGGCGCGGCCATGGACCAGCGCCACGTCGGCACAGGAAGGGGGACTGCAGGGCGGCCCCGCGCCGGGAGGGCCGGGTGGGGCCTTCCACCGTGCCGGTCAGATGCCGGGGCGTTGCCGCAGAGTGGCGCGCGCCGCGTTCGTGGCCTGGACGTCGAGGAGCACCTGCGACAGATGTTTCTTCGTGATCGCGAGGCTTCCGTCCAGGATGGAGCGGATCGCTGCCTCCCTGACGAGGAGGGAGAGACTGGCCATCACGCCGCCGGTGCGCAGATGGATGTAGGCGGCGTGGCGTACCAGCGTTCCGGGCCGGTGGTGGGCCAGCAGGGCCAGTTCGGCCTCGTACTCCTCACGCGAGCCGGTGCGCTCGACCACCTTGCAGATGTGTTCCCAGACGTGGTGCGTGAACGGGAGGGCGACCGAGGTGGTGTGGATCCACGCCACCTCGCGGAAACCCTCCGGCAGTCGCACCCAGATCCGGACCGGGTCGTAAGGGTTGTAGTGCACCTCCCACAGGCCCTTTTGCGCCCGCACCCCGGAGTCCTGCCCGCGGTGGCCGTTGAGGCAGCTGCCGTCGTAGGTGCGGTAGCCGAACCGGATACCGGCATCGGTGATCGGCTGCCAGCGCACCGGCAGTAGCTCCACGAAGTCGTCCGACGACAAAGGCACCGGCACGTACCCGGCGACGGGCAGCAGTGCCGCCCACATCTGGTTCGGGGTGAGAGCCTTCTTCGGCATCAGAGGATGCCGCAGCCCCGCGTGCGGGCGGTGGTGCCCGTACACGAGGAACTCCTCCCACAAAGCCTGGAGTTCGGCCATGGTCCACAGCGGCTCCTGCTCGACCCTGGAGCCGCGCTCACTCACGTTCGAACCGGTGTAACCGGGCAGCCATTGGCAGAACAGCGAATTGATCGAACCGAACGGCCTCTCCACATGTCCCTTGGCCGGTCCGTTGGCCGGAGGAAACGGCTGCAGCGAGATCCCCAGGCTCTCGCACGCGGCCCGCCACCTGCGCACCGTCGCCCGGCTCACGTCCGACCAGCCCTGCGCGGCCAGTTCATCGGCTTTCGCTTGCTCACGCGGGGCCAGAGTGGTGGACGCGGGATCATACTCAGGTCTCACCGACGCCGTGCCGTCCGGGGCGGGACACCCCGTCTCCACCTCACGGACGTGCCGCTCCAGTTCAAACGCACGCCACTGCTCGCCCTCGGACACCGTCGGCAGCAGGCCCATCTGCGGCACCCGCAGACGCGGCGGACCGCCCACCGGCTCGAACGACGCATCGCTGAGCAACTCCGCCAGCCCGAACACCGCCAGCGTGTCCTGCTCGTCCTTCTTCTCCGTCCCGGACAGCCAGATCCGCGCATCGGACGTAGAGGATGCCTCGATACCCGCGACGGTCCATTCCCGGCCGCCGTACCGCACGACAGTGCCGGGCCTGAGCATGGGCCGGCTCACCGCCCGTCCTCCGCGCATGCCACCGCGACGCTCCGTTCGTGCAGCGGGCGCTGAAGCGGCACGCTCAGCACGCCCACCCACAGTGCATGGAACACCGACGGCCACACCGCGACCGGATCACCCAGCAGCCGCACCCCCTCGGCCAGCGCCGTCGGTGTCCGGAAACACTGGGCCACCCCCGGTAACCGGTCCTGCGCATACCGCTGATGCCGGTAGCCGGCGAGCCAGCGCACGTTGGCCTCCACCACGGGCTGCGGCGGTCCGATCAGACGGTAGTGCCAGCCTGCGGTAGCCGCAGCCTTTTCCAGGTGGGCGGCCCGCCAAACCAGTCGCCGCCCCGCCCCGAACCGGCTCGCATAGTCCACCAGCAGTCCGCTGCCATCCGCCAGACGTGCCATCAGGTGCGGCGCGTGCGACACCGCCCTGCCGCCCCGGCCGTGCCACGACAGCTCCACCGGTCGGCAGGCCAGAGCCGTCACCACCGGATCGTGGTCCAGCATCATGAGCTGCGTGCGTATGGCCTTGGACCCGTGGTGCGCCAGGCACCTGTCGGTCGAGGACCAATACCAGCCCGGCGCCGAGCGCCGCCCCTTGCAGACAGGGAACCGCCCCTTGCAGACAGGGAACCGCCGTACCGGCAGGCACTCCTCCAGCCGCTGTTCTCCAGCCGTCTCCAGCCAGGGCAGTTCGTACTCGGTGCCGTCAGGGCGGACGAACCGTGCGGTCATGTGTGCCGGATCAGTGAAGCGACGGCCGATGCTCAGTGGCGGCGGGGGATCAGTCTGCTGGTGCACTTCTAAGGACAGAGGGATCACGAACAACTATCATATATGCATAAAAATGTTGATAGGTGCTACTCGGAAGGCAGGGCAGGGGTTTGGGAACCTGCCGTGGGGACGCCAGTCGGATCCGCGACGGCGCGCTGTGGCGCGTACGCCACGCTCACACCGGCAAGGCGCGCGGCTGCAAGAGGCGGAAACGGAGCGGCTCCAGAGCCGTAGCCGGTGGGAGCGCTGTCGCCGCCCGGAAGGTGGGCAGGATTGGCGGGGTGGGACTCATAGGCGCATCCTGGCGCACCCTTCCGGCAGCGCATGCAGCGTCTGGCTGGGATACCGGGCGGTAGCCGAAACTTCGCGCCATATCCGCCGCATCGGCCGTACCGACGCATTGTCAGACCCTGCCTCTACAGTGCCCCTCTCCTGCGCAAGGACGCGAATCAGAGCTCCCGCCTTTGCCCGTCAGAAGTGCGCTCTAACCTGCGCTGATGACACTTTGAACGCCAAGGCGGGGTGGGGCGTCCTGCCGGTGGCCAACAGCGCGCCGGACTTCCAGTCAGGTCTCGTCGGCTACCGGCGGACGGCGGACCACCGCGTGCTACGCGCGTTGCATCTAGGCAACACATGGGAACAAATGACTGAAAGAATCACGTCGCCCTGCGAGCCCGCTCTAGGTTCGAGACGTGTCCGGCACACCATCCGTGCCGGTCCGCATTCAGGTTCGTATAGCGATGGCTGACCGCGCTCGCCTGCCGCGCGCCACCTGGGCCCTCGGCAAGCGCCTCTTGCACCGACATTGATCCGGTCTCGTGGACCAGCAACGCCGATGAGTCCTGGCGAGCGGCGCCGGCAAGGGCTTCCGGTTGACGGACCGGAGAGGGACGGCACCGCCAACGCCGCCAGCACTTGCTGCTTTCCTCTCATTCCCGCCGCGCGCCATGTCGAGAAAAGACAGACGATGAGCAGATATCCCGCGATCGACGACCTCCTCGCCACCCGCTGTCCTCTGCCCGAGCCCGCCGAACGCAGCAGGCTGCGTACCAATCTCGCCCTCACCGCTGATGCAGTAGCCCACGCGATCGGCATCAGCCCCGCCACACTCCACGCATGGGAAGAGGGACACGCCGAGCCGCAAGGACACGTCCGCGCCGCCTACGTGCTGAGTCTCATCTCGATGTCCAGCGGGATTCTCACCGTGAGGCCATGTGTCCGTTGTCGCTGTCATCTCTTGTGACGTGCTCTTTTGTTGATC
>NZ_JBEYWK010000038.1:0-31588 GCF_040644415.1 Streptomyces sp. NPDC046985
CTGACAGCCATCGACAGGGAAGAGGCGGGAATCGTCATGACCTACCTGTCTGCGGGTGACCTGGTCTTCCCGCGTCCCTCGGGACGCGGGCCGCCGTCCGCGGGTTCCGGGCCGGGGCCCGCCCCGGCCGCAGGGGCGGGCCGCGCGGCGTCGTGCGTCAGTGCTGGTGGCCGCCCGCGTGCAGATAGGCGGCCGGCGACACCACGAGGGGCCGCGTCATGTGCGCCTCGTGCTCCAGCATGTGGCAGTGGTGGACGCCCCTGCCGACGACGGGGAACCGGACCGCCACGGTGACCAGTTCGCCCAGCGTGCTGTTCGGGGCGATCTGGCCGGCCGTGCCCACCCGGACGACGTCCTTCTCCCCGCGCTCGTGCGCTTCGAGCGTCCCCGCGGCCTTGAACGCGAGGGGCCTGGCCGAGCCGCGGGCGACCCGGTCGAACCCGGTGAGGTCGTAGCTCTCGCGGGACAGCACCTGGAAGTGCGCCAGGTGGATGTGCATGGGGTGCGGGGCCGCGGCGAGGTTGAGGTACTTCCAGACCTCCACGTCGTCGTGCGCGACGGTGAACGCCATGCCGTCGTCGTACTCCATCGCCGTCCTGCGCAGCGTCGTGACGGCTCCCCCGGCGTCCTGGACCTGGACGACCCCGGGGGAGGGGAACGCGATCCCCGCCGGGTCGACCTCCTCCATCTCCCACAGCTCGGGAAGGTCCGACGAGCCGGGGCCGACCATCGCCACCCACCGGTGGACGTGGTCGTGGGGCAGGTCGTCGTGGGTGAGCCGCTTGAACGTGGGCGAGAGGACCGCCGGCGGCGCGAACCGGCCAGAGGGCCTGCGGTCCGCGACGCGGAACTGCATCACGTCGGGCTCCAGCAGGTCGTTGCGCCGGTCGGAGGCGCCGGGCACGACGCCCTCCAGCGTGTTGACCAGCTTCAGGGCCCGCCCCCGGAACGCGCTGAAGTCGACCAGCACGTCCGCGCGCTCGCCGGGGGAGAGGTTGAGCGCGCCCTCGACGGTCAGCGGCTCGTCGATCAGGCCGTGGTCGGTCCCGATCACCCGCAGCGCCCCCGGGACGGGCACGCCGTCCGCCAGCAGCATCAGCCGGTATATCCGGGAGTTCGCGGCGTTGACGATCCGGAACCGGTACCAGCGCGGCGCGACCTCCAGGTAGGGCCAGACCACCCCGTTGACCAGGGTGTAGGGGGCCGCGTGGACGCGCATGAGCCGCTGCGGGCCGATCATCTCCACCTTGTGGACCAGCCGGCCGGTCAGGGCCCCGGACTCGTCCACGTCGAAGTTGCGGTCGCTCAGGAGCAGCGGCACGTCGTGGGCGCCCTCGGGCAGATCGAGGGCCTCCTCCTCCCGGTTGCGGGAGAGGAACAGGCCCGCGAGCCCGGCGTACACGCTGAAGCGGCTCACGTGGTGGGTGTGGTCGTGGTACCAGAGCGTCGTGGCGGCCTGGTCGTTGGGATAGGCCGACAACTGCACGTCGCCCGGACCTATGAGGTTCTCCATCCAGCCGTCGTTGCCGCCGCCGGCCAGCATGCCGTGCAGGTGCACCGCGGCCCACGGCGGCAGGTCCGCCACGCCGGGGACCGCCTGGGTCCCCGCCGTGCCGGGGTAGTTGGAGAGCGGGTCGGGCGAGCGGCCCGCGGGCGACCCGAAGTCGACGGCCGTGACCGGGACGTCGCCCGTGAGACGGTTCTCCCAGACGACCCGCAGCGGACGGCCGCTGACCGTCTCGATGGTCGGGCCGGGGTAGACGCCCTCGTACGTCCACATCGTCACCGGCGGCATCTGCGAGTGCACGGCGACGTCGGCGGTGCGCATGCGGACGGTCAGCTCGTCGTGGTCGCCGCGCTCGCGGGGGCGCAGCACCGGCGGGATCCGCAGCGGATCCTTGAACTTGGTCAGCTTCAGCTCGGGCGCCGACGGCTCGGGCCCGCCGGCCGCCGCGGCGGCCGCGCCGTCCGGCGTGACGAAGGGGGCGGCGCTCATCAGGGCGCTCAGGCCGGCCACGGCGCCGTAGCGCAGCAGCGCACGGCGGTCGGGCCCGGACGGCTCGCATGTCTTCGAGGCGGTGGGATCCATTCGCCCGACGCTAGGGGCGGCCGCTCTCGCCGGACTCGAGCCCGGCTCCAGACCGACGGAGCCGCCCCGGCCGGTCCGGGGAGCGGGGCCCGGATCCGGCCGGAGCGGGGCCCGGGGGAGCGGGGCCCGGGTGCGGAGGAGCGGGGTTCAGACCGCTATCGGCTGGCTGTCGCGGTTGACGAGCGTCGCGTAGTGGCCGCCGCGCAGCAGCAGCTCGTAGTGGGTGCCGCGCTCGGAGACCCGGCCCCGGTCCAGCACGATGATCTCGTCGGCGTTGCGGACGGTCGACAGCCGGTGGGCGACCGTGATGGTGGTGCGGCCCACGCTGGCCGCGTCGATGGCCTTCTGCACGGCCTGCTCGGTCTGGGTGTCCAGGGCGCTGGTGGCCTCGTCGAGCACCAGGACCGGCGGGTCGCGCAGGATGGTGCGGGCGATGGCCAGACGCTGCTTCTCGCCGCCGGAGAACCGGTACCCGCGCTCGCCGACCACCGTGTCGTAGCCCTCGGGCAGCAGCGTCAGATAGTCGTGGATGTGGGCGATCCGCGCCGCCGCGAACAGCTCCTCGTCGGTCGCGTCGGGCTTGGCGAACCGCAGGTTGTCCGCGACCGTGGCGTGGAACAGGTACGTCTCCTGGGAGACGACGCCGACCGCGGCCGTGAGCGTGGCGAAGGACAGCTCGCGCACGTCGACCCCGTCGATCGTGACGGAGCCGGCCGTGACGTCGTACAGCCGCGGGATGAGGTAGCTCAGCGTGGTCTTGCCCGAGCCGGTCTCGCCGACGATCGCGAGGCTGCGGCCCGCGGGGACGGTCACGTCGACGCCGGCCAGCGTCGGCCGCTCCGCTCCCGCGTAGGAGAAGCCGACCCCCCGCATGCGCACCTCGCCCCGCAGGGCGGCCGGCTCGACCGGCCGCTCCGGCTCGGCGATGTCCACGGGCAGGTCGAGGTACTCGAAGATGCGGCTGAACAGCTCCAGGGAGCCCTGGAGGTCGATCCCGACGGTCAGCAGCCGCTGCGCCGGGCGGAACAGGCTCTGCTGGAGGGAGGTGAACGCGACCAGGGAGCCGATGGAGAGGGCCATGCGGCCGTCGTGGGAGGTCAGCCCCGCCACCCAGTAGATCACCGCCGGCATGGAGGCGATGACGACCCAGATCGTCGACTGGTACCACAGGCCCGCCGTGGTGACGCGCACCTCGGAGTCGGCGAGCCCGCGCGACTGCCGCGCGAAGTCCTCGCTCAGGGAGCGGGAGCGGCCCATGGTGTGGCTGAGCAGGATCCCGCTGATCGACAGCGACTCCTGCATGGTCGAGGACAGCTCGGCGAGCTGCCTCTGCCGGTCGCGGGTGATGCTCCGCCGCTGGTTCCCGACGCGACGGCTCACCAGGGCGAACGCCGGAAGCATGAGCATGGAGGCGAGCGTCAGGCGCCAGTCGAGCAGGAACATGGCGGTGGTCGAGGCCAGGACGACCGTCGTGTCGGACAGCAGCGCCGTGGCGGTGGTGGTGAGGGTGACCTGCATCCCGCCGATGTCGTCGGCGATGCGGGACTGCACCTCGCCGGTGCGGGTGCGGGCGAAGAAGGCCAGCGACATCCGCTGGAGGTGGGCGTACACCGCCGTGCGCAGGTCGTGCATGACGAGCTGGCCCACCGTGGCCGACACGTGCGTCTGCCAGACGTTGAAGGAGCTGGTGGTGACCGACACCGCGATCATGCCGAGGGAGAGCAGGGACAGCAGCCCCAGCCTGTCCCGCGGCAGCGCCGTGTCCATGATCGCGCGGATCAGGAACGGGTTGACGAGGGAGACCAGGGCGGAGCCCGCGACCAGCGCCACCACGGACAGCAGCTTCCCGCGGTAGGGGCGGAACAGCCCCAGGACGCGTCGCGTCTCGCCGTGTCTCCTCAGTGCCTGACGAGGACGTGTGGTGCCCGAGCTGGCGCCGCTCACCCTGGCCTCCTTCTCTCTTTCGGTCGGTTCCGGTCGACGGACGGGCGCGGGGCGACGGCGGCGCCGAAGCCGCCCGGTCCCCGCGCCGCGCGCGGATCGCTCTCGCCCCGCGCGGCGGCGCGCCGCGCCTATTGCAGATGCCTGACCAGCGCCGCCCACTGGGCGAGCTCCTGCGCCGACAGCGGCGGCAGGCACGGCTGGTCGGCGGGCGCCCCGGCGGACTCCTCCCACGCGTAGGGGGGACACATCCCGTTCCACGCGAACCCCGTCCACATCAGGCCCTCGCCGAGTCTCTTCCACATCGCTCGCATAGCGGACCTGGGCTCCGCGCCCATGTCGACCTCCATTCGCAGGGGAACCGCCCACGCCAGCCTGTGCACCGCCGCTCAACGGGACGTCGGGAGCGCGTCGAGTCCCGCTGGAGAGCGGTTCCCGTTCCCGGCCTCGCCCTCGGCGGTCCGGGGCCGCGCCGCGCGGCCGCCTGGTGCAGGTGGCCTCTCAGCGCGCGGCCAGCAGTCCGCGGCCGCGCAGCGCGCGGCGCTCCAGCGGGGTGAAGACCAGCAGGTCGACGGCGACGCCGACGGCGAGGATCAGGGCGATGCCGAGCAGCACGCCCGGCATGTCGGAGAACTCCCGCTGGTTCTGCAGGTAGCGCCCCAGGCCGACCCCCAGATCGGGGGAGGAGGCGATCAGCTCGGCGGCCATCAGCGACCGCCAGGAGAACGCCCAGCCCTGCTTCAGCCCGGCCAGGTAGCCGGGCAGCGCGGCGGGGAGCAGCACGTGCCGGGCGCCGCGCAGACCGCTCGCGCCGAGCGTGCGGCCGGCCCGCAGGAACAGCGGCGGGACCTGGTCGATCCCGGCGATCAGGCCGTTGGCGATCGAGGGCGCCGCGCCCAGCAGGATCACGGCGTACATGGCCGAGTCGTCGATGCCGAGCCAGATGACGGCGGCCGGCACCCAGGCGACCGAGGGCAGCGACTGCAGTCCCGCCAGCACCGGCCCGACGGCGGCCCGCACCGGCTTGACCCGGGCGACGAGCAGGCCGACGGGCGTGCCGATCGCGACGGCCGCCAGGAAGCCCGAGGCGCCGCGCCACAGGCTCGTCCAGACGATGGAGAACAGGCTGCCGTCGCCCCACAGGAGGGCGAGCGCGTGCCACACGTCGCCCGGACTGGGCAGCTTCTGGGGGCCGGCCGCGTGCAGGCTGTAGGCGAGCTGCCAGGCGCCCAGGACCAGCGCGACGCTCACGAGCGGCGGCAGCGCCTTCGTCCTCAGCGCCTGGCCGACCGAGGCGCGCTGCGTGTGGCGGGCCTCCAGGGCGTCGAGGCCGGCCCCCAGCGCGTCGAGGCCGGAGCCCGCGCCGTCGCGGCGGGCGGCGCGGGCGCCCGCCGCGGGCCGGGCGTCAGTGCTGGACATGGCGACGGATCTCCTCTCGCAGGTGCTCGGTGATGTCGGCGGACAGCTCCGCGACCTGGGCGGAATCGCCCCGCAGCGCGTGCGGCAGGTCCACGCGCCACTCCCGGGCGATCCGGCCGGGCCGGCACGACAGCAGCACGACGCGCTGGGCGAGGCGCACGGCCTCCCGGACGTTGTGGGTGACGAACAGGACGGTGAGCGCGCGCTCGGTCCAGATCCGGGTGATCTCCTCGTGCAGGACGTCCCGGGTGATGGCGTCGAGCGCGGCGAACGGCTCGTCCATCAGCAGCACGGTGCTGCCCGAGGCGAGCGCGCGCGCCAGGGCCACGCGCTGGCGCATGCCGCCGGACAGCTCGTGCACCCGCTTGCGGTGCGCGCCGCCGAGGCGGACCAGCTCCAGCAGCCGCTCGGCCTCGGGCCTGCGGTCCTTGCGGGGCACGCCGGCCAGGCGCAGCGCCAGCTCGATGTTGCGGCCCGCGCTCAGCCACGGGAACAGCGCGTGGTCCTGGAACATCAGCGAGGGGCGGGCGCCGGGCGCCTCGATGACTCCGGCGCTGGGCTCGTCGAGGCCCGCCACCAGGTTCAGCAGGGTGGACTTGCCGCACCCGGAGGCGCCGAGCAGGGTGACGAACTCGCCCGGGGCCACGTCCAGGCTGACGTCGTCGAGCACGACCGAGGCCGCGCCGGGGCGGCCGAAGGCCTTGGAGACGTGCGAGAGCCGGACCGCCGGGCGGGCGGCCGCGGCCTCGGCGCCGGTGACGCGCTGAGGGTGGGTCAGTGCCGTGGTCATCGCGGACACCTCCTGCAAGAGTGGACGGGGGGCGCTGCGGGGCTCAGGGGGTGCGGGCCGTCACTTCGCGCCGAGCCCGGCGTCCTTCGCGGCGGGCCGGCCGGCCGCCTTGAGCACCTTGTTGAGCAGGGTCAGGTCGACGATCCCGTCGAGGTCGGGGTTCTTGAGCAGGCCCGCGGCGACCGCGTGCGCGGCCCCGGCCCGCAGGGTGTCGGACAGCGGGTCGTCGATGAACTCGATGCTCCGCCAGGCGGGGTCGAGGATGGCGGGCGGCAGCGCGTTGCCCGTGTCGGCCTTGATCTTCAGGTTGGCGTCGGCCTTGGCCTGCGCCGGGTGGGCCTTGATGAAGGCGTTGGTGGCCACCGAGCCGCGCAGCACGGCCTCGACCACGTCGGGGTGCGCGGTCAGGAACTTCTGCGACACGATGACGTTGGCGGTCACGAACCTGCCGCCCGGCCACAGCGTCTTCTCGTCCAGCAGGACCTTCGCGCCGAGCGTGACCAGCCGGGAGGCGGTCGGCTCGGGCACCCAGGCGCCGTCGATGGAGCCGGACTCGTACGCCTCCGGCACCACCTTGTTCTCCGTGCGGATCACCTCGACGTCGCCCGCGCCGGAGGCCGGGTCCACCTTGAAGCCCCTGCCCGCCAGGTAGTTGAGCAGAGCGACGTCCTGGGTGCCGCCCAACTGCGGGGTGGCGAGCTTCTTGCCCCGCAGGTCGGCCAGCGAGCCGATCTTCGCCGGATTGACCACCAGCTTGACGCCGCCGGAGGCCGAGCCGGCGACGATCCGCAGGGACGTGCCGTGCGACTTGACGTAGCCGTTGATCGCCGAGTTCGGGCCGATCCAGCCGATGTCGACCGAGCCGGCGTTGAGCGCCTCGATCTCGGCCGGACCGGCGTTGAAGGACTGGGCCTTGATCCGGGTCGCCCCCAGCTCCTTCTGGAACAGCCCGTCCTCCAGGCCCACCAGGGCGGTGCCGTGCGTGAGGTTGGGGAAGTAGCCGATCCTGACGGCGCCGGCGGAGAGCTTCCTGCCGGAGGCGGGGGCCGCGGCCTGCTTCGCCGGGGTCTCCTCGGCGCTGGCGCCGTAGCCGCAGCTCGTCAGCAGCCCGGCCGCCGTGGCCGCCGCGACGGCAGCCAGGGCCGCGCGCCCGATCTTGTGACGGTGCATCAGTCCCAGTCCTCCTCGTTGGCCGCCGCGGCGGTGCGCCGTGCGGTCTCGAACGGCTCGCCCGCCATGCCGGCGGCGAGGGTGGCGCCGTCGGCCGGGTCGATCAGCACGAACGACCCCGTCCGGCGGTTGTCGGCGTACGGGTCGAGCGCGAGCGGCTCGGCCGTGCGCAGCACGACGCGGCCGATGTCGTTGACCCGCAGGTCCCCGGGGCGGGGGCGCCGTTGGAGCGTGCCGATGTCGAGCCGGTACGCGATGTCCTTGACGACGGCCCGCACGGTGCGGGTGGTGTGCTTGAGCAGAACCGCGGCGCCGACGCGCAGCGGGCGCTCGCTGAGGTGGCAGACGCTCGCCTCGACGTCCCTGACGGGCGCCGCGGCCGTCCCCGCGGCCGCGATCAGGTCGCCGCGCGAGACGTCGACGTCGTCGGCGAGCCGGACGGTGACGGACTGCGGCGCCCAGGCGACGTCCGTCCGCGCGCCGAGCGCGTCGATGGCCGCGACGGCGGTGGTGCGGCCGGCGGGCAGGACGGTGACGGCGTCCCCCACCCGCAGCACGCCCGAGGCGATCTGGCCGGCGTAGCCCCGGTAGTCGGGGTGCTCGGCGCTCTGCGGGCGGATCACGCACTGCACCGGGAGGCGGGCGGCCTCCTCCCGCGGGTCGCGGCCCACCGGGACGGTCTCCAGGTGCTCCAGCAGGGTCCGGCCGCCGTACCAGTCCATGGCGGCGGAGGGCTCGACCACGTTGTCGCCGGCCAGCGCGGAGAGCGGGATCGCCGTGACGTCCTCGACCCCGAGCGTGGCGGCGTACGCGGTGAACTGCGCGGCGGTCTCGGCGAAGACGCGCTCCTCGTAGCCGACCAGGTCCATCTTGTTGACGGCGAGGACGACGTGCGGGACGCGCAGCAGGGCGGCGGCCGCGGTGTGCCGGCGGGTCTGCTCGACGATGCCGTGGCGGGCGTCGACCAGGACGACCGCGAGGTCGGCGGTGGAGGCGCCGGTGACCATGTTGCGGGTGTACTGCACGTGCCCGGGGGTGTCGGCGAGGATGAACCGGCGCCGGGCGGTGGCGAAGTAGCGGTAGGCCACGTCGATGGTGATGCCCTGCTCCCGTTCGGCGCGCAGGCCGTCGGTGAGCAGCGCGAGGTCGGGGCCGTCCCGGCCGCGGTCGGCGGAGACCCGTTCCACGGCCTCGAGCTGGTCCTCCAGGACCGACTTGGAGTCGTGCAGCAGCCGCCCGACGAGGGTGGACTTGCCGTCGTCGACGGAGCCCGCGGTGGCGAAGCGCAGCAGCGCCGTGGCGCTGAGCCGCTCGGTGGCAGTGGTCATCGCTAGAAGTACCCCTCGCGCTTGCGGTCTTCCATCGCGGCCTCGGACAGCTTGTCGTCGGCCCGGGTCGCGCCCCGCTCGGTGAGGCGGGAGACGGCGATCTCGGCGATCACCGCGTCGAGCGTGGCGGCGTCGGAGTCGACGGCGCCGGTGCAGGACATGTCGCCCACGGTGCGGTAGCGCACGCGCCGCCTCTCGACCCTCTCGCCGTCCTTCGGGCCGCCCCACCGGCCGGCGGTCAGCCACATCCCGGCCCGCAGGAAGACGTCCCGTTCGTGGGCGAAGTAGATCTCCGGCAGCGCGACGTCCTCGCGGGCGATGTACTGCCACACGTCCAGCTCGGTCCAGTTGGACAGCGGGAAGACGCGCACGTGCTCGCCCGGCGCGTGCCGGCCGTTGTACAGGTTCCACAGCTCGGGGCGCTGACGGCGCGGATCCCACTGGGAGAACTCGTCGCGCAGCGAGAACACCCGCTCCTTGGCGCGGGCCTTCTCCTCGTCGCGGCGCCCGCCGCCGAACACGGCGTCGAACCGCTCGGCCTGGATCGTCTCGGTCAGCGGCAGGGTCTGGAGCGGGTTGCGGGTGCCGTCGGGGCGCTCCCGGAGCCTGCCGGCGTCGATGTAGTCCTGGACCGAGGCGACGTGCAGGCGCAGGCGGTGCCGCGCCACCGTGCGGTCCCGGTAGGCGAGGGCCTCGGGGAAGTTGTGGCCGGTGTCGACGTGCAGCAGCGCGAACGGCATCGGGGCCGGCGCGAACGCCTTGAGCGCCAGGTGCAGCATGACGATCGAGTCCTTGCCGCCGGAGAAGAGGATCACCGGCTTCTCGAACTCGCCCGCCACCTCGCGGAAGATGTGGACCGCCTCGGACTCCAGGGAGTCCAGGTGCGTCAGCGTGAAGGGGTTCCCCGACGCCTCGGTCAGGCGATGGGTCGCGGTCGTCATGCCAGGCCCCTCTCGGTCAGGAAGGCGTGCAGCTCGGCCGCGGACTGGGCCACCGAGCGGCCTTGCGTCTGGACGCGCAGCTCCGGGCTCCGCGGCGCCTCGTACGGGTCGTCGACGCCGGTGAGACCGGAGATCTCGCCGGACGCCTGCCTGGCGTACAGGCCCTTCACGTCGCGCTGGGAGCACAGCGTGACCGGGGTGGCCACGTGGATCTCCAGGAACGGCGCGCCGCCGGCGGCGTGCCGGGCGCGGACGGCGGCCCGGGAGTCGGCGTAGGGGGCGATGACCGGGACCAGCGCCTTGACGCCGTGGGAGGCCAGCAGGGCGGCCACGAAGCCGATCCGCTGCACGTGGGTGTGCCGGTCCGCGCGGGCGAAGCCGAGGCCCGCGGAGAGGAACTCGCGGATCTCGTCGCCGTCGAGGACCTCCACCTCGTGTCCCTCGGCGCGCAGGCGGTCGGCGAGGGCGCGGGCCAGGGTGGTCTTGCCCGCGCTGGGCAGCCCGGTCAGCCACACGGTGGCGCCGCGCTCGCGGGGGGCGGCGGCCGGCGCCGCCTCCGCGGCGTCCCCGGCGGCCAGGGTCTGAGCCGTGGTCACGGTGGTGTTCTCCCAGGAGGTAGAGGGCGTGCGGTCAGGGACGGGCCGGGCGCGTCCGCGGCGCCGCGGGGCGGCGGCGGGTGCGGGTGCGGCAGGGTCTTTCAGGCGGCGGCGAACTCCGCCAGCGTCCGGCCGAGCACGTCCATGTCGATCCGGTGCCAGGACCCGGGCAGCTCCAGGCTCCGCCCGTCGGGCAGGGCCGCCGCGGTCGCCTGCGCCGCCGCACGCAGCCAGGCGCTCGTGCCGTCGCTGTTGAGGACCAGCGTCGGCGTCCCGAACCCGGCGAGAGGACCGGCCGGGACGGTGAAGTCGCCGCAGATCTCGAGGTCGTAGAGCAGCGTGTGCGCGTTCGTCTCGTTCGCCGCCCAGACGGGGCCGCGCCGCCACTGCGCGACGGTGTCGGGGGTGAGGCCCAGGACCGGGCCGAGGAAGTACTCGGCCGCCTCGTCGCGCCGGTCGCCCTCCAGCAGGGCCCGGATCGTCTGCGCTGCGTTCCACGGGGTCTTGGGGAACCCCTCGACCCGGAAGAACGGCTCGTGCAGGGCCAGCCTGGAGATCGGCGCGCCCGCGAGCGCCGCCCGGATCGCCAGGTTCGCGCCCGTGGACCCGGCGAACACGGCCGCCGAGCCGCCCGCCTCCTCGATCACCGCCCGCAGGTCCTCGATCTCCCGCTCGACGGCGTACTGGGGGGCGTCGCCGCTGCGGCCGCGCCCGCGGCGGTCGTAGGCGTACACGGTGCAGTGCCGCGCCAGCTCGGGGACGAGGTCGTCGAAGATCGTGTGGTCGCGGAACGCGCCGTTGAGCAGCACGAGCGCGGGGCCCTCGCCCGACTTCTCGTAAGCGATCGTCGTGCCGTCCCGCGAAACGACCTTGTGCATCGCGCACTCCTCATGCCGACCGGAGGTTCTCTCACCTCGCCCTGTCGGCAGCTTCGAGCGCGTCGATGGATCACCGGTCGAGAACCGATAGCGGCCCGCTGCACCGCCGCCCCGCCCCCGCCCCGCTTCCGGCGGCTTCCAGGAGCCGCGCGGCCGGGGCGGATCGCGCACGACGCGCCGACGACCGGGGGCGACGCGGCCGGGCCCGCGGCCCCTCCCGGCACGACGAAGGCGGCCGTCCTTCCCGCTTCGAGGCGTCGGGCGACGAAGCGCTGAAGAACGGCCGCCTGCGCGGCGAGGGGGCGCCGAGACCGGCGCTTCTGGGCTCCCTGCCCGGCCCGGACGCGCCGTGACGTTCCCGGGGCGCCTGCCGCGGAGCGCACCCGCTCCACGCGGCCAGGCCCCCGACGCCCCGTCAGCCGCCTTTCGAAGGCGGTGGGCCGGGGCCGGGGGCGGGCGGCGCCGGCGGGCGTCCGGACGCGTCGCCGGCCGGGGACGGCCTCGCGGCCGTCCCGTCGGCGTCGGGGGAGCGCCCGGCGCCGTGCCGGAAAGGCGTGCCGGCGAACCTCTCCGCCCTAGCCCCAGTTCTGGCCCGCGGGCTCCTGGATGGTGACGTTCAGCCGGTTGAAGAAGTTCGTCGTCGCGATCATGAGGATGATCGCGGCGAGCTGCTCCTCCGAGAAGTGGTCGGCGGCCGCGTCCCAGACGTCGTCCGGCACGCCCTGCCCGCTGCGGTCGGCCAGGCGGGTGGCGGCCTCGGCCAGCGCCAGCGCGGCGCGCTCGGCGTCCGAGAAGAACGGCGCCTCGCGCCAGGCGGCGACGGCGTGCAGGCGCTCGTCGGTCTCGCCGGCCTTCTTGGCGCCCGTGGCGCCGGCGTAGACACAGGCGCTGCATCCGTTGATCTGGCTCACGCGCAGGTGCACCAGCTCCAGCGTGCGCTGGTCGACCCCGCCCTGGTGCATCGCCTTGTAGAGGTTCTGGATGCCGTTCGTGGCGTCCGGCAGAACCTGGGCGGGGTTCTTCATACGAGCCTTCATCGCGTCCTCCTCGTCGGTGTTCCGGTCCGTCACCACAATGACGGATCCCGCCCCGTGAAGGTGACCCGCGCACTAGAGAAGCGCTTGAGCGCCGCCCCTGTCCCCCCGCCGACCAGCGCCGACGCGGCGCATCGCCCCGGCCTGCGCGAGCGGCGCCCGTCCGACGGCCGGACACGCGGACTCCTCCGCGCGCGCTCCCCGCCCGACGCCGCCGGGCCCGTGTGAGGAATCAGCCAGAAATCGGGCCGTCGACGGGCGCGGCAACCGCGGTTCCGGCCAACTCCAGGGGCGCTCCATCGGGGCTCCACCGCCCAGGTGAAGAACCCTTTGTGTAAGGCAGTCCCGTACGAGCCCCCGCTCCACGGCTCCTGACCCTCAGTGAGAGTCACATGACGACCCAGATCCCGGCACCACCCCCCACAGAAACGGACCTCCCGCCCGCTCCCTCTCCCACCGTCGCGAGCCGCTACGCCGCCTTCGTCGCCGGCCGGCGCTCCAAGTGGGTCGTGCTTGTGCTGTGGCTCCTGCTCATGGGCGTCGGCGGCTCGCTGGCCGCCGGCCTGGCGGACGTGCAGAACAACGACCCGGAGACCTGGCTGCCCTCCAGCGCCCAGTCGACCAAGGCCGTGCAGCTCGCGGAGAAGTACTTCGCCGACAAGGACTCCAGCACCGCGGTCATCGTCTACGCCCGCGCGGGCGGCCTCACCCCGGCCGACCTGTCCAAGATCGCCGGCGACCGCGCCCGCCTCGCCGACGAGGTGGCCGTCGGCGACGTCTCGCCCGCCGCGGTCTCCCAGGACAAGGTCGCGGCCTTCGTGAGCCTGCCGCTGCGCACCTCGCCCAGCGACGTCAGCGTGCTCACCGACAAGGTGAAGGAGGCCGGCAAGCTCACCGCCGCCGGCGCACCCGCCGGACTCGACGTCAAGATCACCGGCGAGGCCGGAAGCGTCGCGGACTTCGCCGACGTCTACTCCGGCATGGACGGCGCGCTGCTGGGCGTCGCGCTCGCCGTGGTCGCGCTGCTGCTGCTCGTCACCTACCGCAGCCCGGTGCTGTGGCTGATCCCGCTGATCGCCGTCGGCCTGGCCGGCCAGGTGGCGAGCGGCGTGGTCTACCTCCTCGCCAAGCACGCCGGTCTGCTGGTCAACGGGCAGAGCGCCTACGTCCTGATGGTGCTGGCGGTGGGCGTGGGCACCGACTACGCCCTGCTGCTCATCTCCCGCTACCGGGAGGAGCTGCACCGGCACGAGGACCGTCACACGGCGATGGCGCTGGCCGTGCACGGCTCGCTGCCGGCCCTGGCCGCCTCCGCCGCGACGGTGACGATCGCGACGCTGTGCCTGGCGTTCGGCAGCATGAACAGCACCAAGGGTCTGGGACCGGTCGTCGCCATCGGCGTGGTCCTGGTGTTCTTCGCCATGACCTCGCTGCTGCCGGCGCTGCTGGTGATCCTGGGCCGCTGGGTGTTCTGGCCCGTGAAGCCGCGCGTCACCGAGGGGTACGACCCCAGCTCGGGCCAGGGGCACGGCACGTGGGCCCGGATCGCCGGGGCCGTGGCGCGCCGCCCCCGCGCGGTGTGGATCGGCACGGCGCTGGTGCTGGGCGCCATGGCGCTGGGCATCGCCGGCGTGCACACCGGCCAGACGCAGGCGGAGCAGTTCACCGGCAAGGTCGGCTCCGTCACCGGCCAGCAGGTCCTGGCCGCGCACTTCCCGGCGGGCTCGTCCGCTCCCGCGGACGTCTACGTCCCCGACGCCGGCGCGCAGGCGGCGGCGGCCGCCGTCGCCAAGGCGCCCGGCGTGTCCTCCGTGCACGCCCAGGCGGCCAAGGGCGGCTGGACGCACCTGACCGCGGTGCTGCGCGACGCTCCCGACTCCGCGGCCGCCAAGGACACCGTCCGCGACGTCAGGGCGGCGCTGGACGGCGTGAGAGGGCCGGCCTCCAGCGCGGTCGTCGGGGGGCAGAGCGCGGTGGCGCTCGACGTCGCACAGGCGCAGAGCGACGAGGAGCGACTGCTGATCCCGCTGATCCTCGCGGTGGTGCTGGTGATGCTCCTCGTCCTGCTGCGGGCGGTCGTCGCCTCGGCGATGCTGCTCGTCTCCGCGGTGCTGTCGTTCGCGGCGGCCGTCGGCGCGGCCTCGCTCCTGTTCCACGCTCTCGACCACGCGAGGATCGACCGCGGCCTGGTGCTGTTCGGCTTCATCTTCCTCGTCGCACTGGGCGTCGACTACACCATCTTCCTGATGACGCGCGCCCGGGAAGAGGTCGCGCTGCGCGGCCACCGCGAGGGAGTCCTCGCCGCGGTGACGGTGACCGGCGGCGTCATCACCTCGGCGGGCGTGGTGCTGGCCGCCACGTTCTGCGTCCTCGCGGCCGTCCCCACGGTGAGCGCGCTCCAGCAGGGCCTGCTGGTGGCGGTCGGCATCCTCCTGGACACGTTCCTGGTGCGCAGTCTGCTGGTCCCGGCACTGGCCCTGGACCTGGGGCCGCGCATCTGGCGGCCGGGCCTCACCGACCCGGAGACGGCCCCGCAGCAGTCCGCGAGCGGCCGGGCGGAGGCGCCGGCCGCCGTCTGAGTCCGCGGGTGCGGCCTCGCGGGCCGCTCCGCGAGGTGACCGCGGTGCACCGGTACGGCAAGGTCCGCGCCGCGGCCTCGCGGGCCGCTCGACGAGCCGGCCCGCGGCTTCGCCCGGCACGACGCAGGCGGCCGTTCCTCACGCTCCGGGGCCTCAAGCCCCAGAGCGCCGAGGAGCGGCCGCCTGCGTGCGCGCGCCCCCGCCCGCCACAGGCCGCCCGCCCGCGTGACGCGCCCCGCGGCCCCCTTCAGACCGGGCGGACGCCGCCCTCGACGGCCGGGCGGATGCCGCCTCGACGGCCGGGCCCGTGCGCCCACCCCCCCCGGGCCCGTGCGCTCGACGGCTGGGCCCGCGCGCCTGACGCCCGGCCCGCGCGCCTGACGCCCGGCCCTGCGCTCGACAGCGGCCCTGCGCCCGACGGCGCCCCCCCCCGAAGCCCGCCGCGGCGACCCGCCGCGGCCCCGGATCCGGCTGACGGTCGGGCCCGTGCGCCCGACGCCCGCCCCTGCGCTCGACGCCCGCCCCTGCGCTCGACGCCCGGCCCTGCGCCCGACGGCGCCCCCCCGAAGCCCGCCGCGGCGATCCGCCGCGGCCGCGGATCCGGTCGACGGCGAGCGGTCTTTGAGCAGTCCTCGAGCGGCGGATGGGATTCCTCTACTGACGGCTTTTCCTGCTCAGTCGGTCGGAAAAGCGCGCACGACCCGAAGGCGGAGCCCCGTCCCACCGGCCCCGCCCCTCACTGCCGGAGGAATACGTGAGTCCACTCCGTGAGCGGTACACGGTGGCCGTCGTCGGTGCGGGTGCGGCCGGCACGTTGACCGCCGTCCACCTCTGTGAGACGGCCGCGCGCCGCCGAACCCCCGTCGACCTGGTCATCGTCGACCCGGCCCCCGAAGCGGGCCGCGGCGCCGCCTACGCCACCCGCGACCCCCGGCACCGCCTCAACGTGCCCGCGGGCGGCATGAGCGGCTACCCCGACGACCCCGGCCACTTCACCCGGTGGCTCTGCCGCCGCGGCGAACCCACCGTCACCGCCGCCGACTTCGCGACCCGCTACCGCTACGGCGCCTACCTCGCCGACACGCTCGCCCAGGCCATCGTCCGCGCGCACGGCACCGTGTCCGTACGCCGGCTGACCACCCGCGTCGAGCACGTCGCCGGCGCCCCGGACGGCCGTGTGACCCTCCGGCTCGCCGACGGCACGCGACTCGCCGCCGACAGCGCGGTCCTGGCCACCGGACCCGCCGCGGCGACCGCGGCCTGGGCCCCCGCGCGGCTGCGCACCGCCGCCCGCTTCATCGCCGCGCCCTGGGACAGCGGCGCGCTGGAGGGCCCCCTCGCCGACGACAGCGACGTCCTCCTCGTCGGCAGCGGCCTGACCTCCGTCGACCTCGCCCTCACCCTCGACCGCCCCGGCCGCACGGTGCACGCCCTCTCCCGCAACGGCCTGCTGCCCCAGCCGCACACCCTGACCCCGGCCGGCCCCCTGCCCGCCCCCGAAGGCATCCACGACGCCTCCTACGAGCAGTTGCGCCGCATCGTCTACGGCCACGTCGCCCGCTCCGTGCGCCTGCACGGCGACTGGCGCCCCGCGCTCGACAGCCTGCGCCCGCACACCGCGGACCTGTGGCGCCGCCTCACCCCCGAGGACCGCCGCGCGTTCCTCGCCCGCGACGGCGCGTTGTGGAACACCCACCGCCACCGCATGGCGCCCGCCGCCGGCGAGTTCGTCCGGCGCGCCCGCACCGCGCGCCGCCTGGCCGTCCACGCCGGCACGGTCGCCCGCGCCGACGTCCGCGCCGACGGATCGCTGGACGTCGGGCTCTCCGGCGGCCGCGACCTGCACGTGGGCTGGGTCCTGGACTGCACGGGGCCGGGCCCGCGCCTGGAGGACCCCGTGTGGCGCTCCCTGTTCGACGCCGGCGCCGCGGCGCCCGGCCCGCTCGGCATGGGCGTCGCCACCCGCGACGGGCGCCTCGTCGACGCGGAAGGGGCCGCCGCGCTGCCCCTGTACACCCTCGGCGCCCCGCGCCGCGGCGAACTGTGGGAGACCACCGCCATCCCCGAGATCCGCGTCCAGGCGGCCGCCCTCGCCCAGGAGCTGCTCGCGCCGCTCGCCCCCCGGCGGCGCACCGCGCGCCGTCCGCTCGACGGGCACGGCCTCGCCCTGTCCACCCACGCCGAGGCGGCCGCCGCCTACCGCACCGGGCTCGACCGGATCCTGAAGGTCCGCTCGGGCGCCGAGGACTCCCTGCGCCGCGCCGTCGCCCTCGACCCCGGCTTCGCCCTCGGGCACGCGGCCCTCGCCCTGCTGGGACACGAGTGCGGGGCCGCCGTCGACGTGCCCCGCGCCCTGGCGGAGGCGCAGCGCTGCGCCCGGGAGCGGGCGTGCGAACGCGAGCGCTCCTTCGTGGAGGTCGTCACCCGCCGCGTCCACGCGGACGACGGCGACGCGGCCCTCATACGGCACGTGGAGCACCACCCGGCCGACACCCTCGCCCTCGCCGTCGCCGTGCCCACCATCGCCTTCTCCGGCGTCGACGACCTCGACGACGCCTACGCGCTGCGCCTCGTGGAGCGCACCTCCCGCGCCTACGACGGGCACTGGTTCCACACCTCCCTGCTGGCGTTCCTGCGCCAGGAGCAGGGCCGCCTGCACGAGGCCGGCGAACTCGCCCGCCGCGCGCTGGCCGCCGAGCCCGCCTCCGGGCACGCCGTGCACGCCCTCGCCCACGTCCACTACGAGACCGGCGCGCACGGCGCGGGCCGCGACTGGCTGGAGCGGTGGGTCGCCGGGCGGGGCCGCGGCGCCGTGCACCGGGCCCACTTCTCCTGGCACATCGCCCTGCACGAACTGGCCCTCGACGACCCCGCCGCCGTGCGCAAGCGCTGGTTCGCCCAGCTCGCCCCGGGCCGGGTGACCGGCGTACGGGCCCTGGTGGACTCGGGGTCGCTGCTGTGGCGCGCCCGGCTCAGCGACAGTTGGCGCGGCGACCTGCCCGCCGCGGACATCCTGGACGCGGTGGAGGCGGAGATCCTGGAACGGCCCGCGACCGCCTTCACCGCCCTGCACTGCGCCGTCACCCTCACCGCCGTCGGCGACCTGGCCGCCCTGCGCCGGCTGCGCGACCACGCGGCGGCCGCCGACGAGGTCCAGCGCGAGGTCATCGCCCCCCTATGCGAGGCGTTCGCCGCGCTCGTCGAGGAACGCTTCCGGGACGCCGCCCGCGGCCTCGACGCGCTCCTGCCCGTCCTGCGCCGGGTCGGCGGAAGCGCGGCGCAGCGCGAGGTCGTCGAGGAGACCCTGCTGTACGCGCTGACGGCCGACGGCCGCTGCGAGGCGGCGGCCCGCCTGCTGGACGCCCGCCTGGAGCGCACGCACGCCCCCCGGGACCGGCGGATGCGGGCGCGCCTGCCCGCCTGAGCACGACGGCGTCCCCGCACGCATGCGGGGCCGTACGGCCGCACCGCGCGCCGCCGCGTTCGCGGCCGCGCGCCGCATCCGGCGCACCGGCCTCTCCCGGGCGTCGCCGCCCACGACGAGGACGCGGCGGCCGGAGCCCGCCGCCGGGCGCGCGCAGGCGCCCGGGAGCGGGCTCCGGCGTCCGTTCCTCACCCGCCGTCCGCCGACCGGCCGCCCACATGACCGGCCACGGATCAGACGCGTGACCGGCCACGAATCAGACGCGTGACCGGCCACGGACCAGACGCGGGATCAGACGCGGAACACCTGCGTCGGCGCCAGGTTCGGGTTCCCGGGCCGCAGGTGCATCTCCCCGGCGGCGGGCAGCAGGACGACGGCGGCCACCGTGCGCTCCAGGGCGATGTCGCCCTGGTCGGCGATGCACAGCGGCGCCTCGCACAGCAAGGCGAAGTGCTCCTCCGGGCCCGCGTCGGGCGCGAGCGCGGCCAGACCCGCGGCGGCGGCCGCGGCGCGGGCGTCGGAGGAGATCCGGTCGGACGCGCTCTGCCGGTCCCGGGCGGTGAAGTCCGGGTGCAGGTAGTGGTTGGCGTGCACGGCCCACCGCCGCGCCGGCTCCGTCGCCCGCAGCCGGCCCCGCTGGAGCTCGGCGAAGACGACCTTCTCCCGGTCGCACAGCATCATCGCGCGCGAGCTGGACAGCTCCAGACCGGCGAGGACCTCCAGCGCCTCGTCCACGCTCCCGGCGCTGTCGAGCAGGTGCCGGACGGCCAGGTACGGCGGCACGCCTGGGCGCCACTCGCCGTCGGTGACCAGGTTCAGCCCGATGGCCAGGCCGTCGCTGTTGAGGCCCATGAAGCACAGCAGGCCGGCGAAGCTCAGCGCCAGCACGCGGCGCGGCGAGCCGGCCCTGTCGACGTGCACGACGGCGACGTTCCGGTCCAGGTCCGCGTTCTGGTCGACCGTCTGCGCCAGCACCGGCGGCCCGCCGGGCGCCGCCCGCGCGTACGCCGTGCAGTCCCCGGCCGCGGGCACGCCGCGGCGGCCCATGACCTCGCGGCGCAACTGGAGCAGCCAGGCCTCGTCCTCGGTGATGCCCGCGCCCTCGGCGAGCCCGGCCACCTCCTCGGCGAGGTCCGGCAGCCGGACGGTGGTCTCCGCCCGGTAGAGGGCGATCGAGGGCAGCAGCTCTGTCAGCGACACGGGCCGCGCGGTCAGGTGGTTCAGGCGGGCCAGGCCGTCGTCGAGGAAGGCCCGCAGCGGGGCGGCGACCGCCGCCCCGTGCGCCCGGCCGATCTCCCGGGGCGCGCCCGCGGCCCGGACGAAGGCGGCGCCGCTCACGCCGACGCGGCCTTCCCCGGGCCGCTCTCCAGGCGCGCGCGCACCCCGGGCCACTCGGCCTTCAGGATGCTGTAGAAGACCGCGTCGCGGCGGCGGCCGCCCGGCATGTAGTTGAAGCTGCGCAGCGTGCCCTCCTCGGTGGCGCCGATGTTGCGCAGCCCCTTGCGGGCCTGCTCGTTGAGGACGTCGGTCTTGAACTCCACCCGCTCGGCCTCCAGCACCTCGAAGCAGTGCCGCAGCAGCAGGGACTTCGCCCAGTGGTTGACGCCCCGGCCGCGGAAGTCGCGGCCGAGCCACGAGGCGCCGATCTCCAGCCGGCGGTCCTTCTCGGCGAAGCCGAGCAGGCTCATGCTGCCCGCGACGCGGCCGCTGTCCTTGTCCCTGATCACGTAGACGGCGCGGCGGCCCGCGGCGTGCTCGGCGAGGTTGGAGTCGAAGAAGCCCTCGTAGTCGGCGTCGTCGCCGACGACGACGGTGAAGTAGCGCCAGATGTCCGGGTCGAGGGCGACGGCGCGGACGCCCTCGCGGTCGGCCTCGGCGATCGGGGTGAGCACGACGTGCTCGTTCTCCAGGACGGCGGCGGCTTTCTCGGACCAGCTCATGGCGCGCACTCCGTGGTGACGTAGGGAAAGGGGGGCGGCGGGGGCGGGCGGCGCGCGGGCCGCCGCTTCCCGGCGAGTTCAGTCTGTCCGCGCGCGCAGCCTCTCCAGCCGCGCGCGGATCACGTGGTGGTGGGCGAGGAAGTCCTCGGGCTTCAGGGCGCCCAGGTCGATCCCGCCCCTGGCGAGCGCGTCGCCGAAGTGCTCCCCGGTGGCGAGGGTGTGCTTGGCCGCCGCCTGCACCGAGCGGTAGGCGTGCTCGCGCTCCACGCCCTCGGACAGCAGCCGGGCCAGGACGGAGGAGCTGTAGACGAGGCCGTCGGTCTGGTCGATGTGGGCGCGCATGCGGCCCGTGTGAACGGTCAGGCCCTCGATCAGGTCCGCCATCCCCGTGACCTGGAAGTGGGCCACGGCGAAGGCGTCCGGGATGATCACCTTCTCGACCGGCTGGTGGGCCAGGTCCCGCTCGTGCCACAGGGCCACGTTCTCCAGGGCCGCGTCCGCGTACCCGCGCAGCAGCCGCGCCAGCCCGCACAGCAGCTCGCTGCCGGTCGGGTTGTGCTTGTGCGGCATGGCGCTGGAGCCCTGGTAGCCGGCGCTCCGGCCCTCCTCGACCTCACGGACCTCGGTGCGCTGCAACAGCCGCATCTCCAGCGCGATCTGCTCCACGCAGGCACCCAGGACGGCCACCGCCTGGAGCAGTTGCGCGTGCCGGTCGCGGGCGACGACCTGGGTGGGGCAGGGCTCGACGCCCAGGCCCAGCTCCCGGCACACGTACTCCTCGACGTAGGGGTCGATCAGCGCGTACGTGCCCACCGAGCCGGAGACGGTGCCCACGGCCGCCTCCGCGCGGGCCGCGGCCAGCCGGGTCAGCGACCGGTCGACGGCGAAGGCGAACCCGGCGAGCTTGTGGCCGAACGTGGTGGGCTCGGCGTGCACCCCGTGGGTGCGGCCCGCCATCGGGGCGTCCCACTGCTCGACGGCCCGCTCGACCAGCACCCGGCGCAGCCGCTTCGCGGCGTCCGTCAGCAGGTCGGCGGCCCGGCCCAGGAGGTGGCCGGCCGCCGTGTCCACCAGGTCGTAGCTGGTCATGCCCAGGTGCACCCAACGGGCCGACTCCGCCGGCATGTTCTCGCAGAACGCCGCGAGGAAGGACAGCGTCTCGTGGTCGCGGTCCTTCTGCAGCTCCGCGATCCGCGCGGGCAGCGGCACCGGGGCGCGGCGCATGTCCTCGACGGCCTCGGCGGGCACGACGCCCAGCCGCGCCTGCGCCTCGGAGGCGAGGATCTCGACGCGGACGTACGTCTCGAAGCGGGTCTCGTCGCAGAAGAGGTCCGCCATCTGGGGGAGGGTGAAGCGGGGGATCATCGGCCAGCCTTCGTCTCGGCGAGGGAGGTGGAGAGAGGTGGGGGGAGGGGGAGCGCGGGGCCGTCGCAGGGGGGCGGGGCGTCGCAGGACGGGGGAGGAAACGGGGGAGTCCGGCGGCGGGGCGGGCTCAGAACACCGCGAAATACTCGCGCTGCTCCCACTCGGTGACCCGCCCCGGCGCGGGCCGGTGCGTCAGGGCCCAGGCCTCGTACCGCCGCGCCTCGCTCTCCTTGAGCTTGGCCAGGCACGCGGCCAGCGGCGCGCCCAGCACCTGGGCGGCCCGGCCGGCCCGGAAGGACTCCAGAGCCTCGCGCAGCGACTGCGGCACGGCGTCGGGCGCGGCGTCCGCGCCCGCGCCGCGCCCCGAGGCGCGCGGGGGGCGGCCCGCCTCCAGCCCGTCGAGCCCGGCGTGGAGCTGGGCCGCGATCATGAGGTAGGGGTTGGCGCACGGCTCGCCGACGCGGTTCTCGACGTGCGCGCCCGCGCCGCGGCCGACGACCCGGATCATCGCCGTGCGGTCCTCCAGGCTCAGGCCCGCGCGGGTGGGCGAGAGCGCGTGCTGGACGCCCAGCCGCCGGTAGCCGTTCACCGTGGGGACCGACAGCAGGAACAGCTCGCGCGTCCACGCCAGCAGACCGTCGGCGTACGCCTTGCTGTGGGGCGACAGCCCCTCGGACAGGCCCTCGGCGCTGAACAGGTTGCGGCCCGTCGCGCTCTCCAGCAGCGACTGGTTCAGGTGCCAGCCGCTGGGGTCGGCGCCCGCGATCGCCGGCTGGGACATGAACGAGGCGTGGTGGCCGCGCCGGGCGCACCACTGCTTGGCGAACGCGCGGAACAGCAGCATCGCGTCGGCGGCGTCCAGCGCCGACAAGGGGTCGAACGTGGTCTCCACCTGGCCGGGGCCCATCTCGTGCTCCATCGACCGCAGCGGCAGCCCGAGGGCGAGCAGGTCCAGCGCGAGGGGGTCGGTCAGCGGGGCCACCGTGTCGTAGGCGGCGTCCAGGTTGAACTGGTAGCCCGCGTTCATCGCGGCCACCCGCGGCGCCGGGCCCTGCAAGCCGAAGCCGTTGCCCTCGTTGCCCGGGTCGTCGTCGAGGCGGCGGGTCAGGTACCACTCGACCTCCAGGCCGAGCGCCGGCGTCAGGCCCCGGTCGGCGTACCGGGCCAGCACCCGGTGCAGCGCGTGCCGCGAGGACAGCGGGTGCGGGGCGCCGTCGCGCAGGTACTCGTCGCCGATCACCCAGGCGGTGCGCGGCCCCGTGCCGGGCAGCTCCTGGAAGGTCAGCGGGTCCGGCGCCAGCACGAAGTTGCCCAGGCCCGCGATCTCCTCGACGCCGACGCCGCTCTCGCCGCGGTAGTCGACGGCCGTCGTGCAGGCGGTGTCCTTCAGGAACGGGCCGGGGCTGTAGTTCATGCCGTTGCGCAGCACGCCGCGGAAGGCGCGCGCGGTGAGCGTCTTGGAGCGCACCAGTCCGTGCGGGTCGCCGTACGCGAGACGGACGAAGTCGAGCTCGTCGAGACGGGCCTCGGCGCGCTCGGCGGCGGCGCGCTGGGCGTCGCTCCACAGCCCGTGGTCGGCGACGAACGACGGGCTGCCGACGCTGCCCTCGGCGACGGGGGTCGACCATGACCTGGACAACATGGCTCAGTGCGTCCTTTCGGCGAGGGATGCGAGGCAGGGAGCGGCCGCGGGCGGCCGCGGCGCCGGACCGGCCTCCGGGCGGGCGGCCGCGCCGAGGACCAGGCCGCCGCCTACGGGCCCGACGAGCTGGATCCCGGCGAGCGGCCCCGACCGGGCCGGACGGCCCCGTGCGGAGACGGCGGTTCGACCCGTCACGCCGGAGGCGCGCACGGACGGCGCCGCGCGGCCGCCCGCGCCGCCGCTCCGGCCGTACTCGGCCACGATCGTCTCGCCGACGCCGACAGGGACGGCCACTGCGACGACCACGGCCACTGCGACGCCGACGACCACGGCCACTGCGACGGCCACGCCGACGACCACGGCTACGGCGACGGGGACGGGGACGACCATGCCGACGGCGACGGCGACGGCGACGGCGACGGCGACGGCGACGGCGACGGCCACGCCGACGGCCACGGGGACGGTGACGGCCACGCCGCTGGCCGCGCGCGGCCGCGCCGCGCTCGGCGCGTCCGCCGCCGCCCGGTCCTCGGGCGGCGGGGAGCGGCGCGCGGCGGGCAGGCCCCCGGTCCGCACCGGGTCCTCGACGGACGCCGTCGCCCCGGGGAGCGGCCGCGCGTCCCGGGCCGCGGCGCCGAGCCGCGCACCGGCCGCCCCGGCGGCGCGCGGGGCTTCGTCCCCCGCCCCCGACACGGGCGCGCCCGGGTACGGCCCCCGGTCGCGGACGGCGGTCGGGACGGACGGGACGCGTCCGGTGACGGAGGTCTCCCTGCGGCGGGGGCGCTCAAGCGTCTCCAGGATGCCGGAGGCGGTCAACGAGTCTCCTCAAGGCGGCGGTTCGGCGGCTTCCAGGAGATCCGCGGCCGCTCGCGCCGCGGTGGACCCGGGACCGCGCGGACCGGGGGGATGCGGTCCGCGCGGCCCCGGGAGCCGGGGCCGGCGGCGGCCGGCGGGGCCGGGTCCGCGGGGCGTCAGCGGACCGGGGTCCGCGGGGCGTCAGCGGGCCGGGGTTCGCGCGGGTTCCGCGCCGGCCTCCCCGGCCGGGGCGCCGGTGACGGTCCTCCAGTGCCAGGCCGAGTCGAAGGCCGTGACCTCGGCCTGCTCCCCCTGCTCGGCGAGCGCCGCCGCCCGGCCGGTCATCCGGGCGATGAACCCCGCCGTCCGGTGCGCGGCGAGCATCTCCTGCTCGGTGTACGGCTCGCCGTCGGCGCGCACGATGCGCAGGTCGATGAACCCGTTGAAGTGCCGTCCGCACACCTGGACCGGCTGGGGGCTGCGGATCGTGAAGCGCACCGAGTGGTTGACGTGCCCGTGGTGGTGCTGGTCGGAGTAGTGGGCGATGTCGGGGAGGGTGGGCGGGATGAAGTGGTCCCGGTCCAGGACCTCCTGGGTCCGCGGCAGGTTGCCGGCGATGAAGTGCCAGGAGTTGTACTGCATGCGCGAGGACATCGCCCAGGCGGTGTCGGCGAGCGCGGCGAGCGAGTCGCCGCAGTGCCGCCGGGCCTCCTGCGCGGGGACCACGCAGCAGAAGAAGTCGGTGATGCCCCAGGCGGCGATCTCGTCCCAGGCCTGCGCGCGCAGCGCGCGGACCAGCTCCGGCAGCGACCGGATGCCCCGGCTCATCGCGAAGTCGGCCCTGAACGCGGCGGTGGCGGCGGCGACCGCCTCGTACACGACCGCCTCCAGGCCGGTGCCGAACCCGCCGTGGGGGCGGGCCAGCCAGGCCGGGTCCAGGCCGTCGGCGGGCTCCAGCTCCGCGAGGCAGTCGCCGGCCACCGGCAGGGCGGCGCGCAGACGGTCGGCTATCTGCCGGTCCAGGGCGGCCGCCGCCTCCCCGTAGGGGGCCGCGACCTTCTCCACCTTGTGGATCAGGGCGCCGTGGATCTCCCGGTAGAGCTGGACGCTGCGGGCCACGTCGGGGCGGGCAGCGCCCAGGCCCCCGGCCAGCGCCGTCAGCTCCTCGACGGAGGCGTCGGCCGCGGCGGCGACGCGTTCCTCGCCCAGGGCCGCGTTGTAGTTGCGGCGGGCGTGCTCCAGCAGCCGGCCCACGTTGGCGAGGCTGAGCTGCATGCCGTTGGCCTCCTCGATCCGGCCGGCGCCCGCCGAGCGGATCAGCAGGCCGATGCCCACGACCATGAGCGCGTCGTGGTCCGACCACAGCTCCAGCGGCAGCCCGGTGAGGCTGGACAGCGCGCAGTCGGGGTGGCCCGGCCACAGCGTCTTGCCCGTGACGGTGTTGGCGTCGCGGAAGTTCGTGTACTGCTTGTCCTCGACGTAGAGGACGAACGGCGCGGTGCGCTGCGCGGCCTCGGTCAGCCGCGCCAGCAGCGCGTCCCGGCCCCGCGCGCCCTGCGCGTCCAGCCAGCGGCGGCTGTCGGCGGCGCCCCTGGCGAAGGCCGCGTGCGCGGCGTCCGCCTCGGCCCGGTACGCGCTCAGGTGCGCCTCGGTCCACGGCACGCGCAGCACGCCGGCGACGAGCCGGTGCTGCTTGGCCAGCGGCTGCTGCGAGGGGACGCGGACGACGACCCGGCCGCCGGCGGTGAGGCCGACCTCGCCCAGGAACGCGCTGGGCGCGCCCTCCTCGGCGACGGCCTCGGGCGCGCTCTCGCCCGGCCAGGTCAGCCCGGCCACGACCTTGAGCGCGGCGGCGTCCGCGGTGCGCAGACCGCCGAGCTGCACCTCGGCGGGGACGTGCCCGTCGAGGGTGAGCAGGACGTCCAGGGCCGAGCGCAGGTCGGCGGCGTCGCAGGCCTTCTGCCAGGTGCGGGCGAGCAGACCGGGGAAGCCGGCGTCCTCCTCGCGCACCCGGTCGGGCTTGGGCGTGGCGCCGGCCGCCAGGCCCAGGCGGCTGGGCCGGCGGCTCTGGCGCTTGCGGGCGTTGACGGCGCGACGGGAGGCGCCGCGGTCCACGGGCGCGGTCATGCGGCGCCGTCCCCGGTGAGCGCGATGTGGTTCCACATCGCGTCCTCGGTGGGCGTCCAGTCCTCGTCGACGTAGATGCAGTCGACGGGGCACTCCAGGACGCAGGAGGGGCAGCCGGAGCACAGCTCGGGGACGATCACGACGTCGAGCCCGCGGTCGAAGATCGCGCCGAACGTCTCCGGACAGCTCCGCAGGCAGGTGTCGCAGGTGATGCACTCGGACGTCTCGATGCGGCGCGGGGGCTTGGTCCAGTTGTCGGCGCGGCTGCGGGTGGCGATCCGCAGGGCCCGCCCGGACGGCGCAGCCGAGGGAGCGTTGTTTTCCACGGGCATGAGACCCCTTTGACGTCGTATCGATCACACCTCGAACGGACGTCCCCGAGCGTGCCGGGCCCTTCTCGACCGGCTCCTGAACACGGGTGGGGGACGACTGGAGCCCCCCGCCCCCGCCGGCGCGCCGGACGCCGCGACCGGGGGGACGTCCCACGGAGGAGCGGGAGCCTCTGGCCCGGCTCTTCGACGAACAGCGCGGCCGCCTGGAAGACACAGCCTGTCGGCGCCCGCCAGCCCGCCGGACGCCACGACCGGGGAACGGCCCACGGACGAGCGGGAGTTCCCCGCCCTGCCCTTCGACGAGCAGCGCGCCCGCCAGCGGCACACGGCCCGCCGCACCTGTCGGCACCCGCCGGCGCGCCGGACGCCACGACCGGGGGAGGGTCCATGGACGAGCGGGAGTCTCTGGCCCGGCCCTTCGACGAGCAGCGCGGCCGCCTGCGGGACACGGCCCGCCGCACCTGTCGGCGCCCGCCAGCGCGCCGGACGCCACGACCGGGGGAGGGGGGTCCATGGACGAGCGGGAGTTCCCCGCCCGGCCCTTCGACGAACAGTGCGGCCGCCTGCGGGACACGGCCCGCCGCCCGCCGGGCAGGGTGCCGCACGCCGGGCAGGGTGCCGGACGCCGGGCAGGGCGCCGGAGGCCGACGCCGCCGCGACCGAGGCGCGGCGCCGCCCGCCCGGGACCGCGCCACGGCGGCCCGTGCCCGCCATCCGGCCACCACCCGCGGCGCCGCCCGCCCGGGACCGCGCCCGCGCCCGCGCCGGGGCCCGAGACCGGCGCCGGGCCCGAGGAAAACCGTCCCCGCCCCGCCCGCGCTGTCCTAGAGTCGCGAACTCACGGGACGCACTCGGGAAGGCGGGGCGGCATGGGCGGCACGAGCGGCGTGAGCGGGTCCGCGTCCGACCCCGCCGCGGCCGGCGCCGACCGCCCTGCGGCGATCCCCCTCCGCTCACCGCACCCCGAGAGCCTCCCCGGGGCCACCGTCGTGGTCGTCGGGGGCAGTTCGGGCATCGGCCTGGCCGCCGCCCGCCTCTTGGCCCGGCTCGGCGCCCGCCCCGTGCTCGTCGGCCGTGCCGCGGGCCGCCTCCAGGCCGCCGCCGCGTACCTCCTCGGGGAGGCCCCCGCCGCCGAGGTGCGCACGTACGTGTCCGACGTACGCGACGAGGACCGGCTCGGCGCCCTCTTCGACGGCCTCGGCGCCGTGGACCACGTCCTGGTCACCGCCGGGGGCGTGACCCGCGGCGCGCTCACCGAGACCGACCGCGAGCGCGTGGCCGACAGCGTCGAGGGCCGGCTCTGGGGCGGCTACGCCGTCGCCCGGGTCGCCGCGCCGCGCCTCGCGCCCGGCGCCTCGATCACGTACCTGTCCGGCGTCTACGTGGTGCGCCCCGCACCGGGCGGCGCCGCCGTGATCGCCGCGGCCGCCGCCGTCGAGGGGCTCGCCAAGGCCCTCGCCGTGGAGCTCGCGCCCCGCAGGATCCGAGTCAACGCGGTGCGCTCGGGCACGGTCGACACCCCGATGCTGCGCCGCCGGCTGCTCCCGCCCCGCCCGCCCGCGCCGGGCGGACACGCGCCGGGCGGACACGTGCCGGACCGCGAGGACCCTGCGCGGCTCGGGGGAGCGGCGGGCGACGCCGCGGTGGCCGCCGCGGGCCGCGGCATGCCGCTGGGCCGCTACGGCACGGCCGAGGAGGTGGCCGCCGCGGTCCTCTTCCTCATGGGCAACTCCTATGCCACCGGCGCCGTGCTCACCGTCGACGGCGGCCAGTCGCTGATGTGACGGGACGGCAGGCGCGGTCCCCTGCGACCGGGACCTTTGCCGCCGTTGTGACGGAGCAGCGATCTTCGGGGGTCGGGCTGCTTTAGTCTGGCGTCCTGTCTTCGAGGTGGGATCGGGGACGGCGGATGCGGCCGTGTTCGGGTGCGGTGAGTTGAGCGGCGTGTCGGCCCAGACGATCGAGGACAACGGCGAGTTGATCAGTGCGACGGGTGAAGCTGTCGCGTGGAGTGAGCCTTTGCGGATGTCCGGGGGCCTGGCGCCAGGACTCGGGGACGCCGAGGAAGCATGCGGCTGCCTCGAACAGCATGCCGGTGGCCGTCTGGGGGAGTGGGACCGCGGCGGAGCGTCGGAAGTTCACGCTGCGTCCCAGGAACGGCTCGGAAGGGTTCATGCCCGCGGCGGTGAACCAGTCGTCGGGCAGCCGTCGCGGGATGTGCTCGGGCAGGTGACCGCGGTTGCGGGCCGGAGGAGCCGGTCGGCGGGCCCGTCGCCAGGCGGGCAGCAGGGCGGGCTCCTCGTGGGTTCCGCCGAGGGCGGGGAGGTGGCAGGCCGGACAGGTGCGTCCACCGGCCGCGCCGACCCGCGCCCGACTGCGACGGAGGAGGCTGTGGCGCCGCTGCGGCGGCCGAGTATCGTGCACGTCGGCCCCGGCTCGGGTCCCACCGGCCGACTACCGCGACGAACGCCAGATCTGTGACGCGGCGCGTTCTCCGATGGCGGCGTCTGCGGGGGCTGTCGGCGTCTGCGCCGAGGCGGATCGACGCCGGCCGCCACGGTGCGGTGGCCGCCCAAGCGGCGACGTGGGTGAAGTCGGCGGATCGAGGCCGGGTCGGCGCCCGTAGGCTCTCGCCGACCAGCGGTGAGCTGACTGGGTTCGGGAGCACGGGTGTTCGGCCGGCACCGGCGCCCCTGCGACGTCGGCGGAGAGAAGAGGGAGGGCGAGGAGATGCCGACCTTCGGGTACTTGTTCTCCGAGCGGCCAGAGCTGAGGCTGCGTTTCCTGAACCCCGCGCATGCCCAGAGGTATGCGCACGTCCGGGTGACCGAGGTGGCGGTGCTGCCCCTGGTCCCGCCCACCGTCACACCGAGGAGCCCCCTCGCGCCGGGGACGCTCGCGTTGGTGAGCCTGACCGGCGATCTCGACGAGCAAGGGGCGGCCGCCCTGGAGAGCCTGCTGCGCTACCTGAGAGGACGTCGGGCCAGCGGGCTCGTGGTGCAAGCGCTCGGACACGTCCCCGACGTCCCCCCCCAGGGCGCGAGCGCTGGCCGAACGCCTGGAGATACCGCTCCTGTTGACCACCGCGGGCCCGCGGTGGGCCGAGGTCAACGAGCACTTGCGGCGTCAACGGACGCGATTGGCCGAACGCCGGGTCGAGCAGCTCGACGGGCTGCTGAGCACTCTGCCCAGTCGGCTGGCCAACCCCGATGCGGTGCGGCGCATCGTGACCTGGCTGGCTGAGGCCCTCGACGCGGACGTGGTCCTGCACTCCGCGGACCGAGGGCTCATGGCCTGCTCCCCGGACGGCGCCGCCAACCTGGCGCTGCCGGCGGCGGCTGGGTCGCCGTCTGCCGACGGCGTGCAGCAGCGGATGGTCCAGATCCATGGCACGACCGACGCGACCGTGCTGGCAGTGGCCTCTCACCGGCCGGTCGAGGACGCGTCGGGACGGCTGATCCAGCACGCGGCCAAAGTGCTCGGCCTGTGCGAGCAGGCCCGAGAGGACCACTACGCGGCCGTCTTGGCGCCCCGAGCGGTGAGCCAGGCGGCCACCCAACTCCTCCTGAGCGGTCAGGCCGTCACCGGCCAGGTCGTGGCCGGCACGATCTCCCGACGGCTGATGGACACCGACGAGGTCGTGGTCCGGGTCATCGACACCGGCGCCCAGCGGCGGGAGCCGACCCTCGCACTGTGCGAGCGGACCCTGCACGGGCAGGCGTTGGTGTCCCCGTGCCCGGGCAAAGACCAGCAGATCATCGTCATTACCCCCGCCCCGCGCGATGCAGACGTGCAGTCCACTCTGCGAACGATCATCGGCAGCCACGGCTGGCTGCTGATGGGCGAGAGCGTCCCGCACGCGCTCACGGCCAGCGGCGCCGGATACGCCGAGGCCGCGGAGGCGGTGCGCACGGCGGCTCGCTCCCCGGAGCGCATCGGCGTCGGCGCGGAGCCGAAGGTGGCGCCGCTCCTGCCGCGGCGCGAGGCCCGGGCCTGGGCGACGTCGCTCCTCGCCCCGCTTCTGGAGGCGCCGGAGCACGAGACCCTTCTGCACTCGCTGCCCACCGGACTGGCCTTCAAGGGAACCGAGGCGGCCAGGGGCTTGCAGGTCCACCGCAACACGCTGCGTCGCCGACTCGATCGGGCTTCGCATCTGCTCGGCCTGGACCTCGATCGGCTCGCCGACCGCGTCCTGGTCCTTCTGGCCCTCAACGTGCTCGCGCTGCCCGCGCCGTCGAGCGCCGTCGAAGGCGGCCGGCCTCCTACGCTCGCCGACCTCCTGAGGGGCCCAGACGTCTCCGAGTGGGCCCGTCACCGGCTTCGCGCCGTGCAGTCCGATCACCCCAGCCTGCTCCCGACCGTGCGCGTGTGGCTGGAGAAGAACCTCTCGGTGAGGGAGACCGCTCAGGCGATGGGCCTGTCCGCCTCCACGGTGCGAGCCCACACGACCAGGGCCGCGCATCTGCTCGGCATGGATGCCTCGACCGCCTTCGTCAGCGTCCACGACACCGACGTGGTAAGCGTCGCCGACGTCTACATCGCCGTCCATCTCCTCACGGGCGAACCGCGGCTCGCGTAGGCGAAGCCGGCTCTCCGTTCCGCGGGGCCTCCGGCCCTCGGCCAGAGCCCCGTATGCCGCGTCCCCCGGACGCCTCCTCCTGGCCGTGTCTCCGGAGTCCTCACCCTTCAGCGGCACAGGCCAGGGAGAGAGCCCCCGCGTGCGCAGCGAGGCGGCGGGCGCGGACGCCTGACACGGCGCGGGTCTGCGGCTCGCGCGGCGTGTGCACTTCGCCGACCGTCGCGCCGTCGTTGTGCACCGTCGGCGTCCGGACTGTGCACATCGACGAGCCGACCCCGGCAGGTGGTGCACTTGTGCGATGGCTCAAGTCTCCGCCTCCTGCCTACCGTGTGGCTCGTCCGCCCGGAGCATCTGGATCTCCGCGCGAAGTGCTATTCAAGTGAGCTACCGATGGAGACGTCATGGGGATCAGCCACTTCAAGACGAAGATGACAGCCTGCGCTGCGTCGTTCGCTGCGATAACGGCAGTGCTGGCGACCGCGAGTCCGGCGAACGCGGCGGGGGGCAATGTCACGGACAACTGCGACGTCCCGTGGATTAACTGTTCATACGGCGATTTATGGCTGTTCTACAACTCAAAGGACATTGCCGTCCAGGGCGGCTACATCAAGTCGGCGTA
>NZ_JBEYWK010000039.1:0-30038 GCF_040644415.1 Streptomyces sp. NPDC046985
GTGTGCGCTGCCCTTCGCTGTCGGTGTTCGGTGCGTCCGTGGACGTGCGCTCGTCGCGCAGCGGCTCGACTTCGTCGGGCCGGAAGTAGCGGAAACGCCCGTACCAGGCGTGCAGTTCGGCCGCGGGGTCGTCGTCGAGGGTGACCGCGAGGCGCACGCTGCCGTCCACGTCGTGGAAGACGGCGGACACCCGCGCCGCGCGCCCGGCCAGGAACATGTCCTGCGCGTCGCTGCCCCCGCTCGGCGGGCGCAGCAGGACCCGGCTGCCGCCGCCCACGCGCACGCCGTCGACGAGCACCGTGTCGGTGGTGGGGGACAGGCCGTCGTCGCCGCCCTCCTGCCACCAGGCGGGCCGCTGCGCGCCGGAGGGCGAGGCGGGCGCGGCGCCGCCCGGGGCCGACGGCTTCAGTGAGCGGATCGCGCCGTGCAGCCGGGAGAGGACCTCCGGGGGCATGCTGTCGACCCGGTCGATGATCGCCGCGGCCCGCGGGTCGGTGGCCCGCGCCTCGGCCCGCTCCTCGTCGGTCAGCAGCATGGTGCGCAGCGTCAGGATCTCGTCGATCTCCGCCGAGTCGTGCAGGTCGCCCGGACTCTCCGGCGCCACCTGCGGATGGTCGGAGAGGATGATCGGCGCGGACAGCAGCAGCGGACCGCTCTGCCCGGCGTCCCCGGGTTCGCTCGGCGGAGCGCCCCCGAGCACGGGGAAGACGAACTCGTTGCGGCACTCGGCCGCGAGGCCGGCGTACTCGGCGGGCGGGTCGATCAGCGACACGAACTCCACGCCCGAGCCGCCGATCAGCGTGTGCGAGGCGATGAGCGCCTGGCGCAGCGCCGAGTCGCGGGAGGCGAGCGGGTCGGCGGCCCGCCCGGTGTTCTCCGTGCGCACCCGCAGCAGCAGCAGGTCGTCCGCGAGCCGGTCGGCGGTGACGACGGTCCGCGCCGACACCTCCTCGCGGCGGCGCACCAACCGCCCGGCGCCCGAAGGCAGTTCCTCGACCTCCTCGCCGGCCGGCGCGCCCACCCGCGCGGTGTGCTCCCGCCCCGGCAGGTCGTCCACGGCGACCACGAGGTCGGTCGTGCACGGCGCCGCCTCCTCGAAGGTCAGGTGGACCGTGCCGTCGTCCGTCCGCAGCGACTCCACCGGGCGGCGCCGGCCGTCCGGACCGGCCGCCTCCACCTGCTTGTGCTGCGTCTGGAGACCGCGCACCCGCACCCGCAGCACTGCGCCGGGCCGCCGCACCCGCAGCAGGCACTCGGTGCGCTGGTACCAGGAGTCCGCAGAGCCGGACAGGCCGACCGGGACGGGACCGTCGCGCTCCACCCAGTCGCGCGGCAGCAGCACCCCGAACTGCCACCGCACCCGGTTCTTGGGCGACGAACGGCGGTAGGGGTAGAGCAGATAGCCCTCGTACAGGACGGCGTCGGCCACCGCGCCCAGCTCGGCCAGGTCACCGGCGCTCCGGCTGCCGTCACCCGGGCTTTGGCCGCCGTCACCCGGGCTTCGGCCGCCCTCGCCCGCGCTCCGGCCGCCCTCGCCGTCGGGTGGGACGCCGTCGGCGCCGTGGACCGCGCCGTCCTCGGCCACTGCATCGGGCATCCGGCCTCCTCGGGTTCGCGTGTGCGCCATGTCTTCCACCGCCCGCGTACCGCTCACGCGCCCCCGCCCCCATGGAGCCACGGCGTTGGGCCGTCCGGCGCAACACGGCGCGCACGCGGGGCGCCGCGCCGCGAGACTCCCCGAAGGGGTCCTCACCCGGCGCCCCGCATCTCACCGCCGACGCACGGGGGGCGGCCTCATGCAGACCTTCCTGCCGTACCCCGGCTTCGCCGACTCCGCGCAGGTGCTCGACCTCCGCCGTCTGGGCAGGCAGCGGGTCGAAGCGCTCCAGGCGCTGCGCGGCCTGACGGTCCCCGGCCACGGCTGGCGCCGGCACCCGGTGGTGCGGATGTGGACCGGCTACGAGGAGGCGCTGGTCCGCTACGGCCTGGAGATCTGCCGCGTCTGGCACGACGACCACGGCTACCGGGACACCTGCGCGGCGTCCCTGGTCGCCGGGCTGGCCGCGCACCGCGGCGGCGACGAGATCCGCGGCCAGCGGGAACTGGCCGAGGCCGGGGAGCTGCCGCCGTGGCTCGGCGACGAGGCGCTGCATCGGAGCCACCGCTCGGCGCTGGTGCGCAAGGACCCCGACCGGTACGCGCCCCTGTTCCCCGGCGTGCCCGACGACCTGGCGTACGTATGGCCGGCCTCGGACCGCTCCTAGCGCTGGGGCCGGAAGACTGTGCCGGTGACGCTTCCCGGCCACAGCATCAGCTAGACGCCGTCTGCCCCTGCCCGACCTCGGCCCGCTCGCTCCGGCCTCCCGTGTGAAGCGGTCAGGCCAGGGCACCTGGACCCAGTGGCGTCCGGTACAGCGGCGCCGCGGCCGACGGTGTGGGAGAGCGCATGGACGTGCTGGCCCGGCTGGATGCCTACCAGCGACGGCACCGCTGGGCCGGCCTGCCGCTGGCCGTGGCCTACAAGTTCTTCGACGACCAGGCCGCCTACCTGGCCGCGCTGCTGACGTACTACGGGTTCCTGTCGCTGTTCCCGCTGCTGCTCTTCCTCGTCGCGGTGCTCAGCGCGGTCCTCAGCCGCGACCCCCAGGCGCAGCACGCGGTGCTGAACTCGGCGCTGAGCGAGTTCCCCGTGATCGGCGACCAGCTCGGCCACAACATCCACTCCTTCCACGGCAGCACGGTCGCGGTCGCGGTGGGCGTGGTGGGCAGCTTCTACGGAGCGCTGAACGTCGCCCAGGCCGCCCAGCACGCCCTGAACAAGATCTTCGCGGTGCCGCGGCACGCACGCCCCGACCCGCTGCGCTCCCGCCTGAAGGGCCTGAAATTCCTGTCGCTGCTCGCTCTCGGACTGGGCGTGACCACGGGCCTGTCCACCGTCGCCGAGTGGGCGGCCGGCCTGCTGGGCACGCGGCTGGCCGTCGGGGTGCGCGTCGCCGCCGGGGTGCTGGCCGTCCTGCTGAACGCCGCCCTGATGGTCGCCAGCTACCGCCTGCTCACCCGGCGCAGGCCGCCGCTGCGCCTGATGTACGGCCCGGCCCTCGGCGCCGCGTGCGCCTGGCAGCTCCTGCTGTGGGGCGGCTCCTACTACGTGGACCACGTGCTCCGCGGCACCACGGCCACGTACGGCCTGTTCGGCATCGTGCTCGGGCTGCTGGCCTGGATCTACCTCGGCGCGCTGGTGTACCTGCTGACCGCGGAGATCAGCGCGGTGCGCGCCATGCGGCTGTGGCCCAGAAGCCTGCTCAGCCCCTTCACCGAGCGCGTCTTCCTCAGCGCGGGCGACCAGCGGGCCTACCGCTCCTACGCGACGACGGAGTCCTTCAAGGGCTTCGAGAAGATCACCGTCCACTTCGACCCGCCCCCGCACGCGGACCCCGCCGACCGGCGCGACCCCGGTGACCGGCGTGACCCCGCTGACCTCCGCGACCCCGCCGACCGGCGTGACCCCGGCGACCTCCGCGACCCCGCCGACCGGCGTGACCCCGCCGACCTCCGCGACCCCGCCGACCGGCGTGACCCCGGCGACCCCGGCGGCCTCGACTCCCGCACCTGACCCCGGCCTCTGGAGGCGACGCCATGGCCGCCCCGATCACCTGCCGCCGCGTCTACGAGGACGCCTCACCGCGGGACGGCCGGCGCGTGCTCGTCGACCGCGTGTGGCCGCGCGGCATGCGCAAGGAGGACGCTCACCTGGACGAGTGGCTGCGCGCGGCGGCCCCGTCCACCGAGCTGCGCCGCTGGTACGGCCACGAGCCGGATAGGTTCGCGGAGTTCCGCCGCCGCTACCGCGCCGAGCTGGGCGACGCCGGACACCGGGAGGCGGCCGCGCATCTGCGCGATCTGGCGGCCCGGGGCCGGCTCACCCTGCTCACCGCCACGAAGGACCTGGACCACAGCCAGGCGGCCGTCCTGGCCGAGTGGCTGACCGGCGGCAAGGGGTCCGCCGGGGCGAGCTGAGGTCCGGCCGGACGCCGCGGCCCGCCGCTGGGACCCGGCGGACCGGGACGCGCGCGGCCGCCCCGGTCCGGCGGGCCGGGCGGGACCGGACGCGCCGGTCCCGCCCAGCGGTCAGCAGGCGCCCTCGTCCGCCCACGGGCCCCAGTCCACCGCGCTCGGCGTCTCGTTCTGGGTCCACCACTTGGCCTTCCAGTTGTGGTGGCTGTAGGAGACCTCGGCGCCCCCGGTGTACGCGGTGGAGGAGTTCCACGGCGCCTTGCACCCGCCGCTCGGCGGCGGCGGGGTGGGCGAGCCGCCGCCGCCGGGCGGCGTGGTGGGCGGGGTCGCCCCGGCGAACTTCACCGAGTACTTGGCGAAGTCCCAGGAGTTCTGGGCGACGCTGGAGCAGGTGCCGGACGTGCGGCCGCCGTTGTCGGGCGGCGAGCACTGACGGTCGCGGTTGAGCGACCAGAACGTGAAGCGGTCCATGTTGTGGCTGGTGGCGTAGTCCAGCACGGTCTGGAAGTCCGACTGGGAGAAGAACTCGCCGGTGTCGCTGCGGCCGTTCATGCCGGAGAAGCCCTCGTGGGCGTAGGCGGTCGCCTGGTCCCAGCCGAACGTCGACTGGAGGATGCCGTTGAAGTTCGTCAGCGCGCTGGTCTGGGAGGCCGCGCCGTTGAAGCCGCCGTCGAAGGGCATGATGGAGAAGTTGTTGGGGGTGAACCCCTGCGACTTCGCCTCCAGCAGCATCTGCTTGCCGAACCAGCCCGTGCCGTCCGCGGTGCCCGCGGTGGTGACGGAGACGTAGAGCCCGGGGTTGTTCTGCTGGAGGATCTTGGCGGCGCCGATCTCGTTCTTGACGGCCGCCGTGTTCTCGTACTCCGGCTCCTCCAGGTCGAAGTCGATGGCGTGCAGCCCGTACTTGCCGATGACCTGCTGGTAGGCCGCCGCGGTCGAGGCCGCGTCCGAGCACGCCTGCCCGAGCTTGGTGCCGCCGTATCCGCCGATGGAGACCGAGACGTCGCCGCCCTTGGCGCGGACGGTGTCGATGACCGACTGCACGGCGGTGTCCGAGGAGACCGGCGCGGTCCCGCCCCAGGTGGGGGAGCAGCCGCCGCCGTTGGGGGCCAGGATGAAGGCGAGCTGGAACGCCTTCAGGCCGGTCGCGTCCATGATCGCGCCCGCGTTCGGCGGGTCGTTGTCCGTCGGCATCAGGTAGGGGGCGGCGGCGTACCAGCGGTTGCTCAGCGCGTTCGTCGCGCCCGAGGCGCTGCCCGCGACCAGGGCCGTGGCGCCGAGGGCGGCGAGTCCGACAGCGGTGGTCGCGCCCAGACATGCGCGAAGACGTCTCACTCGTGCCTCCAGTGGGGTGGGGGGAGAACTGGGGCCCACTCTCCTGACGCTGTTGCGAGCACGTCAATACACTGGTCTGGACCAAATGAGTCTTTGGACCGCACTATGCGATTTCTTTACCTTGGTCGAGTCGTCCGCCGGGACCCGGAGAACGCCGCGTCCCGTTTCCAAGCCGTCGAAACGGGAACTTCGAGGAGCTATGACGGTGCGTCGTATCGGTCTGGTCGTGCACGGCGGTCGCCCGGAGGCCGTGGCCGCCGCACGGGCCGTGCGCACATGGTGCGCGGAGCACGCCGTGCGGTGCGCGGACATCGACGTGTGGCAGGACGGCGGGCGCCGCAGCGCCGCGGCCGAACTGGAGTCCGCGGGCGATCCCGACCTCATCGTCACCCTCGGCGGCGACGGCACGTTCCTGCGCGGCGCCCGGCTCGCCGCCGAGCACGACGCCCTGGTCCTCGGCGTCGACCTCGGCCGGGTCGGCTTCCTCACCGAGGTCCCCGCCGCCTTCGTCCACACGGCGCTGGACGCCGTCCTCGACGACCGGCTGACCGTCGAGAGCCGCATGCTGCTCACCCTGCGCGCCTCGCGCCGCCTGGAGGTGCCCGCCGGCATCGGGGAGCTGATGCGCTACGGCCGCCGCCCGATGCTGCCGCCGCCCCGGGTACGCGCCGACTGCCCGTCCGGCGGCGACTGGGGCCTCGCCATGAACGTCACCGCGCTCAACGACATCGTGGTGGAGAAGCTGGCCCGGGACCGGCAGGTGTCGGCGGCCGTCTACATCTCCGGACGCCTCCTCGCGTCCTACTCCGCCGACGCCCTGCTGGTCGCCACCCCCACCGGCTCGACCGCCTACAGCTTCGCCGCGGGCGGCCCCGTCGTCTCCCCGCGCACGGACGCCCTCGTGTTCACCCCCGTCGCCGCGCACATGACGTTCGACCGCTCGGTCGTGGCCGCCCCCGACGAACCGGTCGCCCTGCGCGTCCTGGAGCACTCCGGTCAGGCCGCCGTCAGCATCGACGGCCAACTGCGCGGCGTGCTCGACCCGGGCGACTGGATCGGCGTCTACGCCGCGCCGCGCCGGCTGCACGCCGTGCGGCTCGGCCCGATGGACTTCTACGGCCGCCTGCGCGAGCGGATGAACCTCTCCGACGCCCCCGCCGCCGTCGCCGACGGCGCCGCGGCCCCCCTGTGGCCGGTGACTACCCCGCCCCCCGGCGACCTCGCCCACCTGGCCCTGCCCGCCTTGCCGGACAGCTCGGCCGACGACTGAGACGACACGCGTCAGCGTCCGCCCTCGCCGGGCAGGCGGACCCCGTCGGGCAGGCGGTAGGCGGCCAGGGCGGCGATGTCGTCGTCGAGGCAGCCGCCGCTGTAGGCGAGCAGGTCCGCGTGCAGACGGTCCAGAAGGGCGCCCGGCCGCATCCTCGCCCACCGCCGCAGCCGCGCCGCGAGAGGGTAGAACGCCCCGTCGGCGCCGCGTGTCTCGGTGACGCCGTCGGTGTAGAGCAGCAGTTGGTCGCCGGGCTGGAAACGCTCGACGTCCACCCTGTAGCCGTCGCCGGTCAGCACGCCCAGGTTGAGCGGGGGAGAGGGGTCGGTCGCGTGCAGCTCGGTGACGCCGCCGTCGTGCATCAGCAGCGGCGGGGGGTGACCGCAGTTGACCATGCGGACCACCGACTCGCCGTCGGGGATCTCGGCGAACAGGGCCGTCACGAAGCGCTCCCCGGACTCCGAGCCCGCCAGCCGCGCCGCGTGGCGGCTCAAGCTCCGCTCCACCCGGTGGGCCACCCCGACCAGATCCGGCTCGTCGTAGGCGGCCTCCCGGAAGGCGCCCAGCATCATGGCGGCCGTCTCCACGGCGAGCAGCCCCTTGCCGCGGACGTCCCCGATCAGCAGCCGCACGCCGTACGCCGTCTGCACCGCCTCATACAGGTCGCCGCCGATGCGGGCCTCCGCGGCGGCGGACAGGTAGAGCGTCTCGATGGACATCCGGCCCAGCATGCGGGGCACCGGGCGCAGGAGCACCCGCTGCGCGGTCTCGGCCACCGAGCGCACGGTCGCCAGGGTGCGCTCCCGTCGCATCCGGTGCACCGCCAGGATCGCCCCGAGCACCCCCACCAGGCTGGTGCAGGCGTAGTTGGCCACGTAGTGGATGTCCCACAGATAGCCCACGGAGCGCCCGGCGCAGCACGGGGTGCCCGCCAGCACGCCTTCGAGCACCACGGCGAAGACGGTGATCGCGACCACCGTGGCAGGCCCGTAGCCGAACGCCGCGACGAGCGGCAGAGCGATGAGCAGGAAACTCACCGGCCAGTGCACCGGCGTGACGGGTTCGATGGCCAGGACCACGGCGACGAAGGCGACCGGCAGCCAGCGCAGCCACAGCGGGGGAGCGGGCACCCGCGGCCGGTCCCCGACGGCTTCGCCCGGGGCCGCGCAGTCGTGCGCGGCCCGGCGCCTGCCGGACCGCCTCACCACGCGCCCCCGCGCGCCGCGTGCGGCACGGGCGGCGCGGGCCGCGCCACGCGGGGCGCGGCGGGCCCGGCAGGGGGCGCGGACGCGCGACCCGGCGCCGGACGGCGGTCGGCGCGAAGACGGTCAGGCGGCCTGTTCACAGGTACTCCCGGTGGGGCGTGATCAAGACCACCAGCGTGCTGCGCGCGACCGCTCCGAGGTCCCCATTGCTCCAGCCAAGGGCATGTCAGCGAGGGGGCGGGCCGAAGCCGCGGGCGAGCACCGCCGACGCGCGGCGCCGGGGCGCGGCGACGGCGCGCGGCGACGGCGAGGGCGCCGCGCGCCGGTCCCGGCTCACGGCCGGTCGCCCAGCCGTTCCAGCGGGGGAGCGGGGGAGCGGGGCAAGCGTAGAACCCCACTCGTGCTTTACCGTTTTAGTCCCGCTCCGGTCCAGTCCTCACGGGCGATAATCGCCCCGGCAGACCGCTGAGCGACCCTCGCGTGAACGGAAAACTAGACCGTTCCATAGACACGCACCGACGCTCCGTCTACGTTGGGCAGCCGTCGAGCCGCTTCCCTCCGACGACGAGACGTCCGTCGCCGCGCGGCACGCACCACGGCGCTTTCCGTTCCGCGACGAGGAAGTGAGACCGGCATGCGAAGAACAGCTTGTGCGGCCGCCGGCGCGGCGGTCGCCCTGACCCTGACGGCCTGTGGCGCCGGCGCGGGAAGCGGCGGCGCGTCGGCGACCGCGGCCCCGCCCGGCGACCCCGCGAAAGTGTCCGGCGCCATCACCGTGCTCACCAACCGCACCGACCAGGTGCAGGACGGCACCCTCAAGCGGTACGCGGCCCGGTTCCGCAGGATCTACCCGCACGTGACCGTCAGGTTCCAGGGCCTCACCGACTACGAGGGCGACGTCAAGATCCGCCTGAACAGCAAGGACTACGGCGACGTGCTGGCCATCCCGGACTCGGTGCCGCTGAAGCGGTACCCGACGTTCTTCGCCCCGCTCGGGAGCGCCGCCGACCTGTCGAAGACCTACGACTTCACCGATCACGCCACCGTCGACGGCAGGGTCTACGGCATCGCCGGCATCGGCACGGTGGGCGGCTTCGTCTACAACAAGGCCGTGTGGAGACGGGCCGGCGTCACTCAGTGGCCCACCACGCCGCAGCAGTTCCTGGACGACCTGAAGGCCGTCAAGGCCAGGACCGGGGCCATCCCTTACTACACGAACTACCACGACGGCTGGCCGCTGACGAAGTGGGGCGAGGCGCTCGGCTCGCCCAGTTGCGACCCGGCCGCCCACGACAAGCTGGCCGGCGCCGCGGCGCCCTGGGCCGCCGGACAGGACCTGAACACCGCCGACGGCCTGCTCTACACGATCGTGCACGACAAGCTGTCCGAGGCCGACCCCACCACCACCAACTGGGAGAACTCCAAGGCCCTGCTCGGCGCCGGCAAGGCGGGGACCATGTGGCTGGGCTCCTGGGCCGTCGTGCAGATGCGGGACGCCGCCGAGAAGAGCGGGAAGAACCCCGACGACATCGGCTTCATGCCCTTCCCCGCGCAGAAGGACGGCCGCTTCTGCTCCGTGGTCCGCCCCGACTACCAGTACGCCGTGAACGCGCACTCCGGGAACAAGGCCGCCGCGCGGGCCTGGATCGACTGGTTCGTCAACAAGTCCGGGGACGCCCAGGCGGCGCTGTCCGTCTCCGCGGTCAAGGGCACGCCGCTGCCCGCCCCGCTCAAGCCGCTCCAAGAGGCGGGGGTGAGGTTCCTCCACCTCTCCGAGGGCAAGGCCGCCCAGGTGGACGAGATCGACAAGGCGTCCGAGATCGGTCTCACCGCCCCGGACTACCCGCAGCACCTCGTCGACGTGGCCCGGGGCGCGGCCGGCGGCGACCTGGACAGCGTCTTCAAGGACCTCGATCGCAAGTGGTCCGACGCCCGGGACGCGGTGGGCTGAGGACCGGTTCCGCCACGGCCGATCGAGGCCGACCCACCCGCCTGCCGCCAGCCGCGCGGCGACCGGAAGAAGGACCGCATGAACGCACCGCGGACAGCGGGCCGCACCCCTGACGCCCGTACCGCTCTCGCCCGCACACCTTCTGCCCGTACGCCGCCGGGCGCTTCCCGCCACCGGACGCACGGAGGACCGCTTCGACGGGCCCCGGCGGGGCGGACGCGGGGCGTCCGGTGGTTCACCCCCTGGCTGTACCTGCTCGTCCCGCTCGCGCTGCTGGCGGTCTTCACCCTGCTGCCCGTGGCAGACATGGTCGGCTACAGCTTCACCGACTGGGACGGGATCAGCCCCGTGCGCGACTGGGTGGGGATGCGCAACTACGCCGACCTCTTCACCCGGCCACAGCTTTTCCAGGTCTTCTGGGTCAGCCTGTTCTACCTCGCGGCGTCGGTCGTGCAGATCTGCGCGGCCCTGTACTTCGCCACCGTCCTCAGCTTCCACACCCGGCTGCGGAACCTGTTCAAGGGGATCCTGTTCTTCCCGTACCTGATCAACGGCGTCGCGGTCGGCTTCGTGTTCCTCTACTTCTTCCAGCCCGGCGGCACCCTCGACACGGTGCTGCACTGGTTCGGCGCCGGGCCGCACCTGTGGCTGGGCGATCCCCACCTGGTCAACACCTCCCTGGCCGGGGTGTCCGTGTGGCGGTTCACCGGCGTCAACCTGGTGCTGTTCCTCGGCGCCATCCAGTCCGTGCCCCCGCACCTGTACGAAGCCGCGGCACTGGACGGAGCGAGCCGCTGGCAGCAGTTCCGCCACGTCATCGCCCCGAGCATCCGGCCGGTCATCAGCCTGAGCGTGATCCTGGCGGTGTCCGGGTCCCTGTCCGTCTTCGAGATCCCGTTCATCATGACCGGCGGCGCGGGCGGCAGCGAGACGTTCGTCATCCAGACGGTCAAACTCGCCTTCACCTTCGACAAGACCGGGCTCGCCTCCGCCGCCGCCGTGGTGCTGCTGGCCGTGGTCCTGCTGGTGACCTGGGTGCAGCGCCTGCTGTTCCCCCACGAGAGGGCAGAGCGGTCATGAGTGTGCTCAGCGGCCCCGCCGCGACCCGATCGTCCCGCGCCCGCCGCCGGCCACGGCCCGCGCGCGCCCGGACCGCGGTGTTCCTGAAGTACCTCTCCCTGGTCCTGGCCAGCGCGGTCGTCGTGACGCCGCTCGTCGCCGTGCTGCTCACCTCGCTGCGCACCAGCCGGGAGATGGCGGACGGCGGTGCGCTCAGCGCGCCGCACGACTGGCTGAACTTCCACAACTACGCCGTGGCGTTCACCGACGGCCACATGCTGCGGGCCCTGGCGAACACCGCGTTCATCTTGTTCTTCTCGGTGCTCGGCACGGTCCTGATCGGCTCGATGACCGCCTACGCCGTCGACCGCTTCACCTTCCGGTTCAAGAAGCTCGTGCTGGCGCTCTTCCTCGTCGCGTCGCTGGTGCCCAGCGTCACCACCCAGGTGGCCACCTACCAGATCGTCAACGCGCTCGGCGTGATGGACACCCGGTGGGCCCCGGTGCTGCTGTACATGGGCACCGACATCGTGTCCGTCTACATCTTCCTCCAGTTCATCCGCTCCATCCCCGTCTCGCTGGACGAGGCGGCCCGGCTGGACGGCGCGAACTCGTTCACCGTCTACTGGCGCATCATCGTGCCGCTGCTGAAACCGGCCGTCGCCACGGTGGTCATCCTCAAGGGCGTCGCCGTCTACAACGACTTCTACATCCCCTTCCTGTACATGCCGGACGACGACCTCGGCACGATCTCCACCTCGCTGTTCCGCTTCAAGGGCCCCTACGGCGCCCACTGGGAGGTCGTCTCTGCCGGGGCCGCGCTCGTCATCGTCCCCACCCTGCTCGTCTTCCTGGCCCTCCAGCGCTTCGTCTACAACGGCTTCGCCTCCGGCGCGACCAAGTGACCCCGCCCCCAGGCGGCCGCCGCGTCCCGCCCCCGTCCCTCGCCGAGCCCTCCGGGGCCCAAGGAGACCGCATGAAGGTCAGCACCCCGCTCACCAGCGGATGGACCCTGCGCCTGGACGCCTCCAGACGCCGCCCCGCGCAGGCTCCCGACGCCTTGGCGGACCGGTCCGTCACCGCGACCGTCCCGGGCTGCGTGCACACCGATCTGCTGACCGCGGGGCTGATCCCCGACCCCTTCCTGGACCGCAACGAGGAAGACGTGGCCTGGGTGGGCCGCGCGGACTGGACGTACCGCACCGAACTCCCGCCGTCCGCGGCCGGTCACGAGCGCACCGACCTCGTCTTCGACGGGCTCGACACCGTCGCCGAGATCCGCCTCGGCGACACCCTGCTCGGCCGCACCCGCAACATGCACCGCTCCTACCGCTTCGACGCCACCGAAGCCCTGCGCGGCGCCCCCGTCCCGCTCACCGTGGCGTTCACCTCGGCCTACGAGGAGGCGGACCGCGTGCGCTCCGCCCTGGGAGACCGGCCCGGCGCGTACCCGGAGCCCTACCAGTTCCTGCGCAAGATGGCCTGCTCCTTCGGCTGGGACTGGGGCCCGACCCTGGTCACCGCGGGCCTGTGGCGACAGCCGCGGCTCGAACACTGGTCGACGGCCCGGCTCGCCGACGTCCGCCCCGAGGTCACCGTCCGCGAGGACGGCGCCGGGATCGTCCGCGTCCACGTCGCGGTGCGGCGGGCCCCCGGCGGGACCGACCGCACCCTGCGGCTCACGCTGCGCGTCGCAGGCGTCGAAGCGCACGGCGAACTGCCCCCCGGCGCCGACGAGACCACGCTGCGCGCCGAGGCGCCCGACGTCGCCCTGTGGTGGCCGCGCGGCTACGGCGACCAGCCCCGCTACGCCTGCGCCGTCACCCTCGCCGACGCCGCCGGGGACGAGCCGCTGGACCGGTGGGAGCGCCGCGTCGGCTTCCGCACCGTGGCGCTCGACACCGCCGAGGACGAGCACGGCAGCGCCTTCACCCTCGTGGTCAACGGGACCCCGCTGTTCGCCAGGGGAGTCAACTGGATCCCCGACGACGTCTTCCCCTCCCGCGTCACCCCCCAGAGGTACCGGCGCCGCCTGCGGCAGGCGGCGGACGCCGGAGCGGACCTGGTGCGCGTCTGGGGCGGCGGCGTCTACGAGAGCGACGACTTCTACGACGCGTGCGACGAACTCGGGCTGATGGTGTGGCAGGACTTCCCGTTCGCCTGCGCCGCCTACCCCGAGGAGGAGCCGCTGCGCTCGGAGGTCGAGGCCGAAGCACGCGAGAACGTCGTCCGGCTGATGCCGCACCCGTCCCTGGTCCTGTGGAACGGCAACAACGAGAACCTGTGGGGCTTCAGGGACTGGGGCTGGGAGCCCGCACTCGCCGGGGGCTCCTGGGGCGGCGGCTACTACCTCGACCTGCTGCCCCGCGTCGTCGCGGAGACCGACCCCACCCGGCCCTACTGGGCGGGCAGCCCCTGGTCGGGCTCCTGGCAGCGCCACCCCAACGACCCCGCCCACGGCACCACCCACTCCTGGGAGGTGTGGAACCGCCGCGACTACGCCGCATACCTCGACAGCGTCCCCCGGTTCGTCGCCGAGTTCGGCTGGCAGGCGCCGCCCGCCTACGCCACGCTGCGCCGGGCCGTCGGCGACCGCCCGCTGACCCCGGAGGCGCCCGGGGTGCTGCACCACCAGAAGGCCGAAGACGGCAACGGCAAACTGGCCCGCGGGCTCGCCCGCCGCTTCCCGCCGCCCGCCGACTTCGACGCCTGGCACTACCTCACCCAGGTCAACCAGGCGCGGGCCGTCGCCGTCGGCGTCGAGCACTGGCGCTCGCACTGGCCGCGCTGCGCCGGGACGATCCTCTGGCAGCTCAACGACTGCTGGCCCGCCACCTCCTGGGCCGCCGTCGACGGCGACGGCCGCGAGAAGCCGCTCTACCACGAACTCAAACGCCTCTACGCCGACCGGCTGCTGACCTTCCAGCGGCGCGACGGGCGCCTCGTGCTGGCCGCCGTCAACCAGAGCCCGGCGCCCTGGACGTGCCAGGCCCGGGTGCGCCGGCTCGACGCCCGCTCCGGGCACGGCGGCGAACTCCACGTGCCCGTGCGCGCGGCGGCGCGCTCCGTGGCGCTGATCCCCCTCCCCGACGAGGCCGCCGTCCTCGCCGATCCGCGACGGGAGTTCCTCGTCGCCGACGCGGACGGGCTGCGGGCCGTGCACTTCGCCGTCCCCGACCGCGCGTTCGCCTACCCGGTCGCCGACCTGGCGGCCGAGGCGACGCCGGTGACCGGCGGGGCGCGGGTGACGGTCACCGCGCACACGATGGTGCGCGACCTGCTGCTCCAGGCCGACCGCCTGCACCCCGACGCGCGCACGGACCGCGGCCTGGTGACGCTGCTGCCCGGCGAGAGCGCCGTGTTCGACGTGACCGGGTGGGACGGCGGCGGACCGCGGACGCTCAGCGCGGCGCTGCGCTGCGTCAACGGCGCCGACGCGGTGGACCCGGTCGCGTAAATCGTTCCAGTGACGAGGCGCGCGGCCGTGCGGGATCAGAGGCCGCGGCCCCCGGAGGCGGCCTGTCCCGGCGCCGTCGTGAGCGCCCGGGACGGCGGCTGCGGTGGGCGTATCGTGGTGGCCGACGGTGCGGTTCACGGGGCCCGGGGGCGGCCAGGCGGGCGGGCGGCGGTACTCGCGCGCTCCACCGGCGGCTCGTGCCCGGCGCCCTCGGCGACGAGTGAAGGCGGACATCCTGGTGGCTCGGACGACGGCGTCGGGGGAGGGCCGCAGGGCCACGATCAAGGACGTGGCGAAGCGGGCGGGGGTCTCGCCCTCGGCGGTCACCCTCGCGGTCCACGACAAGCCGGGCGTGTCCCCCCGGACCAGGGAGCGCATCCTCCAGGCGGCCCGCGACCTGGGATGGAGCCCCAACCAGGCGGCGCAGTCACTCTCCGGGCGCGCGGTGCACACCGTCGGACTGGCCATAGCCCGGCCGGCCCGGATGCTCGGTCTGGAGCCCTTCTACATGGAGTTCGTCTCCGGCATCGAGAGCGTGCTGGCACGGCACTCCTGCTCGCTGCTGCTGCGCCTGGTGGAGGCCGAGGAAGAGGTCGAGGTGCAGCGGGGCTGGTGGCAGGGCAACCGGATCAACGGGAGCGTCCTGGTCGACCTGCGGGTCGACGACCCGCGCGTCGACGTGCTGCCGGACATCGGCCTCCCCGCCGTCGCCGTCGGACACCCCTCGCTGGCCGGTCCGTTCACCTCGGTGTGGACCGACGACGCCGCCGCGATGACCGAGGCGGTGCAGTATCTCGGCGCTCTCGGCCACCGCCGCATCGCCCGCGTCAGCGGACCCGCGGAACTGGGCCACAGCGCCATCCGCACACGGGCGTTCACCGACACCGCGCGGCGACTCGGGCTGACCGCGCGCACGGTGGTCGCCGACTTCTCCGCCGACCAGGGCGGCCGGGCCTGCCGCTCGCTGCTGCTGTCGGCCGACCGGCCCACCGCGATCGTCTTCGACAACGACCTGATGGCGGTCACCGCGCTCGGCGTGATCGCGGAGTTCGGACTGTCCGTGCCGCACGACCTGTCGCTCCTGGCCTGGGACGACTCCCAGTTGTGCCAGCTCACCCGCCCCACGCTCTCCGCCATGCAGCACGACGTCTTCTCCTTCGGCGCCGACGTCACCGAGACCCTCTTCGACGTCATGCTGGGCCGCGAGGCGGTCTCCCACGCCGTCCAGGTGCCGAGCCTGGTCCCCCGCGGCTCCACGGCCCCGCCGGCCGCCCCCTGACGCTCGACGGCAGGCCCCGTCCGGACAGCCGGACGGGGCCTGCGCGTGGTCGCGGCCGCGACCGCCCCGGCACCGGGACGGCCGGCGCTCTACGAGTCCAGCCGGACCGGCAGTTCGTAGAGGTCGTTCTGGGTCACCACCGGCTTGTTGCGCAGCTCGTCCGCCGGTGCGGCGAGGTCCAGGCGCGGGAAGCGGGCGTACAGCGCCGGCAGCGCGACCCCGGCCTCCAGACGGGACAGGGCCGCACCCGGGCAGACGTGCGGGCCGTGACCGAAGGAGATGTGCCGGTTGCCCGACGCCCGGGTGACGTCGAAGTCGCCCGCGCTCGGCCCGTGCGCCTGCTCGTCCCGGCCGATCGCGCCGTAGGACACGATCAGCGCGTCGCCCGCCGGGATCACCTTGTCGCCGACCGGCACGTCCTCGGTCGCGAACCGGATCAGGACGTGCGAGGTGGGCGTGGAGAAACGCAGGGTCTCCTCGATCACCGCCGACCAGTCGGCCTGACCGCTCAGCACCCGCGCGCGCTGCTCGGGGTGCGCGGAGAGGTTGACCACCGCGTTGACGATCAGCGAGATCGTCGTCTCGTGACCGGCCGCGATCATGAGCTGGAGCGTGCTGACGATCTCCTCGTCGGTGAGGTGGTCGCCGTCGGCGGAGGCCAGGATCAGGGCGCTGGTCAGGTCGTCGCCCGGCGCCGCGCGCTTGGCCGCGACCGTCTCGGCCATGATCCGCGCCAGCTCGGTCAGCGTCGCCACGACCTCCTCGGGCGGCGTCTGCGTGGAGAAGAACTTCTCGAACAGCTCCTTGAGCCGGGGGAGTGCGGCGGTGTCCAGGCCCATCAGCTCCGCGACGACGTACATCGGCAGCGGGTAGGCGAAGGCCGCCTTCAGGTCCACGACCTCGTCGCCGTCGGGCAGGCCGTCAAGCAGGTCCTGGGTCAGCTTCTCGATGCGCTCGCGCATCCGCTCCACCCGGCGCGGGGTGAGCGCCTGCGCGACGAGCGTGCGCAGGCGGCGGTGCTCGGCGCCGTCCACGGTCAGCATGGAACGGCCCGGGTTGGCCAGGCCGATCAGCGGCCAGTCGGCGGGTATCTCGCCGCGCTGCCAGGCGCCCCAGACATCGATGTCCTTCACCAGCCGGGGGTCGGTGAGCAGGGCCTTGGCCTCGGCGTGGCGGGTGACCGCCCAGACCGGGACGCCGCCGGGCAGCTCCACGGCCGCCAGCGGCCCGGCCGCGCGCAGCCGGTCGCTCTCGCCGTCCAGGTCGGCGACGAAGGGGTCGAGGGCGATCCGGGCGCTCCCGGCGCCCGTCGTCTCTTCGATTCCGGTCGTCATCGTGACGTGCCTCCCAGGGCAGGGGTCGGGGTGAACCGCACGGGCAACTCGGTCATCCCCCGCAGCCAGGGCGAGGGACGCCGGGCGAGGGACTCGGCGGGCGTCGCCAAGTCGATGTCCGGCAGCCGGTCCAGCACCACCTCGATGCCGGTCCGCGCGATCACCTCGGCGATCTCCTGTGCGGGGAACGGGCAGCGGTGCTCGCCGTGGCCGAACGAGAAGTGGGCGTTGTTTCCGCCGGTCAGGGCCGAGCCGTCCACCCGGACCTGGGGGTCGGAGTTGGCGCCCTGAAGGCCGAGCAGCAGCAGGTCCCCGGCACGGATGCGGCGGCCGCCGAGCTGGGTGTCGCGGGCGGCCCAGCGGCCCGCGACGTTCTGCGTCGGGGAGTCCTCCCACAGCACCTCGTTCATCGCCTCGCCGATGCTGTTGCGGCCGCCGAACAGGGAGGCCGCGAACCGCTCGTCGGTCAGCATCAGGCGCAGCGAGTTGCCCATCCAGTCGGCGGTCGGCTGATGACCCGCCGCCAGCATGACCATCAGGTCCTGGGCGATCTCCTCGTCGGTGAAGCCGCCGGTGTCCGCGAGCATCCGGGAGGCCACGTCGCCGGCCGGCCGCGCCCGGCGGTCGGCCAGCAGCCGCGCCATGGACGCAGCCAGGTGCATCTGCCCGGCGATCGCCCCCTCCCGGCCGTCGATCATGTCGTTGAGCGCCTTCACCAGGGCCGGGCCCTCCTCGTCGGAGAACCCGAAGAGCCGGGCCAGGACCCGCACCGGCAGCAGCATCGCGTAGTCGGCGACGAGGTCGGTCTCGCCGTCGGCGCACACCGCGTCGATCAGCTCGTCCGCGAACCGCTCGGCGTGCCTGCGCAGTTCGGCGGGCTCGACCGCCTCCAGGGCGTGCGCGATCATCGCGGCGCGCTGGCGGTGCCGCTCGCCGACCGTGTAGAGGATCGACGGCTGCTTGCGCCCGATCATGGGCAGCAGCGGCCAGTCGTCGGGGATGTCCTCCCACTGGTTCCACAGGTCGGAGTCGCGGCTGAACAGCACCGGATCGCCGGTGACCTGGTGCAGCTCCCGGTAGCCCAGCACCAGCCAGGCCGGTACGCCGCCGTCGAGCAGCACGGGGGTGACGGCGCCGTGCTCGCGCCGCATCTCCCGGTACAGCTCGCCGGGTTCGGACTGGAACCGGGGGCCGCTGAGCGGAACGGCGTCGGGGGTCACACGAACTCCTGTCGGGGCGCGGCCGGTTGAGCGGCCAGGTCGGTGAGCCGGCCCTGCGCGTACTGGTTCTTGACGTGCTGGACGAGCGCGATGAGCACCTGCTTGCTGGACTCCCGGGAGCGGGCGTCGCAGTCCACCAGCGGCACGTGCGGATCGAGGTCCAGGGCGTCGCGGATCTCGTCCTGGGTGTGGGCGGGACCGCCGAAGTCGTTGCAGGCCACGATGAACGGCGTCCCGTGGTGCTCCAGGCGGTCGATCGCGTACCAGGAGTCACCGATCCGGCGGGTGTCGACCAGGACGACCGCGCCCAGCGTGCCGGAGAACAGCCGGTCCCACAGGAACCAGAACCGCTCCTGCCCGGGGGCGCCGAACAGGTACAGCACATTGCGGGTGTCGAGGGTGATGCGGCCGAAGTCGAAGGCCACGGTCGTCGCGGTCTTGCCGCGCACCCGGCTGGTGTCGTCGACCGACTCGCCCGCCTGGGTCATGGTCTCCTCGGTGTTGAGGGGACGTATCTCGCTGACCGAGCGGACGAGGGTGGTCTTGCCCACGCCGAAGCCGCCCACCACCACGATCTTCAGGCCGTTGTCGGCGGAGGCGCCCAGCGGGATCCGGGCGTCAGAGGTTGCGGAGTCCAACGAGCACCTGCTCCAGGATGTCGGGATCGAGAACGGCTGATCTGCGCGGATGACGGGCGCTGACCCGGCCCGCCGCCAGCATGTCGCACAACAGCACTTTGGTGATGCCCACGGGCAGGCGCAGCTCGGCGGCGATCTCCACCACGGCCGTGGGGGATCCGGCCAGCCGGAGGATCGCGGCGTGCTCCGACTGCATGCCCGGCCCCGGCGCCGACTCCGCGACGACCAGGGTCACCAGGTCGAAGGGGCTGTCGGGGCCGGCGCCGGTGCGACCGCCGGTGAGGGTGTACAGACGGTCAGGGGAGTCGTCCCTGCCGGGCCGGCTCATGAGCTGCGCGGCAGAGCGGTCAGGTACTCGCCTAGCTGCTCGACCAGCTCGCTCATGTTGTGCCCCACGAGTCCGGCGTCCGCGTCCTCGGCGGTGACGACGGCGAGGTGCGCGCCCTCCCCGGCCTCCACGATGAACAGCACACCGCCGTAGAACTCGGTCATCGCCGAGCGCACGCCGCCGCTGCCGTCGCCGAACTCCACGGACGCGCCGTGCGAGAGCGACTGGATGCCGGCGGCGATGGCCGCGAGCTGGTCCGCCTGATCGACCGTCAGCTCGGGCGAGCGGCACAGCTTCAGCCCGTCCCGGGACAGCACGAGGGCGTGCCGAGCGCCCGAGGTCCGCTCCAGCAGGCCCTCCAGGAGCCAGGTGAGCTTGTCGTCGGCGGTGGTCTGGCCGGTCATGTAGTGGGGTCGCCTTCCGGGTGCGTGTACGGGTGTGACGTGAGGTCAGCAGGGGCGCCGGGGGCGCCGGAGGTCTCCGGGCGCGAGGCGGCGCCGTCGCCGGGCCGGTCCGCGGCGGCCGTCTCCGACGGCGGCGACGGGTCGGAGGCGGTGGCGCGCACGGCCTGGCGGAAACTGCTGAAGCGGGCGGCCCGCGCCTTGACGTCCTCGCTCCCCGGCGCGGCGCGCTGCGCGGGCGTGCGGGGAGCGGAGCGGGCCTGCTCCGCCTCGGCGAGGGTGCGGCCCCGGCGGCGCTTGGGCAGGCCCGTAGGCCGCTCTGCCGTGTCGTCGTCCGAGCCGTCGGGCGTGCGGTCCGGCGCGGGCGAGGACGCTGAGACGGAAGCGTCGGCGGGAACGGGCCCGGCCTCGGCGCTGGGCGCAGGCTCGTGCTCGCGCGGGGCGTCCTTCGGCGGCGGCCCCGCCGGCCGTCCCGGGGCGGCGACGGGCGCGGTGAGCAGGTCCTGCGGGACGAGCATCAGCACGCCCGTGCCGCCCCGCGCCGACGGCCGGAAGGAGACCTTCAGACCGTGCTTGCGCGCCAGACGGCCGACGACGGCCAGCCCGAGCCGGGTGCCGGTGAGTCCGCCCAGTTCGGCCGCGCCGCCCGAGACCGCCTGCTCCGCACGGCGCAACTGGACGTCGCCCATGACCAGTCCGCTGTCCTCCACGGACACGATGATCCCGGCGGGCACCTCCTCGACGTAGACGTGCACTTCGGAGGTGGGCGGCGAGAAGTTGGCGGCGTTGTCGAGGAGTTCGGCGAGCGCGTGCATCACGCCCTCGGCGGCGTGCCCGGCGACGGCGGCGTCGCTCGCGGCGTGCACGCGGACCCGGCGGTAGGCGCTGATGCGTCCCAGCGCGCCGCGCAGGATCGACTCCATCGCGATCGGGCGGGCCCAACGGCGGCCGGAGCGGGCGCCGGTGAGCACGGCGACCGAGTCCGCGAGCCGGCCCGCCTGAGCGGTGCGGTGGTCCAGGTGGAGCAGGTCCGCGAGGACCTCCTCGTCCGTGTGCCGCTCCTCCATGGCCCGCAGGTCGGCGAGCATGCCGGTGGTCAGGGCCTGCATCCGGCCCGCCGCGTTGGAGGTCGCGGAGACCGCGGTGTCGCGGGCGCGGGCGGCGCGCTCCGCGTCCTGGGCGAGACGGGCGTTGTCGTCCGTGAGGCGGCGCAGCTCCTGGGCGCCCGTGTCCTCCAGGCGGGCCCGCTCCTGAGCGCCCGCCTGCGCGAACTCGGCGCGCTGCCGGGCCAGTTCGTCGATCAGGTGCTGGCGCTCGCGGCGCGCGTCCTCCAGCGCCCGGTTCCCCTCCCAGCGCAGGCGTTCGGTGTCCTGGCGCACCGTCTCCAGTCTGCCGCGGGCGGCGCGGGCGGTGTGCACGGCGCGTACGGCGACGAACACCGCGGCCACCAGGACCACGGCGGCCGCGCCCGTCCCGGCGGCGAGCGGGCCGCGGACGGAGGCGGGCGCCGCCGCGACTCCCGCGGCCACCGCGGCGACGGACAGGACGGCGGTGAGTGCGGGGAGGGGGACGAGGCTGCGTGCGGCAGGTCGTTCGCCGCGAGGCGTGGGCGCGGTCATCAATCGGATCCTCGGGGGGCCGCCGCTCGTGCGAGGGCGGTCCTGGGTTCTGGTCCTGGACAGGGCCTGTGGGTGACAGGTGACGCGTGGTGCTCAAGTGTCGGTCACTATACGAGCCTTGGTGATCAAATGGGAAAGGGCGCCGTCGCATTGTCCCTGCGGAGCGAACACTTGGGCCGCGCGGTCCGATCGCCGGGCCCCATCCCACCAGGGCGTCCTGCCCTCCTGGACGGTGCATACGGCCGCGGACCGGGCGTATCGGCCCGGCTGGAAACCGATGCGGCGACCGGCGCGACGAGCGCCGACGGCGCCCCCGCGGCGGGCCGCCCCCTCCGGCTGTCGCCAGGCCGTCTGGCCGAGTGTCACCAGGCCGTCTGGTCGAGCAGGACCGCCGGGTCCGGCTCGGGGGCGCGGTCCAGGGTCTGCTCCGCCCAGATCACCTTCCCGTCCGCCACATAGCGGGTGCCCCACTGGTCCGCGAACTGCGAGACCAGGAACAGTCCGCGGCCGCCCTCGTCGGTGGCGGCGGCCCGGCGCAGCCGCGGCGAGGTGTCGCTGCCGTCCGACACCTCGCTGACCAGCGTGCGGCCCAGCAGCAGCCGGACCCGCACCGGCGGCGCGCCGTAGCGCAGCGCGTTGGTGAGCAGCTCGCTGAGGATCAGCTCCGTCGCGAACGACGACTCGGTCAGCCCCCACTCCTGAAGTCGGCGGCTGACCTCGCCCCGGACCCGGGAGACCGCCGTGACCTCGAACGGCACGTCCCAGACCGCGACCCGGGACGGATCGAGCAGCCGGGTGCGCGCGACGAGCAGGGCCACGTCGTCGCTCGGGCGCTCCGGCAGCATCGTCCGCATCACGGCCCGGCAGGTCTCCTCCGGCGTCTGGTCCGGGTGCGCGACGGCCGAGCCCAGGAGGCGCAGCCCCTCGTCGATGTCGCGCCGCCGGTCCTCGACCAGTCCGTCGGTGAACAGCACGAGCCGGCTGCCCTCCGGCAGGTTCAGCTCACCCGTCTCGAACGGGTGCCCGGCTGCGCCCAGCGGCGGCGACAGGGGCAGGTCCGGGAACGTCACCCGGCCCACCGGGTCCACCACGGCCGGCGCGATGTGCCCGGCACGGGCGAACGTGCAGCGCCCGCCCACCGGATCGTAGACGGCGTAGAGGCAGGTGGCCCCGGTGACCTGCGCGCCCTCGCCGTCCGCGCCCGCCGCCTGGGCGTCCAGGCGTGCCACCATCTCGTCGAGATGGCCGAGCAGTTCCTCGGCGGGCAGTTCGAGCGAGGAGAAGTTGAGCACCGCCGTCCGCAGCCGTCCCATGGTCACCGCCGCGTGCAGCCCGTGCCCCACCACGTCCCCGACCACCAGCGCCACCCGGAACCCCGGCAGCGGGATCACGTCGAACCAGTCGCCGCCCACGCCCGAATGCGCCGGCCGGTAGCGCCAGGCCACCTCCAGCGCGTCCTGCTCGGGCAGGTCCCGGGGCAGCAGGCTGCGCTGGAGCGTCGCCGCCATCGCGTGCTCGCGGGAGAACCGCCGGGCGTTGTCGATCGCCACCGCCGCGCGGGCCACCAGCTCCTCCGCGACCGCGACGTCCTCCTCCTCGAACCGCCGCGTCCCCTCCCCCCGCCAGAAATCGACCATGCCGAGCACCACGCCCCGCGCCCGCAGCGGCACCGCGATCAGCGAGTGGACGCCCGCGGCCAGCACCCGGCGGGCGCCCTCGGGATCCTGCGCCCGCCAGTCCTGGGCCGCCCGCAGATCGGGCACGAGCACCGCCGTCCCGCGCCGCAGCGCGGCCGCCATCGGCGTGTCGGCCACCACGAACTCGATCACGTCGCCCACCGGCTGGAGGGCGCCGGCCATGCCCGGGGCGTACAGCCCCGAGCCCTCCAGCGCGGTGCGGCGCATCCGGCGCACGGCGCCCGTCGGCTCCTCCCCGTGCAGCACGGCCTCCAGCAGCTCCACGCTCACGACGTCCGCCAGCCGGGGCACGGCCACCTCGGCCAGCTCCTGCGCGGTGCGCCGGACGTCCAGCGTCGTCCCGATCCGCACCCCGGCCTCGTACAGCAGCGTCAGCCGCCCCCGGGCCGTCTCCGCCCGGCCCGACAGGGCCCGCAGCTCGGTGGTGTCGCGGAAGCTGGCCACCAGGCCCGGTGCGCCGCCGTACGGCGCGGTGCGCCGGGTGTTGACCGCGAGCAGCCGGTCCCCGGCCGGGCACACCGCGTCGGAGGCCGCCTCGCCCGACTCCAGCAGACGGGTCAGCTCCGCTCCCAGGCCCAGATCCGTCACGTGCCGCCGGTCCGCGTCCGGCGGCAGGTGCAGCAGCCGGTGCGCCTCGTCGTTGGCGAGCAGCAGCCGCCCGTCCCCGCCCACGATCAGCACGCCCTCGCGCACCGCGTGCAGCACCGCGTCGTGGTGCTCGTACATGCGGGTCATCTCGGCCGGGCCCAGGCCGTGGGTCTGGCGGCGCAGCCGCCGGCTGACCAGGGCGGTGCCCGCGGTCGCCAGCGCCAGTGCCAGCGCCGCCGAGCCCAGCACCATGGGCATCTGCTGGTCCAGCGCCTGCCCCAGGCTCTTGATCCGGATGCCCGTCGTGACCACGCCGACCACCCGGCGGCTCGCGTCCAGCACGGGCACCGCCGCGCGCACCGCGTCCTCCGACGCGCGGGTGGTGTCGGTGAACGTCTCGCCCGCTACCGCCCTGCCGACGTTCTCGGCCTTGGTGCCGATCAGGTTCGGCTGCGTGTCGGCGAGGCGCACTCCCCGCGCGTCCAGGACCGAGACGAAGTCGACTCCCGAGCCGAGCCGCGCCGCCGTCACCGACGACTGGAGCAGCCTGGCCGCGTCCGGCGAGGTCAGGGCGACCGCCGTGCCGGGCGCGTGCGCGTACGCCTCGGCGGCGGCCAGCGAGCGCTGCCGGGCGCTGTCCTCGCCCTCGTACCGCTCCTGGAGCACCAGCGCGCCGGCCGCCGCCGCGACGAGCACCAGCACGACGAGGACCTGGAGGAGGAAGACCTGCGCCGCGAGCGTGCCGAGGCTCCGGGCCGACCGGGGGCGGGGCCCGGGGGAGTGGGGCGCGTCCGGGCGACGGGGCGGGTCGGCGCGACGGGGCGGGTCGGCGGGCCGCGGGCCGCCCTGCGGCGCGGGCGCGGTGGGCGCTCGCCCGCGCACCCGCCCGAACGGGCGGCGCGGGAGCGGCCGCTGAGATCGCTGAGTCCGCTGGGACCGGTGCGATCGGTGGAATCGTCCGGTCATGTTCCCCGTCCTCGCACCGCCACGTTCCCCGTCCTCGTGCTGTGACCGGAAAGGCTCACCGGCTCGCGCCGCGCTCAGCCGTCGGGCGCCCCGGGCAGTTGCTGCTCCGCCCAGATCGTCTTCCCGGCGTCGGTGTAGCGGGTGCCCCAGCGCTGGGCGACCTGGGCGACCAGGAACAGGCCCCGTCCGCCCTCGTCGGTGTGCAGCGCCCGCCGCAGGTGCGGAGAGATGTTGCTGGCGTCGGAGACCTCGCAGATCAGACAGCGCTCGTGGATCAGCCGCAGCCCGATCGGGCCGCCGGCGTGCCGGATCGCGTTGGTCACCAGCTCGCTGACGATCAGCTCCGTGCTGAAGGCCAGCTCCTCCAGACCCCACTGGGCCAGTGTGCCGAGGACGTTCTCCCGGACCGTGTGCACCGCCGACGCGTCCTCGGGCACCTCCCACGCGGCCACGCGGTCGCCGCTGATCACGTGCGCGCGGGCGATCAGGAAGGCGACGTCGTCGCGCGGGCGGTCCGGGAGGAGGGTGCGGACCATGATGTCGCAGATCTCCTCCAGCGGGCGGTCCGGGTGGGCCAGGGTGAAGCACAGGCGCTCCAGGCCGACGTCCACGTCCCGGTCGGACGCCTCGATCAGCCCGTCCGTGTAGAGCGCGATGACGCTGCCCTCGTCCACCGGCACCTCGGCCGACTCGAACGGCAGCCCGCCCAGGCCCAGCGGCGGGCCCGCCGGGATGTCGGGGAACTCCACCGGCTCGTCGAGGTGGGCGATGGCCGGGCTGGGATGTCCGGCGCGGGCCACGACGATCTTCCGGGCGATGGGGTCGTAGACGGCGTACACGCAGGTCGCGCCGACCACCTCGGGCCCTTCCTCGGCCGCCTCCGCCTCGTCGGACAGGCGGACCACCAGGTCGTCCAGCCGCGCCAGCAGCTCGTCCGGGGGCAGGTCCAGGTCGGCCAGGGTCTGCACGGCGGCCCGCAGCCGGCCCATGCTGGCCGCCGCGTGCAGCCCGTGGCCGATCACGTCGCCCACCACGAGCGCGACCCGGGCGCCGGAGAGCGGGATCACGTCGAACCAGTCCCCGCCCACCCCCGCCTCGGCGTCGGCCGGCAGATAGCGGTAGGCGACGTCGACGGCGCTGTGCTCGGGCAGCTTGGGCGGCAGCAGACTGGTCTGCAGGGTGAGCGCCGCCTCGTGCTCGCGGGCGTAGCGCCGGGCGTTGTCGACGCACACGGCGGCCCGCGCCACCAGTTCCTCCACCAGCAGCAGGTCGTCCTCGTCGAAGGCCTCGGGGTTCTTCCAGCGCATCGCCGTGACCACGCCCATGGTGATGCCGCGCGCCCGCAGCGGCGCCACCAGATGCGTGTGCACGCCGATCCGGCTCGCCATGCGGTGCCGTACGGGGTCGTCGGCGAGCCAGGGCGTCTGGTCGCAGATGATCTCGCACTGCGGCTTGCCGGTGGTCAGGCAGCGGGTCTGCGGGGAACGGTCCGCGTACCGGGGCGGTTCGCCCACGGCGACGACGGCCTCCGGCTGATCCCCCTGGATCGACTCATGGGCCGCGCGGCGCAGTGTGCCCTCCCCCCTCGTCCCGCCGGCGGCCGACCGCTTGGGCTGGACGGCGTCCAGCAGGTCGACGGCCACGAAGTCGGCGATCTGCGGGACCAGGACCTCCGCCAGCTCCCGCACCGTGCCGTCGAGGTCGAGGGAGGTCCCGATGTGCTCGCTCGCGGCGTTCAGCATCGCGAGGCGTTCGTGCGCCGGGTCCCGGCCGGTGAAGTCGAGGGCCGCGTAGCAGACGCCGAGCGTCCTGCCCGCGTCGTCCCGCAGCGGCAGGAAGGAGCGCAGCCGGCACCGTCCGCGCTCCGTCCCGCCGAACGCCGTGTTCCGGCGCGGCGCGGGCTCCAGGGTCAGCCGGCACCGTCCCGAGAGCAGCGCCTGCCGGGCCTGCTGGGTCACCACGGAGGCCTGCCGCGCGGCCTCGGGGCAGAACTCGGAGGCGTCGTCGTCGCCCGGCCCGTCGGGGCGGAAGCCGGGGCCGTCGTCCAGGCGGCGGAACGCGCGGCCGTCGTCCATGCCGGTCAGCGCGGCGTTCGCCCAGCGGCAGCGCAGCCCCCGGTCCAGCACCGCGACGCCCAGGGCCGACTCCTCCAGCAGCACGCGGGCGAGCGACGCCAACATCTGGCGCCTGCGCCAGTCCGCGACCTCGCAGCCGCGGAGGAGCCAGTGGCGGCCGCCGGCCGCGGCGCTCAGCGGGCTCACCCGCACGGCCAGCCGCAGGGCGCCGCCCGCCCGGTGGCGTACGGTGACCACCCCGTCCCAGCAGTCCTCGATCGCGGCCAGCCGGGCCGGAAGGTCGACCGGGTCGCCGTCTGCCAGCAGGTCGCCCGCCGGACGCAGCAGCACCTCGCGGGGCGCGTAGCCGAGCAGTTCCTGCGCTCCCCGGCTCCAGTGGACGATCACTCCCTCGGCGTCGACCGTGGCCACGGCCGTGCAGGCGGCGTCGTGAAAGTCACCGGGACCCGCACTGCTCGCTGTGCCGCCGACGCCCATGCCTTCATCCCATCCGCGGGCAGGACCCCCTTCGCTCATCCTCCCATCGGGGGCCGTCGGCCGCGTCTGGAAGCCGGGGCGGGCGGCGGCGCGGGCGGGACCGGGCGCGGGGTCAGACCGCCGGGACCGGGAACGTCGGGTACTCCACGCCGGAGACGTGCTGGACGACCCGGATGACCTGGCAGGAGTAGCCGAACTCGTTGTCGTACCAGAGGTAGAGGATGGCGTTGTCGCCCTCCGCCTTGGTGGCGCCGGCGTCCACGATCGAGGCGTGCCGCGAGCCGACGAAGTCGCTGGAGACGGCGTCGGGCGCGCTGATGAAGTCGATCTGGCGCTTGAGCGGCGAGGTCAGCGAGACGTTGCGCAGGTACTCGAGCACCTCCTCGCGCGTGGTCTCGCGCTCGAGCTGGAGGTTCAGGATGGCGATCGACACGTCCGGCACCGGGACCCGGATCGAGCTGCCGGTGATCCGCGCCTTGAGGTCGGGCAGCGCCTTGGCGACGGCGGAGGCGGCGCCGGTCTCGGTGATGACCATGTTGAGCGCCGCGGAGCGGCCCCGGCGCTCGGAGCTGTGGTAGTTGTCCAGCAGGTTCTGGTCGTTGGTGTAGGAGTGGACGGTCTCCACGTGGCCGCGCCGCACGCCGAACTCGTCGTCCATCGCCTTCAGCGGCGGGACGATCGCGTTGGTGGTGCACGAGGCGCAGGACAGGATCCGCTCGTCCGGCTTGACGGTGTCGTGGTTGACGCCGTGCACGATGTTCGGGACGTCGCCCTTGCCGGGCGCGGTCAGCACCACCTTGTCGATGCCGGGGCGCAGGTGCTTGGACAGCCCCTCGCGGTCGCGCCACTTGCCGGTGTTGTCGATGAGGATGGCGTCCTTGATGCCGTACGCCGTGTAGTCCACCGCCGTAGGGTCGTCGGCGTAGATGACCCGGATCTCGTTGCCGTTGGCGACGATCGTGCTCTTCGTCTCGTCGACGGTGATCGTGCCCTGGAACTGGCCGTGGATGGAGTCGCGGCGCAGCAGCGAGGCGCGCTTGACGATGTCCTGCTCGCCCCCGCCGCGCACCACGATGGCGCGCAGCCGCAGCCCGTTGCCCGAACCGGACTTCTCGATCAGGAGGCGGGCGACCAGGCGGCCGATCCGGCCGAAGCCGTACAGCACGACGTCCCGGCCCTCGCGCCGCTCGACCTTGCCGTCCCCGACGGCCCCGGCGACGGCCTCGGCGGTGAACTGCTCCACCGACAGGCCGCGGTCGTCGGCGCGGTAGGTCGCGGCCAGCATGCCGAGGTCGATCTGGGACGGCCCGAGGTCCAGGACGGTCAGCGCCCGCAGGAACGGCAGCGTCTCGGTGACGGACAGCTCCTCGCCGGCGATCTGGCGGGCGAACCGGTGGGTCTTGAGGATGCTCACCACCGACTTGTTCACCAGGGAGCGGCTGTGCAGCAGGACGGTGACGTCCCGCTCCCGGTGCAGCTTCCCGATCATCGGGATCATGGACTCCGCGATCTCCTCGCGGGTCTTCCAGTCGGTGAACGAGTCGTCGTTGACAGTCACTGGACTCTCTTTCGAGCTAGGTGGCGCTCATATGCTAACCCGCGTGGTCGGAGGCCCTTTCCCGGGGTGGCCGGGAGCGGGCGGCGTCCATGGCGCGTGCCGCCGACCCGCCGTGCCGTTCACCCGACTGCCGCATCACGACGGGCGGCCGGAGGGCGTCAGTGTGAGCATGGTCCGGGGAAGGAGAGCTTCCCGGCAGGGACGCCGCCCGCGCGCGGGCGCGGACGGCGCCGGGCGCGCCCCGAGCGTCCGCCGCGACGGCGCCTCGTCCGCGCCGACGCCCGGCCGTCGCTCCGGCCCCCGCGGCCGGACGCGACCGCCCGTCCGCACCCGTACGCGCCCGCATCCGTCCGCACCCGACTGTTCTCGGCGCCGATCCTGTCCGGGGCCCAGGCCGTCGCCCGCCACCGACTCCGCGACCGTCTCCGACGTCTCCTAGAGGAGGCCGAGCCCATGACCACTGACCGCGGCACCACCCACGTCGGCGAGCAGCCCGAGGCCGCGGGGGAGCAGACCGGCATCGACGAGATCGACGTCCTCTGGATCTCCGAGGGCATGAGCTGCGACGGCGACACCGTGTCCATCACCGCGGCGTCGCAGCCCTCGATCGAGGACGTCGTGCTGGGGATCATCCCCGGCCTGCCGAAGGTGAACCTGCACAACAAGGTGCTGTCGCCGAGCCTGGGCGGCGAGGACTACCTCGCCCCGTTCCGCGCGGCGGCCCGCGGCGACCTCGGCCGCCCGTTCATCCTGGTCATCGAGGGCTCGATCCCCAACCAGAACATCATCGAGGGCGACGGCTTCTGGACCTCGTTCGGCAACGACCTGGAGACCGGGCAGCCGCTCACCGTCAACTGGTGGATCGACCAGCTCACGCCCCGGGCCTGGGCGGTCGTCGCGGCCGGCACCTGCGCGACGTACGGCGGCATCCACGCGATGGCCGGCAACCCCACCGGCTCCATGGGCCTCGTGGACTACCTGGGCGGGGAGTACCGCTCGCAGGCCGGTCTGCCGGTGGTCAACGTGCCCGGCTGCCCGGTCCAGCCCGACAACTTCATGGAGACCCTGACCTGGTTGCTCTTCCACGCCGCGGGCTCGGCGCCGCCTCCGCCGCTGGACCACATGCTGCGCCCGCAGTGGCTGTTCGGCCGGACGGTCCACGAGGGCTGCGACCGCGCCGCCTACTACGAGCAGGCCGACTTCGCCCTGGACTACAACTCGCCCAAGTGCCAGGTGCGGGTGGGCTGCTGGGGCCCGGTGGTGAACTGCAACGTGCCCAAGCGCGGCTGGATGGCCGGCATCGGCGGCTGCCCCAACGTCGGCGGCATCTGCATCGGCTGCACGATGCCCGGCTTCCCCGACGCCTTCATGCCCTTCATGGACGAGCCCACGGGCGGCAGCCTGTCCTCGGTGCTCATCAAGCCCTACGGCGCGTTCATCCGGCGCATGCGCGGCATCACCAACGCGGCCGTCAACAAGGAACCGAGGTGGCGCCACAACGAAGAGGCGCTGACCAGCGGCTACGACCCGCGCTGGCGGGCCTGAGAGAGGAACGGGGTGTACCGCG
>NZ_JBEYWK010000040.1:0-24326 GCF_040644415.1 Streptomyces sp. NPDC046985
CACGAAGCCTCTGGTGGAGACGGTTCTCTTGGTCGATAACCCATCTACCAGGGGCTTCACCTGTCTGTCAGCCCAACGGACCTATCCAACGGCCAAGTTGGAAAGGGTTCATGGCCGGTCTGGGCGCAGTGTTCGGCGATCCAGCGGGTCAGTTCTCCTCGGTGTGCACTTCGCCGGAGGTGGCGCCGCAGTCGTGGCCTTCTCCGGTGACGCAGACGGCCTCGAAGGTGGGCAGGGCCATGGGGTCCACGACGGCGGTCACGTGGTACTCGCGGAAGCGGTAGCGCTTCCGGGCTGCCGTGCCGATGTCAGGCATGCTCGGCCGCCTCTTCCTGCGGGTCCGGGATGCGCTGTCCGCGCGATTCGGCCACCCGAAGAGCGTCGGCAAGGGCTTCGGCCAGCCGTGAGGCGAGCCAGCGGTACTCGGTGGCCGACAGCGCTCGCGCGCCGGGGGTCAGGACTTCGCGGGCGTGTTCCAGCAGCTCTTCGCCCATGCCGAGTTGGACGGCTTCGATGCTGTCGGCGAGCGTGGACAGGTAGCCCCTGCCGTCGGTGCTGAGATAGCAGGGGTTCCCGTCCGGGGTGGTCCATGGAAGTAAGCGGGGGCCGGCCAGCCCCGTTGCCGCGTCGTACAGTTCCCTGCGCCGCATGCGGTCCGCGTCGCTCCTGGGCCTGTTCACCGTGCACCCCCGGTCGGGTCGCTGATAGAGACACGGTGACCGTAGATGTCTGACTGGCCGTCACTCTATTTGAGTGGCACGGCAGTTTGCGACACCGGGTCGGTGAACTGCCACGCTGCGTGGTGGCTAGCCGACAACGTCGAGGTAGGCGGCCATGTCCTGCATCTCCGTCGTCAGGGTGCGCTTCCGCTTGCTCAGGATCTCTTGCATGGTCTCGGCGGCCGAGTTCTGGTGCCTGAGCCACTCGGGGGCGGCGTCTCGAACCCGGGTCAGTTCGTCCATCGCTGCCGACAGGTCTCCGGTACGCGTGTGGGCCCGCGCTACGTCGAGGGTGAAGCGGTTCCCGTCGTTCGTACTGGGTCTGCCCAGGCGCTTCAAAACCTGGGCGACAGCGCCTCTTCCTCGTCGGCTTTCCGCACGACCGCGCGGGCGTCCCCGATGACCATGGAGTCTTCGAGTGCCTTCAGGGCGGCGGTGACGGGCCCGAAGACGGACCAGTGGCGAGAGAGGTTGCGGTGCGCGGTGCCGACGGCGGTTGCTGCCACCCGCGCCGCCTTGCGGTACTCCTTGGCTTCGTCCGGGCGGTTGTTCCGGGCTGCTGCGGCCGCGGCCTCCATGGCGAGACCGCCCCACACCGCGTAGTGGTCCGGCTCGGCCCCGATGATCTTCGGCTCGACCGCGTCCATGCTCCCGGCGGCGATCTGCTCCGCCTCGTCAGCGACGGGTCGACCCGCGACGACGGCGACGACCCGCCGCTGTGCGGAGCCACCGTCCACTGACGTTGCCGTCAACTACTGCCGTCACCCACCGCAGAAGCCCCGCCAGGACGCACCTGACGGGGCTTCATTTTGCTGCTGCTACCGGATCTTCTACTTACCCGTCCGCTTCATCGCCTGTCACTCTGCAAAAACAGGATTGAGCCAGACCGAAACCAGATCACCGTTGTCGACGCCCAAGACAGTTCCGCTAGCGATTTTGACGAACTTAGCGCTGACGGCATCGCTCAGACGAATGGCGACCCACCCGGAGGAAGGATCATACGAAACCCTCCACCCGTCTCCAGGGACCTCGAAAGAAACCCCAGGCTCGAAGGGGTGATCCGACGAGATGAATACCCGTCCTGGATTGAACTGTGGAACAGGGAACTCGGCCACCACACCCCGAACGTTTGGGAAGTATCCCCAGGCGAACAGGACTTCCCGAGACTCAATATCGACCTCTAGTTGGAGCGTGCCGATCAGTGCACTTGCAACCCCCTCCGAGCCGAGCCTCTCACCCAATGACTCCCCGCTCTGCGCACTGAAGGAGAATCCGTACTCGGACTCGTCATAGGTGAGGACACCCTCAAGAGGAGATCCGTCTTGGATGGAGAATTTCATTTCCGCGGCTAGCCTTTTGTGCTCTTGAAGAGGAAGTGGACGATCCTGTTGGAATTTGCGTCGATGTTGAGCTCCCATATCCCGCTGCTTCCGTTCATCGCTCCAGGCGTTCTCCACTCGACAACCCCGGGAGCGCCACGGGAATCCATCCTGGGCGCGGATCCATCCATGATCCCCCGGAGGAGCTGCCCATTGTTGCCGTTCATGTAAGGGCGTACGGCCTTACCGAAGTTAGGGGCATCGACATCCCGAGTACCAGCAATGTCCCAGGTGTGATTTTCGACGGTCTTGGTCATCGAGAGGTTCTCAACATCAATCTTGGCTGCGAGATCCGTGACGCCACAGCTCCCATTGCTGTTGTGAACGAGGACTGGGGTATCCCCCGCCAGCACATAGTACGTGTGGAGCTGTTGGACGGTGAGGTTGTACATGTCCGCTGCCCCCGGGCGGACCCGGACTGCGAGAATGCGGACGTGCTTGTTGTTTGCGGTGTTCAGGACGTGGCCTGGCTTGAGGCGGCCCGCCGGTACCCAGGTGTGATCTGTGTCGTCCCAGAACGGGTGGCGTGAGGTGGTGTGGACGATGGCGGAGTGGCGTGGTGCGGTTTCGATCGACAAATCGATCAGGTCGTTGTCGTGGTGGACGAGACGTGCCAGGACCACGCGTGGACCCCGGTGTTTTCCAGTCTTGGGGTCGGCGGCCTCGACTTGGTCACCGTTTTCGATCTCAGCTATCGCCTTGGTCTTGCCGTGGGCCATCAGAACCAGGGTCGAGGGCGTGAAACTGCATCTCGCCCCGAGGATTCCGGCATCGTCGTCGGCGAATCTTCCGCCAAGGGCCAGGAATGGCACTGTGGAACCGTTATTTTTTGCCGCCTGGTAGGCACTCGAGTCGGTATCTGCTCCCGCACCCTTCGCCCATTTGTCAGTCGCTTTGGGGTCAGAGCTGCAGAAATCCGAATCGAACCAGCAGAACGGATTTGCCAAGTCACTTACTTCGTCAAGACCGTTGGCTACGCCGGCGAGTTCACCCACGATGATCGTCGTCGTACTGAGGTGACCATGGGACTGCATCGGGACGGTCACTTTTCCGCTGCCACCGCACGGGTTGAGCAGGACGTAGTGGCAGCCTCCACCGCCACCGCCACTACCGATCTGGGAAAGATTGGTACCGCCATGTCGCGGACTGCCGTCGTCGTTGACCATGTTGCCTTGGCTGTCGAAGCCGCCCTGGTAGGCCCAGTTGTTGTCGGCGTTGAGCCAGGAACTGCCGTCGTCGCCCTCAAGCCCGGTGGGGTCGCTGTTGGTGATGGGGTTGTCGCCGGCGTAGGTGTAGCCGCCGAGTTGCTGGGGGCTGGTGGCTTCGAAGACGGGGTCGACGCTGATGAAGCGGCCCAGGGTGGGGTCGTACTTGCGGGCGCCGACGTCGGTGTAGCCGGTGGCGGTGTCCAGGGGTTTGCCCAGGTAGGAGTGGGTAGGGTCGGGCCAGGTGGTGGTGTTGGCGCTGGTTCGTGGCTGGCCGTAGGGAGTGTACTGCTGGCGGGCGACCTGCTGGGTGGTGGTGTCCATCGAGAGGGTCGCGGTGCCGTGCGGGTCGTTGAACAGGTACTTCACACCCCCGCCCGCAAGGCTGGAACGCACGGCCACGGGGATCCCGGCGCCGCCGTGGGTGTAGGTGCGGACGGCCCCGAGCAGGACGTTGGGGGTGACGCTGGTGTTGACGACGATCTGAGTGTCGCCGACGAAGAGGGTGGTCTGGCCGGGGTCGCGGCGGATGAGCTGGTTGCCGTCGGCGTCGTACAGGTACTTGGTGGTCGTGGGGCTGGAGCCGCTGGTGTCCACCTGCGCCAGGTGGCCTTCGTCGTCCCAGGTAAGACTCTGGCCGGCTCCGGTGGTGGGGGTGCGGGTGTGCAGGTTGCCGTCTTCGTCGTAGCCGAAGGCCGTGGGGTTGGTGCCGCCGGTGGTCGCGGTCAGGGTGTGGGGCTGGGCGCCGGTGGAGTTGCAGTTGGCGGTGCACCCGTTGGCGTAGGTGGTGGTGACGTTGGTGCCGGAGCCGCCAACGGCGTGGTCGACGCTCTGGTGGCGGTCGCCGATGGCGTCGTAGTCGAAGGACTGCCAGTAGGAGCCCGCCGTTGTGGTGAGGGTGCCGGCCGTGGGCGGGTTGGCGGAGCAGTTGTCGTTGGCGGTCCAGGCATCCGTGAGCCGGTCCAGGGTGTCGTAGCTGTAGCACTGCTGATCGGTGACGGTGTTGCCGGTTTCCGACTGCTGGTCGGTGATGGAGGTCGGATTGCCGGAGGCGTCGTAGGTGTACTTGGTGTCATCGACTGTCGGGCCGGGTGCCTGGGTCCGGTCGATGACGCGTTCCGTCAGCCGGAGGGTCTGGTCGTCGTAGTGGTAGGTGGTCGTGGCCGGGTTGGTCGAGGCACCCTGGGTGACCTGGGACAGCGCACCGAAGGGCGTGTAGACGGTCGCGCTGGCATAGACGAAGACGCTGCTGCCCGTGGTGGTCGGGTTGCCCAGCACGTCGTGGCCATAGGCGATGACCTCGCTGTTGAGCCCCTGGGTACGCGGGTCTGTCTGCGTGGCGAGCAGCTGGTCGTTGATGGTGTAGGTGTAGGTCGTCGTGTAGGTCGACGGCAGCGGCGTCTCGGAGGCCGGCAGGGTGATCTGCGTGCCGGTCGGCTTGCCGAGGACGGTGTAGCCGGTCGCGGCGACCGTGTAGCCGCCAGTGGTGCCCTGGACGTAGCGGGTCGAGGAGGTCAGGTAGCCGATGCGCTTCGTGTCGTACAGCCAGGAGGCGAACTGGAAGTTGGACTTCGCCTTGTCGGTGGCGGTGAGTTTGCGGCCCAGTAGGTCGTAGGTGTAGTCGAGTTCGACCTTCTTGGCGTCGGTGGTGAACACGAGGTTGCCGGCGTCGTCGTACCCGTACCCGCTGCTGCCTGCGTCCGGGTCGTTCTGGGACTTCTTGCGCCCGAGCAGGTCGTAGTCGGACGTCCATACCGTGTGGTCGGGGCCGGTGACCTGGTGCTGCTGGCCTGCGGCGGTGTAGGTGTAGGTGGTGGGTGAGGTGGTGCCGCCGGTGGCGGTGAACCCGGTAGCCGCAGTGCCGGAGAGGGTGGGGGCGGCCGTGTACTGGTCGAGTTCGGTGCTCTGGCCGCGTGCATTGACGACCGTCGCGGTGGCGACACCGCCCTTAGGAGTCAGGACCGTGGTCTTGTCCCCGGTGTAGGCGGTAGTCGTGGCCCAGGTCTTGGAGCCGTTGTGCTCCTCGGTGACCAAGCCTGCGCGGCCGAGTCCGTCGTGGTCGGTGACGGTGGTGTCGGGGATGGTCACCTGGGAGATGGTGTCCAGGCTGCTGGCGGGGTTGCCCGCGACGTTGTAGGCGTTGTTGGTGACAACGGTCCAGCCGTGCGAGTCGTACTGGGTGTCGCTGACCGTGGTGGTCGAGTTCTCCCCGGTCGCCTGTGTCTGCAGGGGGCGCAGCATGGCGTCGTACAGCGTTTCGCTGGTCGCGTAGCTGCCGTTGTCCAGCAGGGTGTTGGTGGCGACGACCGAGGGGCCCGTCTGGGACAGGTTGTAGGTGTAGGTCGTGTTCGCCGGTGCGCTGTTGACCTTGCTCTCGTTGGGCAGCCATACCCCCGTGCGGCGGCCGAGCGCGTCATAGGTGAGCGAGGTGAGCAGGCCGGCCGCGTCGGTGGTGGCGGTGGGCTGGGCTCGGGCCGGGTCCATGGTGCTGCTGGCGACGTGGCAGTCCTTGGAGCTGGTCGTGCTGGTGGTGCAGGTGGCTCCGGGGGTGACCTGGGTGGCGGTGACGACGCTGGTCGGGAGTTCTCCCGTGGCGGGGGTGTAGCCGGTGGCGGTGCTCTGCGAAAGGCTGGTGCCGTTGGGGGCGGTGGAGTGGGGCGTGCGTGTGGTCAGTGTGGTGCGGCCGTAGCCGTCGTAGGTGGTCGCCGCCTCGTCGACGAACGCGGTCGTGGTGGCGCCGGTGGCGGCGGACGCCTTCTGGACCAGGGTGACGTCACCGGTCTTGGGAAGCGCCGGGTTCTGCTGGCCGTCGCCGTCGTAGGTGAAGGCATTGGTGTCGTAGGAGGTGCGGACGTCGGAGATCAGCGTGCCGCCGGGAGTCGCTCCGGCAGCGGAACAGTCCTGGCCGGTGGCGATGATCTCGGCGGGCACAACCAGGGTGTCCACGCCGCCGGTGAGGTAGCGGGTGTATACACACTTGGCGACGTTGTCGCTGGCTGTGGTTTCGCCGCGGTCGTCGATCTGCATGGGCATGCCGGTGGTCGGCTTGCCCAGGGTGGTGTTGTAGAAGGTGTCGGTCTCGGTCTTGCGCCAGCCGTAGGAGACCGTCTGCCGACTGAGGCTCTTGGCGGTGCGGACCATCTGTGCCGTGAGGTCCGGCAGCCCGCTGCGGGACCGGGACGCTGTGGGTCCGATGATCGTGGGGACGGTGACGGTGGCCTTGTCCAGGCTGCCGGTGGCGCTGGTGTAGGCGTCGGTCTCGAAGACCTGTCCGGCCAGCGCCTTGTCGTCCGCGACGGAGGTGGCTCCGTCCTGGCTGGTCAGCGCGGGCACCGAGCGGGTCTTCCCACCGGGCAGGGTGTCGCCTTTCATTCCGAGGAAGTAGTACGTCTTGCTCAGGGTCTTCTGGTCGTAGACCTGGACGCCGTTGGTCTTGTGGAACACACTCGGGTCACCGGTGGTGACATCTACCTCCGGGTAGCCCCGGAACTGGCCCCAGGTGCGGTTCTTGGCCTTGACGACCTCGTTGTCGTCGTAGTGCCAGCCCGGGTTGCCCTTGTAGGCGTAGTCCGTTTCCAGCTTGGGCTCGGTGCCGTCCTGGTAGGAGTTGTGCGTGTCCTCGGTGACGACCGCGGTGACCTTGTACTTGTAGAACCAGTCCATCATCGGCGCCGGCTGCCCGTAGGGCGTCCAGTACACCGGGAAGCACGACAGCGTGTTGGTCGAGGCGAACGTCCGGGCAGCTGCGTCCGTCGGGTCTTTGGGGTCGCTGGCCGGGGCGCTGGAGCAGTTGGGCCGGTCGTAGGTGACGGTGGTCTGGGCGCCGGTCTCGCTGGTGACCGTCTGGATCCGGTCGTGGTACATCAGCGGCATCTGCGGGATGGTGCCCACCCGGTTGGGCAGTTGCAGCGGCGGGTCGAAACTCACTGCCGGTGTCGAGGTGCTGCCCGAGGCGCCGCCCAGGGTGTTCAAGCCGGTGCGCTTGATGGAGTCCAGCCACAGAGTGGGGGCGTGGTCGCCGCCATCGGGGAAGGACTGGGTGAAGGTGTACTTGTCGACCTGCTTGGTCGCCCCGCCCGTCTGGATCTGGGTAGTGATCGACGTCAGGCGCTTGCGCGACCAGAAGCTCGGACCGTGGTTGGTACAGCTCGACCCGGAGGTGCAGTTCAGGTCGATCGGAACATCCGGCCAGTACGCGGCGTTGGCGGTCGTGAACTGGCTGTCCGCGCAGGTGTTGCCCGACGGAGTGCCGGGGATGCAGCGCTCCCCCGTGGTGTCGAAGAGGATCTGCTCCGGCGCCGTACCCGAGTAGATGCTCGAGGAGGTCATGCCGTAGTCGATGCGGGACAGGGTGCCGCCGCGGATGTAGGACACCGCGGTGTCCTTCAGGACCGCACCGTAGTAGCCGGTCTCCGGCGCGTAGTACCAGGCCGTGGCGTTGCCGTGCAGGTCCACCGCGTAGTCCAGGTTGAACCGGTAACCCATCGTGCAGGCGGTGGAGGCGAAGTCCGTGCTGTCCGGGCAGTCGGAGACTCCGCTGTGCGCGTGGTACACCGGCACGGTCCACACGGACTTCGTCTCGTCCTTGCCGCTGGACCAACCCGGCAGGCGGTTGAGGCCGAAGAAGTACTGCACCCCGCCCTCGGTGACCTTGAAGTACTCCCCGTTCTTGGTGCCGTTCGTGCCGTTGCTCAGGTTCTCAATCTTGGTGGTGGAGTTGTCGTCGGCGGGGCGGAAGGTCTTGGTGGCGTCGTCGTACACGATGTCGGTGGACGTGCCGTTCAGTGACAGGGTCAGGATCTGTCCCGCCCAGCACTCGTCGCCGTCGTCCTTCGGAGCACCGGACGAGGAGTCGTCATTGCACGACTTGTAGGTGCGCTCGACGTAGTTCTCTGTCGAGGTCCACCCGTCACCCAGCCACGAGGACTGGTTGTTCGTCCCCTCGGTCCGCGCGTCCTGGCTGGCGGAGCTGTACGAGAGGCCCACCTGGGGTGCCGCCCCGCCGATCGCCGGTGGCACCGCGATCGGGTAGCTGTAGGTGAACGAGCCCGTGTTCCCCGAGGTCGACCAGGAGCCGCCCGGCGCCAGAGCGGTCGCCGAGTAGTCACCGGACGAGCCGGAAGTGCCTGCGGTCGCCGCCATGACAACCATCGCACTAGACGCAGCCGTTGCCGAGCGAGGCGAAGTCACCGTGCCGGAAGCGGTGGGGGAGCCCGGCACCGAGACCTGGGCGGACAGCGGCGCACCCGGGGCCGTGTGCACAGACGTCTGCGCCTGACACTTCACCAGCTTCGGCGTGTTCAGCACGCACGCGGGGAGCTGAACCAGATGGAGGCGTGAGGTGAAGTCACCCCCGAAGGCATAGCGGAAGGACGAGTCGTCCATCCGCAGCGCGACCTTCCCGTTCCCCGGGCTCGTGCGCTGCAGCGTGAACAGGACGCCGTGGACACCGGCCGCGCGCGCGACTTTCTGATCCAGCATCGTCACCCGCACCCGCTGCGACCGGGTGACGGCACCTGACGGGGGCTCGGAACCCACAGCAGCACCGAGCAGGACGGGCATGCTTCCGGCTCGTACCTGAGTCGCCTTGGCGTTCAGACTCGCGGAGGCAGCAGCGTTGGGCAGGGTCACCACGGCGCTGCCCGGCGCAGGGAGCTTCGTGTGCCCGCTGGGATCGAAGTGCTTGAACCGCTTGGGAGAGGACCCACGCTTGGGTGTGGCGTGAGTGAAGGGGACCAGCTTGTCGTGGGGAGCGGCGGGAGCTGCCAAGTGCTGCTTCGCAGCCGCCGTGGCCATGCCGGCGGGCAGCAGACCCACCACCAAGGCACCGGCCATCCCTACAGCCGTTCGACGAACCCTTCGGGTAGCCCAGGCCCCCCGCCCGCGTCTCCACCCTGTTATCCGTGCCATGCTGTGCGTCCCCTCCCCGGTCTCAAACCACCCAAGTTCGACTCAACTTAGTTAATTTGAGTGCACGTCAGAACGGAGGCACACGTTGATCAAGTCCCCCGCGGTGGATCACGCTAGGGCCTGAGGCCGGTTCAATATGCAAAGTATCTCCACAGGAAGAACAAAAGAATCATCCAAACTTGAAAACAAGTTGACGTTAATGCGTTAAAAACAAACTGCAGGTGGGCACTTGGCGATCCATTGACGATGGACCCCGCACACACCGGCCCCACAAAATGCACAGCGGCGCGGGGCCTACGGGGGGGAACCGCCATACCCTGCGAAGGACGCCAAACTCAACGTCCGCTTCTCGCATACCCGTGTATGCGTCCAGACGTCCCGCGTCGAGACCGATCGCCACCGCCGTCGTCGCCGCCCTGGCTGCCGGTTCGCTGGCCGCTACGGCACCGGCCCACGCCGCGTCCAGCGCGCACACCTCATCACAGCAGGCCACGTCACCGAACGACCGCCGACAGTCCGCCGCCAGGCGTCTCAACCCCACGGAGTCGGCGTCCGCGCAGGCGAAGACGACCGGCCAGTTTGTGACCATCGACCAGCTCACCGGCACCGGGACAGTGGTGATGGCCAACCCGGACGGCACCTTCACCCTGACCGACTCTTCGATGCCGCAGCGTGTGCAGCAGCAAGGGAAATGGGTCCCCGTTGACACCACCCTGGTGCGGCACGCGGACGGGACCTGGGCACCCAAAGCCGCAGTCACGGACGTGGCGTTCTCCGGCGGCGGTTCCGGCGCGATGGTCACGATGCGCGACGGGACTGACAGGCGGGGTTTCTCCTGGCCGGGCGCGCTGCCCAAACCGGTGGTCGCCAAAGACACCGCCACCTACCCCGAGGTGTTTCCCGGGGTCGACCTCCAGCTGACCGCGGACGCCTCCGGTTACTCCTCGATCCTGGTGGTCAAGACCCCCAAGGCCGCAGCCGATCCGCGGCTGCAAAGCCTCGCATTCAACACCGCCTCGGCCAACCTCAAACTGGCCGCCACCTCCAACGGCGGCGCGAAGGCCACCGACAAGCGCACCGGCAAGACGGTGTTCCACAGTGACACCGCGCTGATGTGGGACAGCACCGGCCAGAAGACGGGGGGCACTGCTCACGCCCGGACAGCGACCGTCTCGGCCGCGCGTGCAGAGCACACCGCAGCGGCCAAGGTCGGCAAGCACCGTGCCCAGGTCCAAGTGACCCTCAAACACGGCAAGCAGCAGCTCGGCCTGGACACGTCCCTGCTCACCGCCAAAACCACCACCTACCCGGTCTACGCGGACCCGGAGTGGAGCGGCAGGCCCTCCCAGCTGGACTGGGCCCGGATCTCCGACAACGGGTGGAACGTCTGCAACTCGACCTCCACGACCGGAGCGACCAACGCCCGAGAGGGATGGGACAACAACACCCCGGGCAACGGTGAACGCGCCCGCACCTACTACCAGATCAATACCAGCGGCATCAAAGGCGCCGTGGCCAGCCACGCCTCGCTGTACGTGAAACAGCTCTCCGCCGCCTCCTGCTCCGACACCCCTGCCGCCGTCTACGGCACCGAACGCCCCGCCGGATGGAACTCCTCCTCGCTGTACTGGGGGCACGAGCCCGGAGGGCGCACCGGCGCGCTCGGCACTCACCCGGTCAGCCACGAGGCCGGTACCTGCCCGGTCACCGACGGTTCCCACTCCTGGGTCAGTCCCCCGTCGCTCGAGTTCGACGTCACCTCCCGGGCGGTGAGCGCCGCGTCCGGCAGCTGGAGCAGCATGACGCTGATGGTCCAGTCGCCCGACATGAACAACGCCTCCCAGTGGGGGCAGCTCGCCTACGGTGGCGGCGCCACCCTGTCGGTCACCTACAGCTACCGGCCCAAGCCCAAGAACGGCACCGGCACCCCCGCCATCAAGCCGTCCATCGTCAGCTCGGGCAAGACGATGACCACCACCCACACCCCGACCCTCTCCGCCCGCGCGGTCGACCCCGACCTCGCCGGCGGCAGCGAGCTCCTGCGCATCGACTACAACGTCTTCAACTCCTCGGGCACCCTGGTGGGCCAGGGCTTCGGCCCCAACCTGGACGCCAAGAAACGCGCCCGGTACAACACCAACGGCAGTGACTGGTCCGCAAACGGGTCCTCCTCACCGCGCGAGGCCGTTCATGATCGCGGTTGTGGTGACCCTCCGTGGCTCCGGCACGGAAAGTGATCCAGAACCAGGATTCGAGCGACGCCGAGAGCGTCACCCTCAGCCACGCCGCTCCGGTCCGTAGGGGCTCCGTCCTTTGAGGTACGGCTTGAGCTCCTCCGGCGTGGGTTCCCATGTGTTCGGCATCTTTGGAAGCCTGCTCAAGGGGTCAATCGACCTCACGTACCCCCTTGCCCACTCCAACCAGCGTCGGGCCGAGTCCAGCGCCGACTCGTCCACAGCCCCGTCCAACTCGCCGATACGACGTTCCGATGCCATGCAGTACGCACTGAGGACAGCGGCCTCCTGCCAGCACCCGGCCTCTTCGCGAAGCACCTGGGCAAGTTGTTCGCGAACAGCTTGTTCCTTCGCCACGTCCATGGCCGCTCGCCAACGAACTTCACGTTCCGCCCCGGCCTGCTGCTCATCCTGCCTGCGCCGCGCGTCCTCTACCGCTCGTGCCTCGATCTCTCCAAGGATCACGCCCAGGGCCTCTTCGAGCGTCCGGCTCTTCCGATCCCGCCAGCGACCGGGCCGACCATGGGCAAGCTCCACGACGAGACGAGCGGAGCGCTCCGGATCCGTGGACTCCGGGAACTCCTGCCTGCCGGTGACGGAATACGCAAAGCCGTCGACAGCGACATCCACTCCGCCCTCGCGCGGGAAGAAGGACGACCGCGCCTTCCGCACCTCGTACGCTCGCCGTACCGCCTCAGCCGTCAGCCCCTGCAGCAACAGGAGCGACCTACGGCGCAGCGCAGGCGGCATTGCCAGCCGACTCTCGTCATCTTAAGCGCAGCCACCATCGGATGCAGGCGCCCCAGTCGTGCGGGGACAGGAACCAGACCCCCGCTCTCCTTCGGCCGCTGACTCCGCGCGTTGGGATGGGGACCCTCCGCGAGGAACAGCTTCAGCCCCGACGTACGGGACCTTCTCGATGCGTTTGCCTGCTGGCTCCAGGCCGTGCCGCTTCGCGTAGTTCACGACGCGCCGCCACTCCGCGACCTCGTCGTCATCGGGATCAGCGATCCGGACACGCCCCTCGGCGACCAGCCGCTCAATCAGCTCCTGTGCCTTCGCCCGCCGGGCACGCGCGACGGGCCGCTCGCTGTAGGGCGCCCGAGGCTTGGCAGGCTCCGCCGGCGGCGACCGCAGAGTCGTCGTCGATCATCAGGAGCCCACGATCCCGCAAGGCAATGGCCGAGCGCCAGTCACTCGACATCCAGGTCCCAGCGCCCTCGTCGACAACGGGGCGTTCGACGAGCCCGTACTGCCGCATAGAGCCGAAAGACGCCCGCTAGCAGTGGGAGCCCTCTGGGTTTCCTGGGACTTCCGGCCCCATCAACCGGCACGAGTGTGAAACAGTCGAAAGGCCATTCGCGCAGGTCAGCGGCCACCGCGCACCCATCGCGGCAGGTCACGGCGTTCGCTGGTCTCTTCCGGGACATTTGATGCACGGATGCCGCCGCACCCTCCCTGACCCGCTGTTCAGCGGGTCAGGGAGGGTGCGGCGGTGCGGCGGTCGCCGCGACGAACTGCTCGAAGGCTGCGGTGAACTGTGCCGCGCCTGCCTCCCCGGGGGCGATGCCGAGCAGGACGTGGGCGCTCATCGCACCGGCGAGCTCGCGCACCCGCTGGTGCTGATCCGCGGTGCCGTGCGATGCCCACCGGTCGGTGACCGGGCCGATGACCTCCAGCAGGGACGGCACTTAGCCGGGCAGCGCCCGGCCGGACAGCGCGGGGCGCAGCCGGCGGCGGCCCTCGCCGTGGCCGTCCGCGGTGAGATTGAACAGGGCACGGCCGAACAGGTCTTGGATCATGAGGGTGTTGAGCACTTCCAGGCGGCCGCGTTCAGCCGCGAACAGCTCGCCCAGCCCCGCCCAGCACGGTCTCCTCGCCCTCGACGGCCATACGGAAGAGCGGCCCGTGCCGGCGATGCCCCTCTTCCCGCACGCCGAGCGGATCGGCGGCGAAGCCGCCAGACGGATGCGGCGGGAGCACGGCGGCGGGAGCCGGCACGGCGTGCTGCGCACGCGTACCCCGGACGCCGGAGGTTCCGGGGAACTGCTTCTACTTCACCATCTGACGCGAACCGCGCACGGGGCTGCGGGGCGGTGGCACGGGACACGCCACCGCCCCGCAGCCCAGCCAGGGGCGGACGCCGAGCCCCCGACCGGAGAAGCGCCTGCAACGGCTGCCGGTGACCGGCAGTGAGAGCCGGTCGGACACTGTTGGGCAGCACGCCTACCGTGCACACCGCACCTGATGTCGAGCCGCGCGTCCGCGGCGCCTAGGAGAACGGCGGGCGACGTCCGCTCATCGGCGGCATGCGGCGCCGGCTCTCTGCCCGGGCAGGTAGACCGACCGCTCCTGTGCGGTGAGGCTGCGGGACACCGCGCGGCAGATCTCGTCGATCGCCTGCGCCGGGCGCGGCAGGTTCACGGTCCACAGCCGGACCGCGTCACCGGTGTCGCCGACGTTGTGGCTCGCGGCGGCCAGGGTGTGCCCGTCGGGGCTGAAGGCCACCAGGTTCATGGTGCCCCGGTTGGGCAGGGTGGTGCGCAACCGCCCCGTGGCCGTGTCCCACAGCCGTACGGTGCCGTCCGGGCTTGCGGAGGCCAGAGTGCGTCCGTCGGGGCTGAAGTCCACGGAGCCGACGACGTCGGCGTGGCCGATGAGGGGGGCGTGGGGACGCCCGCCGGCCGTATCCCAGATGTGCACGGTCCCGTCGTAGCCTCCGGCGGCCAAAGTGCGTCCGTCATGGCTGAAGGCCAGCGACGAGGCGTCGGTGTGCTCGGCCAAGGTGGCGCGCAGCCGGCCGGTGGCGGCGTCCCACAGTTGCACGACACCTGCACCGTCGCTGAAGCCGGTCGCCAGCGAGTGCCCGTCGGGGCTGAACAGCAGCACGGGATCGTCGCCTTCGTGCGTCAGCGTGGTGCGCAGTGTGCCGGTGCTTGCGTCCCATAGCTGCACCTTCGAGTTGAACGGGCGGCCGCGTTGGCCGAGTCGGCTGCTGGTGGCGAGGATGTGCCCGTCGGGGCTGAGCGATACAGAGGACGCAATGCCGGAGACGGTGGCTCGGCGGGCACGGCCGGTGGCGAGGTCCTCCAGTCGCAGGGCGCCGTCCACGTCTGCGGTGATCAGAGTGCGTCCGTCAGGCGTGAGCGCCTCTGTGGTCGGGTCGGTGGCGACGCGCAGGGCGGAGCGCGCGCTGTCGTGTCGACTGGAGCGGGAGACGTCGGCGGCTACGGCCTGCGATTCGGAGCTGAACGCCATCGACCGTATGAGGTTTTTGTAGCGCAGGATGGCACGGGGCCGGTCATAGGCGGCGTCCCACAGCCTGACCGTGCCGTTGTCGCCGCCGGTGGCCAGGGTGCGTCCGTCAGGGCTGAAAGAGGCCGACACCGCCCGGTCCATCTCGGCGCCCCGGGGGAGAACGGTCACGGCGCGTCCGGTTGCGGCATCCCACAGCCGGACCGTTCGGTCGTAGCCGGTGGTCGCCAGAGTGCTTCCGTCGGAGCTGAAGGCCACCGACCACACCTGACCGAAGTTACCTTTCAGGGCCCTGCGCAGCCGGCCGGTGCCGGTGTCCCACAGGCGCACCGTGACGAGGCCTGCGATGGCCAGGGTATGGCCGTCGGGGCTGAACGCCGCAGTGGAGTCATCGCTGTCGGCATCGTCGACGAAGGAGCGGCCGGGCCGCCCGGTGGCCACGTCCCACAGCCGCACGGCGCCCTGCGCGCTGATGGTGGCTGCGGTGCGCCCGTCCCGGCTGAAGACCGCCGAACTCAGGATGTCGGGGCAGCGCACGACGATACGGGACGCCCCGGTGGCCAGGTCGATCACACGCACCGTCCCGTCGGCGCCGGCCGTCGCCAGCGAGCGCCCGTGGGAGGTGAACACCACCGGCGCGACGGTGAACGTGTGGTCGCCTACGCCATAGCCGGTACGGGCGGCGGCGGTGCGCCACGCGCGCACGGGCCGTCCTGTGGCGGCGTCCCACAGGCGCACCGTGCGGTCGGCGCCGGCGGTGGCGAGCAGTCGGCCGTCGGGGCTGAAGGCCGCTGAGACCACGCTGTCGCGGTGGGCGGCGAGTGTGGCGCGGGTCCGGCCGGTGGCGGTGTCCCACAGCCGCACGGTGTGGTCGTCGCTGACGCTGGCCAGCGTGTGTCCGTCCGGGCTGAACACGGCGTTCTCCACCCAGGCGGTGTGTCCGCTCAGCCGCCGCTTCAGAGGAGAGGCCGCGGCGCTGTACAGGCTGGCGGCGGCCTCGCGAGTGCGGCTGATGCGGTAGGCCTGGACGGCCAGCAGCGCGGACAGGTCGGGATCGGTCGCGGTCATCGCGTCCGACTGCGCGGCGAGCTGGCGGGACAGGGCTGTCTTCCGGGCGGCTTCGGCTGCCCGGCGTTGCCGGTCGCTGTTTCGGCTCTGGTCCCATGCGGCCCCGCCCGCGGCGACGGCGAGGAGGAGCAGGGCGGTGAGGACCGCGGTCAGGGTGCGCAGACGCCGGGTGGTGCGGGCGGCGGCACGCGTTTGCCTGTCGTGCTCGGCGAGGGAGGCGTCCAGGAAGGATCGCTCGCCGGGGGTGAGGCCGGCCTGGCGCTCCGCTCCGGTGAACGCGTCCTGGGCCGCTGTCAGGCGCACGCCGCGGTAGAGAGCGCCGGGGTCGCGGCCCAGTTCGTGCCAGGCGGTCGCCGCCTGGGTGAGCTGACGGTGCAGCCGAAGGCGCTCGCGGCTCTCGCCGATCCATGCTCTGTAGCGGGGCCAGGCGGTGATGAGGGCCTCGTGGGCCAGGTCCACGCTGTCGCCGTCGAGAGTGATCATCCGCGACCGGGCCAGATGTTCGAGTACCTGCGCGCCGTGAGCGCAGACCGCCTCAAGCTCGGCGCGGTCGGCGGGTCGGCGGGTGTCGGGGGCGCCGTCGCCGGGAGTGATCAGGCGCAGCAGGATCAGGCGGGCCGCAGCGGCTCGATCGGCGGACAGGCGGCCGAAGGCGGTCTCCGCGGTCTGGGCGATGGCGCCGTGGATGCCGCCTGCGGCCTGGTACATGGCCAGGGTCAGGGCGCGACCGCGGCGGCGACGCCAGGTCTCCAGCAGGGCGTGGGACATCAAGGGAAGACCGCCGGGCTCCTCGACGACGTCGTCGAGGATCTGCGCGCTCAGGTCGCGTTCGACGATCAATCCGGCTTTGGCGGCGGGTTTGACGATGGCCTCGCGCAGCTCGGATCGGTTCATCGGGCCGACGAGCACGGTGGCGTCCCGCAGGGCGGCGGCCAGTTCGGGGTGTTCGGCGCAGCGGCCGAAGAAGTCCGCCCTGACCGCGAGTACCGCGCGCAGCCGGCTGTCGGGTGCGCACGCCGTCAGGAGCGAGTCGAGGAACGCGGTGCGCTCGGCCGGCTCGGCGCCGAGGGTGAAGAGTTCCTCGAACTGGTCGAAGACGACCACCGTGTCGCCGCGCCCGGCGGCAGGCTGGAGCAGCCGGGCGTGGCGGGCCGGGCGGGCTCCGGGGGTGAGGATTCGGATCACGGCCGGCCGCGCACGCGGCGGGGCGCCGGCTCGAAGCGCGGGAACCAGGCCGGCGCGCAGCAACGAGGACTTGCCGCTTCCCGAGGCGCCCACGACGGCCACTAGGCGATGTTGCAGCACCTTGTCGACCAGTGCTGCGGCGAGGGCGTCGCGGCCGAAGAACAGCTCGTGGTCATCCGCGCCATACCAGGCCAGTCCACGGTAGGGCGCATCCGCCTCGTCCTGCTCGGGCCCGGGCTGTTCGGCGAGTTCTCGGGCTGCCCGCTGCCAGCGTCGCTCCCACTCCTGCACGTCGCCGCCGCAGGCCAGCGCGTAGGCCAGAGTGGTCGGCAGGGTGGGGAGACGTTCGCCGGCGGCGGCCTGGGACAGGGTGCTGGCGCCGGCCCCGGCACGGACGGCCATGTCCCGATAGGTGGGACTGCCGGCCTCCACCCTCAGCTTCCGCAGATCGAAGGCCAGGCGCTGTAACGGCCCCTCCCCGAGATCCAGCGGACTTTCAGGACGCCCCACGATCCCCTCCCCCGCTCTTACGCCTGCCGCGCGCGACCGACGGTAGCGTGCGCAGGCGCATCAGGCGTCCGCTGACGGCCTTCCTGTCCGCATCCGCGCGGCGAACTGGGGCAGCCACGCGACGTAGAGCCTGGTGAAGTCGGTGGCGCCCGCGACCACCGAGCGTGTGACCGGCGGCTGGAATGAGTCTGCAGGCGACCTCGGCGGCACTCCGGGCGAGGATCGTGAACGGGTGCGGGGTGCTCGTGCCGATCAGGTCGAACGCCGCCCCGTCCAACCTCGCCGACTCCGCGGCCGCGGGCAACGCCGGGATGGCGCGACAGCCCTTAAGGATCTTCGAGATCCGCGCGCAGATGTGTGAGCAGCCCGCTCCTTCGGTCTCCGGTGAAGCCGATCCGGTCCGCGTAAGGCCGCCAGCCCCTGCCCAGTGCGCTGCGCCATCACCCGGTACGTCGGACCACCGGCCTTGGACCATAGCTTGCGCAACTCGGACGCGAACCGCGCCACCGGTCCGGCACTCGGGTCAACTGGGATCTCCCGACGCCCCGCCATCGACAGCCCTCTGCCCGCCCCGCTTTTCCCAGTGGACGCGGCGCCGCAGCTCGCGAAGCCACGCGTCCCGGCGACAGCAGAGCAAACCAGGGGAACCTTCTTCGGTCAGGTCACACGCGGCCCTGCGACCTGCGCAATCGGCATTGATCAGAGTGGCGGAACCAGCTGCCCATTCAATCCCCCGGGCGCTGAACTGACATCGCAAGCACCGACCGCGGTCCGCCGAGCCGCTGGCCGCGGAGATCGGTGTCTCCCGTTCGTGCATCTGGAGGGAAAGTCGAAATGACCGCACTCAAGCGCTCCGCACTCGCTCTCGGCACCGCCGTCTGCGCTGCGGCGTTGGTCTCGGGGCCGACCGCCGACGCCTTCGCGACCACCGCATCGCCGGCGTCGGCGAACACGGCCACTGGGCAGGCCGCGGTTCAGGAGATCGACGGCGCCGCCCTGCCCGAGTTCGCCGCCCGCTCGTCCGTCCGCCGGCAGTGGGGGCCGAGCTGGATCTCCGGCTCGTACCTGACCCACCACGGCAAGAAGTGGGTCTCCCAGCCGTACCGGTCCAAGGGGAAGACCGCCTACGCCTCCCTGCACTGCTACAACACCCGCGCCAAGATGCGCGTGCGCATCTACAACGTCGAGGCCGGCCGCTACATCGCCGACAGCGGGTGGAAGACCTGCAACTCCAGCAAGAAGGGCGCCTTCTACACGAAGACCGCGCGGTTCCAGCGCCTCGACCACCTGCGCATCGTGATCCAGGGCAGCCAGGGCTCCTACGTCTGGGCCTCCTACAAGCGGTGATCAACCCGTGACGACGAGCAGGGCGGCCGTGCGGCTGCCCTGCCCGGCACTTCCCCGCCAGACCAAGTTCGCGCCGGTGACCTCGCAGGCGGATACATCATCGGCCAGCAGCAAGTGCGGCGCGTGCTTGTTCAGTACGTCCAGGCAGGCCGGCACCGGACGCGAGGTGATGAAGAATCCGGTGGCGCGCGGGTCTGCCCACGCGGCCGGCTTTCGCGCCCCCTTGTCCCCCGGGACTGCGGGCGCGGTCAGCCATGGAACCACTCGCGTCCCGAATGCCAGTGCGGGACTGGTCCCCGGTCCCGCCCGGTCGGGGCCGGGGAAGGGCGGCCACGCGGAGCCGGCGAAGGACATGGCCCGCGCAGGCGGCCCGGCGCCCTCGGCGCAGCCCGTGCTCGACCGCGTTCGCGCACGCCTCGCTCAGCGCGACGGGCAGGCCGCCTCTCATGCCCTGTCCGTGTGGCGGCTGCCGGCCCGCTCAGGGCTGGCCGTCTTCCTGGCAGTGAGTGCGGTCTTCTCCCTGATGACTCCTGTGCTCACCTACGCCGTTGCGCTGTGGATCTCTCGGTACACCTACCCGCACGACGCGTGGCCGGTGGGCATCCCGGTGACCACGAACGCGGTCATCGTGATCGTCCAGCAGGTGCCGGTGGGCCGTACGGTCGACCGGCGGGAGCGGCCGGAAGCAGTGACGGTGCCGGCGGGCGTGACGCTGGGAGCGGGCCTGACGACGGTAGGACTGCGATGAGCCATGAATCAACGCTGCGACGGTTAGCCGTCGAACCCATGATCGATCTGCCCGCCGGAGAGATCGTGCTGCGGGACGAGGGCACGATGACGGGCTGGAAGGTCGAGGCCGCCGCCTGCCAGTCGGCGCCGACTCCGGTCACCCGCGAGCTGTACGCCGCTGTGCTGGGCGAGGTGCCGCAGAGCTCAGCAGGGCCTCGAACGCCGGTGACCGAGGTCTCATGGAAGGACGCCGTCTGGTTCTGCAACCTGTTCTCGCAGGCGGCCGGGCTCGATCCCTGCTACTCGATGGGCGACAGCTGCGACGCGCAGGACGTGGTCTGCGACTGGGCGGCCGACGGCTACCGCCTTCCCACCGAGGCGGAATGGGAGTTCGCCTGCCGCGCCGGGAGTTCGGACGTCCGCTACGGAGAGCTCGACGGGATCGCGTGGTACCGCGGCAACTCCGGGGGCGAGCTGCACGACGTCGCGCAGCGGGAGCCGAACGCGTGGGGCCTCCACGACATGATCGGCAATGTCTGGGAGTGGTGCTGGGACGTGTACGACCCCCGGGTCTACGGCCCGTACCGCGTCTTCCGCGGCGGCGGCTTCTTCGATCAGCCCCGGGGGCGCCGAGCGTCGTGCCGCCGCAAGAGCCACCCGACCCTCGCCATCGACGACCTCGGATTCAGGCTCGCCCGATCGCTGTGAGCGCGGCAGGTGGAAGGAAGCTCGGGAACGGGGGCGGGGGACATGGGGTGTTGTGGTGATCGATGAGTTGTCGCCTTCGCCCATCGGCACGGGCAGCACCTTCGTCGACTACGACGCGGCGCTGACCGCCCTGTACCCGCAGGAGGCCGCCGCCATGCTGGCCAGCGGGAGGTTCGGTCATCAAAGAGACACTGCAGTTATGTCGAAACAAGGCCGGTCATCACGCCGTCCACCTCGCTCGGGCTCTCGGAGCCCGTGTCACCGGCATCGAGCTGTCCCCGACCTAGCACGAACGCGCCGTCTCCACCCACGCGGATGTGGACAGCGTGGAGTTCGTCCGGGCAGACGTGACCGAGTACCTAGCCGGAGCAGAGCCGTTCGACGCCGCGTACGCGATCGGCGCCCTGGGGTTCATCGACCCGCACCGCTCGCTGCCGGCGCTGCGCGACGGCCTGCGTCCCGGCGCCCCTCTCATCCTCTCGCTCCCGCACGCCGACCTGCACGGCCGAGGTCCGTCGACCGAGGTGACGCCGCGCGAGCAGATGATCCTGCTGCGCGACGACCCGCCGCTGCAGGAGCAGCGGGCCGGGGTGAGACGGTGATCGGCTACCTGTACTCGACCAGCTTCGCCGCCCGGCCGTTGTTCGGGGAGCAGGTGGACGATTTCGAGCGCCGCGCCCGCGTCCTGCTCGACGAGCACACCGCCGCCGGCGGTCTGCTTGAGCACGGCTCCTTCCCGGTCGTCCTCGGCCGACGCGGCTGACCGCCTCCCCAGCGCTTCACGCCGGGGCGGCTCTCTTGCCGCCCCGGCCCTTCCGCACCGCATCTCTTGCGTCAACTGGCCATGAAAATCCGCCTGTTACTTATTGCGGGCTGCGCGGGTCGACACGACGACGAGGCTCAGCGCGGCGATGAGGAAGACGTAGCGCAGGAAGTCCAGCGGTCCGGCGCTGCGGAGAATTCCACGGTCAACCGCGCTCGACAGCGAGATGACATAGACCCCGAGCAGGAGCATGCCCACTCCCCACTGGCGCGGGCGGACGACCTGCCCCGCCAGCCAGGACGGCGCCCTGCGGGTCAGGAGGACCACTGTTCCCAGAACTGCGGGAACCACGCCAGCCACTGCCAACCACATTGCCGCCCTCTGCTTTCCACCAGTGCACCCCCGCCACCGGACTGCCCATGAATCGTGTCACTTGCGCGTTCCCTGGATATCGCGCCTAGGACGACCCGGAGTGGCGCTGGCACGCCGCATGGCGCCGAGTCAGTCGTAACCGGAGTGGATGGTACCGCCGACCGCGGGGCCGTACTCGTCGGCCCGTTCGCCGGCTTAGGGCGCCGTGCTCTGTGGGCGGGTCAGTGGGCGATCGAGATCGCGAAGGGCGTGAATCCGTGGGACCGGATCACGTGCGGCACGAACAGGACGGCGGCCTCCGTGGCGCGGGCGGTGTGGACGCCGCCGAGGTCGGTGATCCACTCGTCGCGCCAGCCCAGGCTGACGAGCAGTTCGCGGACGGTCTGCTTGGCCTGTGCGTCCTCGCCGGAGAGGAAGGCGTCGGGCGCCTGGGCGAGCGTGGCCGGGGCGGTCATCACCGGGTAGAGCATGGTGTTGAGCGTCTTGACGACGTGCGTCTCGGGAAGCGCTTCCTGGAGTCGCTCGGCGAGGCTCGCGCCGGAGTAGATCAGGTCGGCGGGCAGTCCGTCCGGTCCGTGGACGGTGGCGTTGGAGACGTCGACGAGGATCTTGCCGCGCAGTTCCTCGCGCAGGGCGACGAGCCGCTCCAGCGAGCCGTCGCCCGGGGTGGCGTTGACGACGATCTGGGCTGTGCGGGCCGCGTCGGCGGCGGCGCCCGGCGAGCGGCCGGCCGTCCTCACCTCGTGTCCTGCCTGGGCGAGGGCCGTGGCCAGGCTGCCGCCGACGCGACCGTTTCCGAGAACGGCGATCGTGGTCATGGTGATCTGGTCCTTCCGTGTGTGCGGGTCGTAGTGCGGGGTCAGCGTGTCGTGGTGCGGGGTCAGCGGGTGAGGGCGGCGACGGCCTGGGCGTGGACGCCGGGCGCGGCGGCCAGGAAGCTGTCGCTCCGCGGGGTCCAGGTGCGGCCCTCGGCGTCTGAGATCCGTCCGCCGGCCTCGGTGACGAGCAGCGCCCCGGGCAGAAGGTCCGCGCGGGCGCCGGCGAACTGCCAGAAGGCGTCGATCCGGCCGGCGGCCACGTTCAGCAGGTGCAGGGTGGCGGGGACGGCGGTGCGGACGACGAGCGCGTCGGTGAGCATCGCGGTGATCGAGGAGCCGACGCGCCGCACGACGTCATGGTCCTCGTCGGGCCGGGCCTGGCTGGTGGCCACGATGCTCAGGCCGAGGTCCGCGGCCGGGGAGACGTGCAGCGGCCGGCCGTCGAGGCGGGCGCCCGCGCCGGTGAGCGCGGTGTAAGTCTCGCCGGTCAGCGGCAGGTGGACCGCGGTGAGCACCGGCTGGTTCTCGCGCACGAGGGTGGCGGTCACCGCCCACTCCGGCAGGGCGTGCAGGTGGTTGAGGTTGCCTTCGACCGGGTCCACGACCCACCATTCGCCGGGCGGCAGCGTCCCGCCGTCCAGTTCGTCCTCCACCCAGCCGGCGTCCGGGCGCAGGCGGGTGAGGCGGGGGCGGAGGATGTCGAGGGCTGTGTCGTCGTTGGCGGCGAGCGCGCGCGCCAGCTCTTCGCGGGTCTGGCAGCGGACCGCCTCGCCGAAGCGCTCGCGCAGCGCGGATCCGGCCGCGCGCACGGCGGTCGCCGTCTGGTCGAGCAGGTCGGCGTGGGAGGCGGCGACGTCAGTGGTCTGAAGCGTCTCGGACATGGCGGAACTCCCGTCTGTGGAAGGGGTGATGAGGCCGGTGGGGACTTGCGATGCGCTTCGTCCCGGCCTCTGCCCTCGACGGTATAGAGCCCCATGATTAACTTCAAATGCATGTCAGGCACGGCTAGGATTACTCGCATGCAATTGGACTTGAACCTGCTGGCCGCGCTCGACGCGCTGCTGGAGGAGGGCAGCGTGGCCGGGGCGGCCGCGCGCCTGCACGTCACCGCCCCCGCGATGAGCCGGAGCCTGGGCCGGATCCGGCGCACGACCGGGGACCAGATCCTGGTGCGCACCGGGCGGACGATGACCCCGACGCCGTACGCGATCGCCGTCCGGGAACAGGTGCACGAGTTGTTGCACCAGGTTCAGGGGGTGCTGACGCCGAGCCGTGAACTCGATCTGGCGACGCTGAACCGTACGTTCACCCTCCGCTGGCACGCCTCCCTGGTCGCCTTGAGCGGCCCCGCGCTGCTCGCGGCCGTGCGCGAAGAGGCGCCGGGCGTGCGACTGCGCTTCGTCGCGGAATCGAGCGTCGACACCCCCGAGTTGCGGCGCGGCGAGGTAGATCTGGAGGCGAACGGCAACCGCCCGAGCGCACCGGACGTCCGCGCCGAGAACGTGGGCGAGACCCCCCTCGTCATCGTCGTGCGGCAGGGGCACCCCCTCACCCGCGGCGGGACCGTCACCGGGCAGCAGTACGCCGCCGCCGAGCACGTCAACGTCTCGCGACGCGGCAGTCTCAGCAACGCCGTCGACGACGCCCTCGCACCGCTGGGCCTCACCCGGCGCGTGGTGGCGACCGCGCCCACGGAAGCGGCCGCGCTGGAGTTCGCCCGCGGCTCCGACCTCCTGCTCACCCTCCCCGAAGCCACCACCCGGTCCGCGGTCACCGAACTCGGTCTGGCCGTCCTCCCCCTGCCGCTCGAACTGCCCGCGGCACCGATATACCTGTCGTGGCACCAGCGTTACGACACCGACCACGCCCACGCCTGGCTGCGCAGCCTGGCGCGCACCGCCCTGACCGTGCGCGGAGCGTCATAGGCTGCGTCGCCGTCGCCGTCGCCGTCGCCGCCGCCGGGCTCGCTGGACTCCAGCAGCGGTTCGCCGTCGATCGGCTGCTTCGCGGCTGCGTGCTCGGCTACGCCTCGATGAAGGCGAGGATCTCCGGGTTGAGTTCGTCCGGGTGGAGCGACAGCATTCCGTGCGGGTAGCCCTCGTAGCTCTTCAGGGTCCCGTTCTT
>NZ_JBEYWK010000041.1:0-20528 GCF_040644415.1 Streptomyces sp. NPDC046985
TGGGTGGGGGTTTAGGTGGTGGGTGCGGGGTGGCGGGTGGTGTGGGTGGGGGTGGGGGTGGGGGTTTCGGTGGTGGGGGCTTGGGTGGTCTCGGTGGGGGTGTGGGTTTCGGTGTGGACGTGGGCGCCGCGGGTGGGGGTGAGGTCGAGGGCGGCGAGGAGGGAGGGGGGGACGATGCTGGGGAGGGTGTGGCGCAGGAGGGCGGAGACGCGGTGGGTGAGGTCGCGGTAGTCGCTGAGGGCTTGGGACATGGACTGGACGCCGGCGAAGGCGGCGACGATGACGTCGGCGGTCTCGGCGGGGTCGACGTGGGGGAGGAGTTCGCCTCGGTCGCGGGCTTGGGCGAGGAGGGCGGCGCCGACGTGGCTCCAGCGGGTGAAGGGGCCGGTGCGGTCGAGGCCGGGCTGTTGGTCCATGGAGAGGCGGACGGCGGCGCGGACGAGGGGGTCGGTCTGCAGGTTGTGGGCGTGGAGCATGACGACGTCGACCATCTCCTGGACTTTGGAGTGGCGCGGGGGGACGGCGGGGCGGTGGTCCTGTTCGGCGAGGACGCCTTGGGCGAGGTCGTCTTTGGACTGGAAGTGGAAGTAGAGGGCGCCTTTGGTGACGCCTGCGGCGTCGAGGATCTCGGCGATGGTCGCGGCTTGGTAGCCGCGGTCTTCGAAGACCTTCGCGGCGGCCATCAGGATGGCGTGGCGGGTGCGGACGGCCCGGACCTGTTCGGCCATGGCGCCTCTCCTTATCTTTCCTGGGCGGGGCCTTTGGGGGTGCGGGGGTGCGGCGGGGAGGCCCAGGAAAAAACCGCCTAGTACGTATCTTACCCGGCGGCGGCCGTCTCAGCCACACCCTCCGCACCCCCGTCCGCGCCCGCCCCGCGCTCCGGGGCGGGGGCGGGCGGGGGTGCGGGGGCGCAGGGTGCGGGTGCGCCCGTCGCCCGCCCGGCGCCGTCGTCCCCTGCTCCCCGCGGGTCGGAGGCTGCCGGGGGGGGGGCTGTCGCCCGCCTCGCTTCGCGTGTCCCGCTTCCCGTCGGGGGCGTCGGGGGTGTGGGCGTCTGCCGCCTGTCGTCTGTCTCCGTGCTGTGTGTCCTGCTTCCCGGGGGGTGAGGAGGGGGGCGGGTGAGCGCCTGTCGCCTGTCCTGCCCTGCGCTCCTGCTCGCCTGGGGGGCGCCTGTCGTCTGGCTCGTGCCGCGTGTCCTGCGCCCGGGGGTGCGGTGGGGGGTTCGCGGTGTGGGTGGGATGGCGCCTGGCGGGTTGGCCTCCGTCTGCGCGGAGCGCCCGGCGCCGCCTGCCGCCTGCCGCCTGCCGCCTGCCGCCTGCCGCCTGCCGCCTGTCTCGCGTCGCGTGTCCTGTGTCCGGGGGTCGGAGGGCCGTGGGGGGCCTGCCGTCTGTGTCCTGCTCTCCCTGCTCGCGGGGGGGGGGTGTCTCCTGCTCTCCCTGCTCGTCGGGGGTGGGGGGGTTAGAGGGGGTGGGGGAGGGCGGTGGCGGTGGCGGTGAAGGCGGTGCGGTCGTTTTGGCGGGCGGTGACGTGGACGGTGCGGGGGTTGTCGGGGGTGTGGGGGAGGAGGCGGGCGGTGACGGTGCAGGGGGTGTGGAGTTCGACGTAGCGGTGGAATCGGCCGGCGAGGGAGAGGGGCATGAGGGTGGGGCGTCGCAGGACGCCGGCGGCGGCTTGGCGGGCGGCTTCGAGCAGGAGCATGCCGGGGACGTGGTCGAGGGGGTGGTCGAAGAGGACGGGGTGGCGGGTGTCGACGCGCAGTCGCCAGGCGTGGGGGTCGCTCGTGGGGGAGAGGACGACGTCGGTGGGGGAGGTGCGGCCCACGCTCTGGGGGGCGGCGGGGGCGGTGAGGGGCGGGGCGGCGGCGTCGCTGAGGGGCGTGCGGGCGCGCAGGCGGGCGTAGGCGGCGGGGCTGACGCAGCTCATGGAGCCGCCGCCGGTGGCCGCGACGCGGCCCTCGCGGCGCAGGACGGCTCTGATCTGCAGGCCGGCCGGCACGCCGCGCTGCAGGCGGAGGCGGGTGCAGGCGAGGTCGATGTCGACGGAGGCGGGGGCGTGTCCGACGTGCAGGCGCTCGGGCCGCACGGCGACGTCGAGGTCGTGGACGAGGAAGCGGCTGGCGAGGGGGACGCCGAACTCGGCGTGGGCCAGGAGGGTGCCGGCCTGGCGGATCGTCTCGGCGACGATGAGGGGGTCGTGGCGGCCGTCCTCGACGGGGGCGAAGAAGCTGTGGCCGCGGGGCCACTGGGCGGCGAGGCGGAAGCGGTTCTCGTCCTCGCGCCGCCAGTCGGTGAGCACGACCTCGGCGACGGAGGCGCGGTGCACCAGCTCCCGGGGGACGGTGGCGGTCAGGCCGGGGTGGCGCAGGTCCGTGGTGGGCTGGAGGCGGAACGTGCTCGCGGTCATGGTCTCCCCCTGGGTCGTCGCGGTCGCGGAACGGGCCGTGTCCGGGCTCCGCGGCCAGAAAGATAGGCAATGGCGGGTTGCATCTCCAGAGACGGGGAAGACGCTTTGGCCCGCAGGAACCGGACTCCCCGCCTCCCCCCGGCGCCGGGCGCGCCGGGCCTGCCCGATCCCCCAGGTGAGGGCGGGCGCGCGGGGCGCCCGGGGGCCGGCGGCCCCCCAGGCGGGCCTCAAGCGGCGCCGGAGCGCTTCTTTAGCCCGGCGTCCCAGAGTGGGCGCCAGGACCGAGGAGCCCGAAGGGGCCCGAGGAGTTTGAGGAGTCCGAGGGGCCCGCAGGGGCCGGAGGAGGGGGAGCGCGATGGCGGATCGCCGGGCGGCCGGGGCCGCCTTCCGGGTGGAGCGCGGGCGGGCCGGCGAGGAGGAGCTGGCCGCGGTCGCCGTCGTGCTGTGCGCGGCGCTGGCCGGCCGGCGCGCACGGCACGCCCCAGGCGCCCAGGGCGCCGGCGGGAGGGCGCCGGACGCGCCGCGGTGGCGGCCGGAGCGGCCCGGCGCGCCCTACCGCTCCCCGCACGGCTGGCGCTGAGGGCCGGCCGGGTCCGCCGGCGGCCGATTCGCGTGCGCGCCCCGCGCCCCCCGCACAAACCGCTGAAGCGGTTTGTTACGGTGAGGGGCCGGCGGCCCGCACCGGGAGAGGGAGGGACGCGTCGTGACAGCGGTGAAGGACATCCCCCGCGCCCCCGCGGAGGAGGCCCCCGCGGAAGGGGCTCTCGCGGAGAGGGCCCCCGCGGAGGGGGCCCCTGCGGAGGGGGCCTTGGCGGAAGGGGCTCTCGCGGAGGGAGCCTCTGCGGAGAGGGACTCCGCGGAAGGGGCCTTGGCTGCGGGGGCCTCTGCGCAAGGGGCCTCTGCGCAAGGGGCCTCTGCGGAGAGGGCCCCCGCACAGAGGGCTCTCGCGCAGGGGGCCTCTGCGGAGGGGGCCTCTGCGGAGGGGGCTCTCGCGGAGAGGGCCCCCGCGGAGGGGGCCCCTGCGGAGGGGGCCTTGGCGGAAGGGGCTCTCGCGGAGGGAGCCTCCGCGCAGAGGGCCCCCGCGGAAGGGGCTTCTGCGGAGAGGGCTCTCGCGGAGGGGATCCCCGCGGAAGGGGCTCTCGCGGAGGGGGCCCCTGCGGAGGGGGCTCTCGCGGAGAGGGTTCTCGCGGAGGGAGCCTCCGCGCAGAGGGCCCCCGCGGAAGGGGCTTCCGCGAAGAGTGCTCTCGCGGAGGGGATCCCCGCGGAAGGGGCTTCCGCGGAGGGGTTCTCTGCGGAGGGGGTCCCCGCGGAGGAGGTCCCCGCGGAGGGGGTTCCTGCGGGGGCGGGGGACGCGCGGGGGCGGGTGGCCGGGCTGCACGCGATCCGCGCGCGGGCGGTGGCGGGGCCCAGCGAGAGGGCGACGGCGGCGCAGCGCGCGAAGGGCAAGCTGACCGCGCGGGAGCGGATCGGGCTGCTGCTGGACGCGGGGTCCTTCCGGGAGGTGGAGCAGTTGCGCCGGCACCGGGCGTCGGGGTTCGGCCTGGAGGCGAAGAGGCCGTACACCGACGGCGTGGTCACCGGGTGGGGGGCGGTGGAGGGCCGGACGGTGTTCGTGTACGCGCACGACTTCCGGGTCTTCGGCGGGGCGCTGGGCGAGGCCCACGCCGCGAAGATCCACAAGATCATGGACATGGCGGTCGCGGCCGGGGCCCCGCTGGTGTCGCTGAACGACGGCGCGGGCGCCCGCGTCCAGGAGGGCGTGTGCGCTCTGGCGGGGTACGGCGGCATCTTCGAGCGCAACGCCAGGGCGTCGGGCGTCGTCCCGCAGATCAGCGTGATGCTGGGCCCGTGCGCGGGCGGGGCGGCCTACAGCCCGGCGCTGACGGACTTCGTGTTCATGGTCCGCGAGACCTCGCAGATGTTCGTGACCGGCCCGGACGTGGTCAGGGCCGTCACCGGCGAGGAGATCACCCACGACGGGCTCGGCGGCGCGGACGTGCACGCCGGGGCGTCGGGGGTGTGCCACTTCGCCTACGACGACGAGGAGACCTGCCTCGCCGAGGTCCGCTACCTGCTGTCGATGCTGCCGGGCAACAACCGCGAGCACCCGCCGGGCGCGCCGTGCGCGGACCCTCCCGGGCGGCGCTGCGAGGCGCTCCTGGACCTGGTGCCGGCCGACGGCGGGCGCCCCTACGACATGGCCGCGGTGATCGAGGAGATCGTCGACGACGGGGAGTTTTTGGAGGTCCACGAGCGCTGGGCGCGCAACGTGATCTGCGCGCTGGCCCGGATGGACGGCCGGGTCGTGGGGATCGTGGCGAACCAGCCGCAGGTGCTGGCCGGGGCGCTGGACATCGAGGCGAGCGAGAAGGCCGCGCGTTTCGTGCAGATGTGCGACGCCTTCAACGTGCCCCTCCTCACGCTGCTGGACGTGCCCGGGTTCCTGCCCGGGGTGGGCCAGGAGCACGGCGGGATCATCCGGCACGGCGCGAAGCTGCTGTACGCGTACTGCAACGCCACCGTGCCGCGGATCTCGCTGATCCTGCGCAAGGCCTACGGCGGGGCGTACATCGTCATGGACTCCCGCTCCATCGGCGCCGACCTCGCCTACGCGTGGCCGACCAGCGAGGTCGCGGTCATGGGCGCCGAGGGCGCCGCCGACGTCGTCTTCCGCCGCCGGATCGCCGAGGCCGAGGACCCCGCGGCGATGCGCGAGAAGATGGTCGAGGAGTACCGGGCGGAGCTGATGCACCCCTACTACGCGGCCGAGCGGGGCCTGGTGGACGACGTGATCGACCCCGCCGAGACCCGCGAGGTCCTCGTCGCCGCCCTGGCGATGCTCCGCGCCAAGCACGCCGACCCGCCCTCGCGCAAGCACGGCAACCCCCCGCAGTGACGCAGCGCCCGACGCCGCGCCAGGAGCGCGCGGTGCGCACCCGGGAGGCCCTGATCCGGTCCGCGGCCGAGGCCGTGGGCCGGGACGGCTTCACGGCCGCCTCGCTGGCCGACGTCAGCGCGCGGGCCGGGGTGAGCTACGGCGCCCTGCACTTCCACTTCGCGGGCAAGGCGGCCCTGGCCGAGGCCGTCGGGGCGGCCGCGCTGGAGCGGCTGGCGGCGCTGCTGGGCCCGGCGGCGCCGGGAGCCGGGAGCCGCCTGCAGCGCCTGGTCGACGTCACGCACGCCCTGACGCGCGGGCTGGCCTCGGACCCGGTGCTGCGGGCGGGGTTCGCGCTGTGCGCGGACGCGGCCTGGGCGCCGGCGGCCGACCCCCGCGCGCACTGGCGGCGCTGGGTGGAGGACCTCCTGCGCGAGGCCGCCGAGAGGGGCGAGCTGCGCCCGGCCGCCCGGCCGGAGGGGATCGCGACGACGGTGGTGGGGGCGACCGCGGGCTTCGAGACGCTCGGCGCCCGCGACGCGGCCTGGCTGGCCCCCCGCACGATCGCCCGGTTCTGGGAGCTGCTGCTGCCCGCCCTGGCCTCGCCGGAACTGCTCGCGAGACTGGACGCCCGGGGCGCGCCGGAAGCCTGAACGGCCCCCCACCGCCCGCGCAGACCCCCGCCCGGGGCGGTGCACGCCCTGCCGGGGGTGTGCGTGCAGGCCCTGGCGGGGGTGCGCGCGAGGCTGGACGCCCAGGGCGCGCCGGAAGCCTGAAGGGCCCCCACGGCCCGCGCAGACCCCCGCCCGGGGCGCAGATCCCGCCCGGGGCGGTGCACGCCCTGCCGGGGGTGTGCGTGCAGGCCCTGGCGGGGGTGTGCGTGCAGGCCCTGGCGGGGGTGCGCGCGAGGCTGGACGCCCAGGGCGCGCCGGAAGCCTGAACGGCCCCCACCCGCGCGCGCAGGCAGGCCCCCGCGCAGGGCGCGCCGGAAGCCTGAACGGCCCCCCACCGCCCGCGCAGACCCCCGCCCAGGGCGCGCCGGAAGCCTGAGCGGCCCCGGCCCCCCACGCCCCGCGCAGACCCCCGCCCGGGGCGCAGACCCCCGCCCGGGGCGCAGACCCCCGCCCGGGGCGGGTGCAGGCCCTGCCCGGGGGATGCGCGCGGGCCCTGCCCGGGGCGGTGCACGTCCTGCCCGGGGGTGTGCGCAGGCCCTGACGGGGTGTGCGTGCAGGCCCTGGCCGGGGATGTGCGCGAGGCCATGCCCGGGGGTGCGCGCGGTCCTGCCGGGGGTGTGCGCGGGGCCTGCCGGGCCCATAAGAGACCGCAAGGTCTCTTTCCTGGCGTCCCCGCCTCCGGGCCCCCGGGGGATGAGCCCGGTGGTGGCGTCGTCGAGAGGGGCGCCGTCTGCCGCTCCCCACGCCCGCGGGGATGAGCCCGCGTGCTTGTAGCTGATCGCGAGCCCGAGCTGCCGCTTCCCACGCCCGCGGGAGGGGGTTCTCGGGGCGGGGCGCGTGCAGCGGGCGGATCGCCGCCTCCGTCCCCGGTCTCTCGCCGGGCCGGTGCGGTCGCGTCCGTCGTGCGCTCGGCGAGGCCGCCGGCCCAGGCGGTGCGGAGCACGGCTTCGGAGCCGGCGGCGAAGGCCCCGCAGCCGCGGGCCAGGCTTCGCCGCGCCGCCGCCTGGCCGGAGCGCCCCGCTCCGCCGCCCGGCGTCCTCGCACCGCGCGAACACGCGGACTCCCGGGCTCCCCGCGGACGGCTTCGGCGTCGCTTCCCAGGCGGGCGCCGCATCGGGCGACGGCGTGCTAGAAGCCGGCGCCGCCCCGGGCTCCGGCGGCGGCCGGGCGCGTCTCCTCCGCCCGGCCCGGGGGCGCGTTCCTCCGTGCGGCACGCGCAGCGGAGCGCGCCGAAGGCGCCGTACGGCGTCCGCCTCGGCCGGCCGCCGCGCCGGCCTGCGGCCGACCCGGGCCCTTCCCCGGGCCGTCTGCGCCTGCCCGGTCGAGGCTCGCCGGGCGCGGGACGGGCCGCCGGGGCGCGGCCTCCGCCCGCCCGCGGCGCGGTCACGGGCGCGCCGCAAGGGCCCGCTCCCGCCGTCCGCCGGGCGACTTCACGGCGCCCTGCGACCGGACGGGCCTTCGCCGCGCGGAAGCCGACGCGACGGACGCCCCCCCCGCGCCACAGGCGTCCGGTCGCAGGCGCCCGCGGGAGGAGAGCCCCCGGAGCGTGCGGGGGCGAAGGCCGCGTGCGGCGCCGGGCCCGCGTGAACGCACCTCCGGGCGCCGGCGGCCCGCTCCCTAGGGGGAGCGGCAGGAAACCCCGGGACAGGGCAGCGGCGAAGGCCGCGTGCGGGCCGGGCCCGCGTGAACGCACCCCCTCCGGCTGTCGGCGGGCCGCTTCCGAGGGGAGCGGCAGGAGAGCCCCCGGAGCGGGGCGGGGGCGAAGGCCGAGTGCGGGGCCGAGCCCGCGTGAACGCACCCGCCCCCCGGGCGCCGGCGGACCGTTCCCGAGGGGGAGCGGGAGGAGAGCCCCCGGGGCGGGCGGGGGCGAAAGCCGTGTGCGGGGCGGCGCCGGCGTGGGCGTCCTTCCGGCCGCCGGGGGGCCGCTCCCGAGGGGATACGAGCCGATTCGCCCCGAGGTCTGCGCGCTGCGCAGGCCTCGGGGCTTTCGTGCGCAGGTGCGGCCGCCGTTCCGGCCGCGCCGCGTTGGCCTGCTTCCGCCGGGCGAGAGGCGCCCCGTCGCGGCGGAGGACGGCCCGAGCCCCCGGAATGCCGGACATCGCACGGTATGCGACCGTCCGGGACCGGCCGGAGATCGGCTGGAAAAGGAGGTCCCGGCCCCGACGTGGACCGGACGGGTTGACAAACCAACTGCGCTGTTTTTTTATCGCAGTGGTCGGGCCGCGTCCTCGCGGCCCGGCCCCGGCGGAGCGGGCGACGCGGAGGGGTACGCGCGGGCCGCGGCGGGCCGGACACCGGCCATCAGGCGATCTTTGGGGGAGTACGTGGACATCAAGCTGCTCGGAGCGCTGTCCGTCACCGAGAACGGGCTGTCCGTCGCGCCGACCGCCCCGAAGCCGCGCCAGGTCCTGGCGCTGCTCGCGCTCCACGCCGACCGGATGGTCCCGGTGGCCGCGCTGACCGAGGAGCTGTGGGGCCAGCACCCGCCGCGCAGCGCCCGCACGACGCTGCAGACCTACGTGCTGCAACTGCGGGAGCTGATCGGCGAGGCGCTCGGCCGCGGCCAGGACGAGCGGTGCACGGCGAAGGACGTCCTGGCCACCCTGCCCGGCGGATACCGGCTGGCGTCGCGCGGCGGGAGCGTGGACTACCGGGAGTTCGAGCGCCGGGCGGGGGCCGGCTACCGGGCGATGGACGCCGACGACCACCAGGGCGCCTCGCGCCGGCTGGCGGACGCCCTGTCGCTGTGGACCGGGCCGGTGCTCGCCGGCGTCCAGGCCGGCGGCCAGATCCGGATGGAGGTCCAGCGCCTGGAGGAGGCCCGGCTGTGCGCGCTCGACCAGCGCATCGAGGCCGACCTGCGGCTGGGCCGGCACCGCGAGCTGCTGTCCGAGCTCACCGTCCTGGTCAACCGCTACCGGATGCACGAGAGCCTGCACGGACAGTTCATGCTGGCCCTGTACCGCTCCGGGCGGCGCGGCGAGGCGCTCGGCGTCTACCGGCGGCTGCGCACGGCGCTCGTCTCGGAGCTGGGGCTGGAGCCCTCGGCCGCCCTGAGCCGGCTGCAGGGGCTCATCCTCGCGACGAGCCCCGAGACCGCCCCGCCGCCCGCCCCCGCCCCCGCGCCCGTCGCGGCGGCCGCGGGCGCCGGAAGACGGCTCGCGATGCGGTGAACGGACGGCACGGTGAACGGACGGTGCGGCGGGCGGGCGGCGCGGCGGGCGGACGGCGTGGCGGGCGGCGCGGCGGACGCGGACCGGCGCGACGGCCCCGGCCCCGCCCGCCCGGACGCGGCGGCGCACCCCGGACGCTGCGCCGCCCCCCCCGATGTGGCCGCGCACACCGTCAGCAGCCCTTCCCCCGGCCCGCGAACCGCGCGCCTGGGGAAGGGCTGCGGCGTCTGGGGCGGCCCCGCGGCGCCGGGCGCCGGCCGGGCGGGGTCGGGCGCCGGGCGGGCCGGGTCAGGGGCCGGCCGTGTGCGCCGCGGCGAGCGCCTCCAGGCGGCGGGCCAGGTCCCGCTGCTCGCGGGCGAGGCGCTCGACGCGGCGGCGCAGGCCGGCCAGTTCGGCGTGCTCGGCGTGCGGCGGGCGGACGCCCCGTCCCTCGTCCGCCGCAGGCCCCGCGGCCGCGGCCGGGGAGGGCGCGGCCGCGGGGAGTGCGGTCGGGGGGAGCGGGGGGCGGGCCGCGGCGGGGTCCCGGCGGCGCAGGACCGTCTCTCTGCGGCCGTGCAGGGCCGGGCCCGGCTGGACGCCCAGGTCGCGGGCGAGGCGACGGCGGGCGCGGTCGTACACCCCCAGCGCCTCCGTCTGGCGCCCGCACTGGCACAGCGCGGTCATCAGCAGCTCGTAGAAGCGCTCGCGCAGCGGGTGGGAGGCGGTGAGCCGCTCCAGCTCGCCCGTGATCTCCCCGGCCCGGCCGGCCCGCAGGCACGCCTCGTACAGCGACTCCAGGGCGAGGACCCGGCTCTCCTCCAGCAGCGGGGCCTCCGCGGAGCAGACGGCGCCGCGGCCGCCGCCCTCCAGGGCGGGGCCGCGCCACAGCGCCAGGGCCCGGCGCAGCACGTCGGCCGAGCGGCCCGGGTCGGCGCCCGCCAGCGCGCGGCCCCGGGCGGCGAGCCGGTGGAACTGCCGGGCGTCGGTGTCGGCGTCCTCCAGCCGCAGGACGTAGCCCAGCGGGCGGGTCGCCGGCCACGGGCGGCGCGGCTCCCCGCCGCCGGGAAGCGGGAGGGGCGGCAGCCGGCGCAGCCGCGCCACATGGGCCTGGAGGGCGTGGGCGGCGTGGGCCGGCGGCCGCTCGCACCACAGCTCCTCCACGAGCCGCTCGGCGGAGACGACGCAGCCCGCTTCCACGACGAGCGCCCCGAGCGGCGCGCGCTGCTCGGCGCCCGCCGGCACGAGCGAGACGCCGGTGCGCTCGTCGAAAGCCTGGACGGACCCCAGGATCCGAAACTCCATCTCGTCCTCGCACGGGAAGGCTTCAGAGGTCTTGAGAGGTCTGCCGTCGGAGATCCGCCGCGGGCATTCCCCCGGCAATGGCCGCGATTTCTCCCTCTCCGGGCGGAGCGTAGGCGCTTTCGCGGCGCGCCGCCCCGTGCGCACCTTCCCCCGCGGGGAATCGTGGAGGATTCCTCGAGTCCCTTTCAGGCCGCGGCCCGGCCCTGCGGCCCGCGGCCTGAAAGCGCCCGCCCCCCGGACCGGGAAGACCCGCCCCGCACCCGCCGCCCCGGACCCCGCCCGCCCCGCACCCCTCGCCCGCACGCCCGCCCGTGCCGGGCCCCCGGCGATCCCGGCGGGGGCCCGCGGCCCGGACGGCCCCGGCGGGACCCCCGGCCCGGACGGGCCCGGCAGGACCGGCCGTCCTACGGCGGCGCCCGGTCCGCCCGGACTGCCCGGTCCGACCGGCCCGCTCGGGCCGACCGGTCCGGTCTCGTCGGGCGGCCGGCGGGCCAGCGCGGCGCGCTCTCGCCCCGGTCCGCCGTGGCCGGAAAGCCGCGGCGCGCACGGCGCGCGGAAGGCGCCGGGAATGCGCGACGGCCGCTCGCGAAAGAGTTTCCCGGCGATCTTCCAGCGGTCCGTCAGCGCTTTGTCAGTGCTTTGTCGGCGTTTCGCGGCGGCGTGCCGGCGGGGCGTCTCGGTGTTCCTTGGAGAGGGGCTAGAGCCGCGCTGGACGAGCCCGGGGGGACGGCTCGCCGGAGGATATGGTGCCCCCGGCCTCGAGAAACACGCCGACGGCGTAAAAGGCGGAATGCGGCGCCGTCGCAGGATTCACGGCCGGCCGGAGACCGGCGGCGGCCTGACAAGGCTGGGAGGGGAAATCATGAAGATTAAAGTCCTGGGTCCGCTGGACGCCGAAGTCAACGGGGTGTCCATCGTCCCGACCGCCGGCAAGCCGCGCCAGATCCTGGCGCTGCTCGCCCTCTACCCGGGCCGGGTCGTGCCCGTGCCCACCCTGATGGAGGAGATCTGGGGCGCCGACCTCCCCCAGAGCGCGCTCACCACGCTCCAGACGTACATCCTCCAACTGCGCCGCCGCCTGGGCACCGCGGCGGGCCCGGACGCCCCGGGCTCCGCCAAGGACGTCCTGGCCACCCGCTACGGCGGCTACCTGCTCCAGATACCCGCCGACTGCGTCGACGTGCACGCCTACGAGCGCCTGGCGGCCGAGGGCCGGCAGGCCTTCGACAAGGGCGAGGACGGGCGCGCCTCCGCCTGCCTGCGCGAGGCCCTGGACCTGTGGGAGGGGCCCGCGCTGGTCGACGTGCGGGTGGGCCCGATCCTCGACATCGAGGTCATGCGCCTGGAGGAGAGCCGGCTGGTGACGCGCGAGCGCAGGATCGACGCGGACCTGCGCCTGGGCCGCCACGTCGAGCTGATCGCCGAGCTCACCGACATGATCGCCCGCCACCCCCAGCACGAGGGACTGCACTCGCAGGCGATGGTCGCGCTCTACCGGTCCGGCCGCCAGGCCTCCGCGCTCGAGGTCTACCGCCGGCTGCGCCAGCGGCTGATCGACGAGCTCGGCGTCGAGCCCTCGCCGCAGCTCCAGCGGCTGCACCAGGCGATGCTCGCCGTCGACCCGCGCCTGGACGTGGTCGCCGGGCCGCGCCGCACCTCCACCTTCGACCTGTTCGCGGCGTGAGCCGACGCCCGCCCCGGGACGCGGGGACCGCCCCCCGCGCGCGGGACGGCCTCCCCGGCCGGCGCGCCGGCCGCCTGCGCGGCCGGGCCGTGCCCGCGCGCGGGACCGCCCATCGCGGCGGCGGCGAGCGGCAGGCGGGTCAGGGGCCGTGTTCGCGCACGGGGCCCCCGCGCCGGCGGGGGCGCGAGTCCCCGCGGCCCGCACGCGCCGGCGAGGCGCGGGTCCCTGCCCGGCTGGGGCCCGTACCCGGGGGCGCGGGCCGGCGCCCGGGGCGCGGGACCGCCCCCGTATGCGGCTCCCGCCGCGTACAGCGCGCCGTACGCGGCGGGAGTCGAGTCCGGCTCCAGCCGGGACGGCGAGACTCGGCCCGCCGCCGGCGCGCCGTCCGGCGGCGCGCCGGAGACGGCTTCCCGGAAAAGGAGGGCGACGCATGGCTTCCCCGACCACGGCCGGCGCGGCGGCGCAGCGCCGGGTCAGGCTCCACTGCCTCGCCCACGCGGGCGCGGGCGTGGCCAGCTACCGCCGCTGGCCTCTTGCGGCCGGCCCCGCGGTGGAGGTGGCGGCCCTGCCGCTGCCGGGCCGCGGCGCCCGCCGGCGCGAGCCGCGCGTCACCGACCGCTCCGGCCTGCTGGCCGACCTGCTCGGCCCGCTGCGGGAGGCGGCGCGGGCCGGCCCGTACGCGCTGTACGGCCACAGCCTGGGCGCGCTCGTCGCCTACACCCTGACCCGCGCCCTGGCCGACGAGGGGGCGCCCGCGCCCCTGTTCCTCGCGGTCGGCGCCTGCCTGCCGCCGCACGCGACGGCCGCCCTGATGAGCGCGGCGGAGGCCCCCGACGAGCACCTGCTGCCGCTCCTGGCGGACCTCGGCTCGCTGCCGAAAGGGGCCGCCGCCCGTCCCGGCGGGCTGTGGCGCCGCTCCGTCCTGCCCGTCCTGCGCGACGACCTGCGGCTGGCCAAGGCCCTGCGGCAGGCGGCGATGGACCCCGCCACCGGAGGACCCGTGAACGTGCCCCTGCTCGTCTTCGCCGGCAGCGACGACCCGCTGGCCGTCCCCCACGCCCTGCACGAGTGGCGGCAGTGGACCACCGGCCCCATCACGGCGCGCACCCTGGCCGGCGACCACTTCTTCGCCGGGGACGACGCGCTGCCGGCCCTGATCGGAGCCGCCTGCCGAGAACACGCCGCCGCCGCACCCTCGACGCCCGCACCCTCAACGCCCGCACCCCGCACGTCCGGAGCCGCAACACCCGCGCCCGGCACGTCCGGAGCCGCAACGCCCGGACCCGGCACGCCCGGACCCGCAACGCCCCCACCCCCAACACCCGCGCCCGCAACGTCCGCACCCGGTACTTCCGGATCGGGAACGCCCGGAGCTGCAACGCCTGGACGCGCAACGCCCGCACCCGGCACGCCCGCACTCCCAACGTCCGGACCCGATGCCCCAGGACCCGCAACGTCCGGACCGGGAGCGCCCGGAGCCGCAACGCCCGCACCCTCAACGCTCGCACCCGGCACGCCCGCACCCCCAACGTCCGGACCCGGTACTCCAGGACCCGCAACGTCCGGACCGGGAGCGCCCGGACCTGCGACCCCCGCACCCGCAACCCCCGGAGCCGCAACGCCCGCACCCGGCAAGCCCGTACCCCCAACACCCGGACCCGGAACACCCGGACCCGGAACACCCGGAGCCGCAACGTCCGGATCGGGCGCGTGCGGGGCCGGGCCGGGCGGGGTCCGGGCCGCGGGCGGCGCCCGGTGAGGCGCGTCGTCGTCACCGGCGTGGGCGTGGTGGCGCCCGGCGCCGTCGGCGCCGGCGACTTCTGGTCGCTGCTGACCTCCGGGCGCACGGCCACCCGCGGCGTCACCCTCTTCGACGCCTCCGGCCACCGCTCGCAGGTGGCGGCCGAGGTGGACTTCGACGCCGCCGGGCACGGCTTCACCCTCGCCGACACCGAGCGTCTGGACCGGGCCGCGCAGTTCGCGCTGGTCAGCGCCCGCGAGGCGGTGGGCGACAGCGGTCTGGCCGACGTCCTGGCGCGCGGGAACCCGCTGCGCACCGGGGTGAGCCTGGGCAGCGCGGCCGGCTGCGCCACGGGGCTGGCCACCCAGTACGCGCTGCTCAGCGACTTCGGCGCGGCCTGGACGGTGGACTGCTCCCAGGCCGCCGAGCACCTCTACGACTACCTCGTGCCCAGCTCGCTCGCCGCGGCGGTGGCACGGGACACGGGCGCGCAGGGCCCGGTGGGCGCGATCTCCAGCGGCTGCACCTCGGGCCTGGACGCCATCGGCCACGCCGCCGAGCTGATCCGCGAGGGCGGCGCGGACGCGATGGTCGCGGGCGGCGCGGAGGCGCCCATCTCCCCGATCGTCATGGCCTGCTTCGACCGCCTCCGCCTCACCAGCGCGCGCAAGGAGGACCCGGCGACCGCCTCCCGGCCCTACGACCGCACCCGGGACGGGTTCGTCCTGGGCGAGGGCGCGGCGGTGCTGGTCCTGGAGGAGCTCCAGCACGCCCGCCGGCGCGGGGCCCGCGTGTACGCGGAGCTGTCCGGCTTCGCCTCCTACAGCAGCGCCCACCACATGACGGGGCTGCGGCCGGGCGGCGAGGAGATGGCCCACGCCATCCGCGGGGCGCTGGACCAGGCGCGGCTCAACCCCGTGGACGTGGACTACGTCAACGCGCACGGCGCGGGCACGCGGCACCACGACCGGCACGAGACGCACGCCTTCAAGCGGGGCCTGGGCGACCACGCGCGGCGGGTCCCGGTCAGCTCCATCAAGTCGATGATCGGACACGCCCTGGGCGCCGCGGGCGCCCTGGACGCGGTGGCCAGCGTGCTGGCCATCCGGCACGGCGCGGTGCCGCCGACGGCGAACCTGCGGGAGCCGGACCCCGCCTGCGACCTGGACTACACGCCGCTGTTCGCGCGCGAGCAGCGCACCAGCACGGTGCTGAGCGTGGCCAGCGGCTTCGGCGGCTTCCACACGGCCACGGTGCTGACCCGCCCCCGGCTGCGGGAGGCGGCGTGAGAGGCGAGAACGCACCCCGCAGCCGCCGCGGCGACGGCGCCGTGGAGGGCCGGCCCGGCCCGCGGGCCGCGGCCGGGCCCGGCGCCGACGAGCCGGAGCGGGCCGACGGGCGGGAGCGGGCCGGCGCGGCCGGCGAACGGCCGCCCGCCGAGCCGGTCGTCACCGGCATCGGCGTGGCCGCCCCCAACGGGCTCGGCGCCCAGGCCTGGTGGCGCGCGCTGCTGCGGGGGACCAACGGCATCCGCCCGATCAGCCGGTTCGACGCCTCCGGCTACCCGGTGCGGATCGCGGGCGAGATCGCCGGGTTCGTCGACGAGGACCACATCCCCAGCCGGCTGCTGCCCTCCACCGACCGGGCCACCCGCCTGGGACTGGTCGCGGCGAAGGAGGCGCTGGAGGACTCCGGCGCCGACCCCGCCGCCCTGCCCCGCCACGGCGCGGGCGTCGTCACCGCCAGCGCCACCGGCGGCACGGAGTTCGGCCAGCGCGGGCTGCACGCGCTGTGGGGCAAGGGCGCCGAGCACGTGAGCGCCTACCAGTCCCTGGCCTGGTTCCACGCCGCCGGGGCCGCCCAGATCTCCATCCGGCACGCCCTGCGCGGCCCCGGCGGCGCGGTCGTCAGCGAGCAGGCCGGCGGCATCGACGCCCTGGCCCGAGCCCGCCGGGAGATCCGCCGGGGCGCGACGCTGATGGTGACCGGGGGAGTCGACTCGGCGCTGTGCCCGTGGGGCTGGGCGGCCCACCTGGCGGACGGCCGGATGACCACGGCCGCCGACCCCGACCGCGCCTACCTGCCCTTCGCCGACGCCGCCGGCGGCCACGTCGTGGGCGAGGGCGGCGCCCTGCTGGTCCTGGAGGACGCGGCCGCCGCCGCGGCGCGCGGCACCGCCGGATACGGCACGGTCGCCGGCTGCGCCGCCACCTTCGACGGCGGACCCGGCCTGCCCCGGCTGCGGGAGGCGGCCGAGCTCGCCCTCGCCGACGCCCGGCTGGCGCCGCACGACGTGGACGTCGTGTTCGCCGACGCCGCCGGGGAGCGGGCCGCCGACCGGGCCGAGGCGGCGGCGCTGACCGCGCTGTTCGGCCCCTACGGCACGCCCGTGACGGCCCCGAAGTCGATGACCGGGCGGCTCGGCGCGGGCGGCTCCTCGCTCGACGTGGCGGCCGCCCTGTTCGCGCTGCGCGAGGGGATCGTGCCGCCGACCACCGGAACCGTGCGGGCCGCCGCGGACTACGGGCTGGACCTGGTGACCGGGACGCCCCGGCGCCTGCCCCGCCTGCGCACGGCGCTGGTCCTCGCCCGCGGACGGGGCGGGTTCAACTCCGCCGCCGTCCTGCGCGCCGTGGAAGCGTGAGCCCCCGCCCCCGCCCCGGACCGGGCGGGACCGGCCGCATCCCGCGCCCGCCCCGGCACGAGGACCGCATCCCGCCGCAGGATTACGACCAGAGGAGCGCCCGCGGAGCGCTCGAGACCGGATGAGCCCTTCGCCGGGCCGCGGGGCCGCGCGGACGCGGAGGAGGGCCCCGGCGGCCCGGAGGAGCCCGCGGGGAAGACGTGCGGGACGCCGACCAGACGAGGGGAGCGTCGGCGGAGCGTTCGGCCCCCCGCCGGGCCCGGGGGCGCGCCGCGGCCGGCGTCCCAGGCGGCTCAACGGCGCCTCGGGGCACGGCCGTTCAAGGCGGCCGGGCGGCGGGACGCCGTACTCCGGGCCCACGCCCCGGCCCAAGCCCCGGGCCCAAGCCCCGGGCCCAAGCCCCGGGCCCAAGCCCCGGGCCACGCTCCGGCCCAGGCTTCGGGCCATCGCCGACGGGCGGAAGCCCGAGGACGACGACCCGCCCTCCCGGGGGGCGCGGACGGGACCGGACGGACGCACGGCGCTCGCCTCCAGCAGCCGCCCGCCGCCCGCCGCCCGCCGCCCGTCGCCCGCCGCCCGTCGCCCGCCGCCCGTCGCCCGCCGCCCGTCGCCCGTCGCCCGTCGCCCGTCGCCCGCCGGTCGGCGGTCGGCGGGGGCCGGGGGCGGCGCAGGCGCGCCGCCCGAGCGGTCCGCGGCGACGAGGGGGCCGGGCTCCGGCTGGAGGAGCGCTCGAGTCCCGGCCCGGGACGGGAGCCGTCCGCCCGAACCGCCCGATCCGCCCGGCCCGCTCCAGCCGGGCTCCGCGCGGATTCGACCCGGTCCCGGACCGGCCGCGAGCGGTTCCGGACAGGATGTCGACACGCCCGCCCGCCGAGGCGGATCCCGCGAGCGCCCGCCGCGGGCCGCGACGCGCGGCGGGCGGAAGAGCCGGAGGCGCCGGGAGCGCCGGTGCGAAGCCGCCGGCGCGAGGCGGATCCGCGCCGGCCGACGGCCCGGAGCCCGACCGCGTCCGGCCGCGGCGCCCCGCCCGCACGCGGCGGAGCACCGCCTGCCGGAGCACTGCCGGAGCACTGAACGAGGAGGTGTGGAGGATGTCGGAGGCGCGCGTGCACCGCACGGTCCACGAAGTGACCGCGGCGGCCCCGGCCGGCGTGCTGTACGGGCTGATCGCGGACGCCACCCGGTGGCCGCTGTTCTTCCCGCCCTGCGTCCACGTCGAACAGCTCGACTTCGACGGGACGCGGGAGCGGCTGCGCATGTGGGCCACGGCGGGCGGCGCCGTCAAGTCCTGGATCTCCCGCCGCCGGCTGGACGTGCAGCGGCTGCGCGTGGAGTTCGTCATGGACGTGCCCGCCGCCCCCGCCCGGTCCATGAGCGGCGTGTGGACGGTGGAGCCGCTCGGCGACCGCTCCCGGGTGACCCTGGAGCACTCCTTCACCGTCGACGGCGACGATCCCGCCGGCGTCGCCTGGCTCGAGGAGGTCACCGCCGCCAACAGCGGCTCCCAGCTCGGCCGGCTGGCCGAGATCGCCCGGCTGTGGACCCGGCTGGACGACCTGGTCCGGTCCTTCGAGGACACCCTGCGCGTCGACGCCCCCGCCGAGCTGGTCTTCGACTTCCTCTACCGGGCCGAGGCATGGCCCGCCGAGCTCCCCCACGTCCTGCGCCTCGGCCTGGTCGAGGACGAGCCGGGCGTGCAGCGGATGTCCATGGGCAGCATGTCCCTCGACGGCGCCACGCACAGCACCGAGTCCGTGCGGATCTGCTTCCCCGGCGCCCAGCGGATCGTCTACAAGCAGACCCGCACCTCGCCGCTGCTCGCCGCGCACGCGGGCGAGTGGTGCATCGAGCCCGACGGCGGGGGCGTGCGCCTGACGGCCCGCCACCACGTGCTGCTCGACGAGGACGGCGTCGACCGCGTCCTCGGCGTCGGCGTCGGCGCCGTCGCCGCCGGCCGCCACGTGCGCGACGCGCTCGGCGAGGCCGGCCTGTCCGTGCTGCGGTACGCCACGCGGCACGCCCTCGGCGCGGTCCGCCTCCGGTGAGCGCGCCCGGCGCCGCCCACGCCCCCGCACAGGACGCCCACACCCCCGTGCGAGACGCCCCCGCCTCCGCACGGGACGCCCACGCTCCCGCACAGGACGCCCACATCTCCGTGCGGGACGCCCCCGTCCCCGTACGCGACACGCCCCCCGCCGCCCAGGCGCACGCCGACGCCCCGGCGCGGGCCGACGCCCAGGCGCGGGCCGCCGGGCCGGGGCGGGCGGTGGAGCCGGCGCGGGCGGCCCGGCTGGAGGCCGCGCTCGGCGACCCGTTCGACCCCGCGAACCCGCACGGGCACCTCGCCCTGCTCCGCGCCGACGAGGCCCGCCGGACGCCGGAGGCCACCGAGGCGCTGCTGGCGGAGGCCGGGATGGCCGCCGAGTTCGTCCCCCGGGACCTGGGCGGCCGGCTCGCCGGCCTGGAGGAGCTGGCCCGCGTGCTGCGCCCGCTGTTCCGCCGCGACCTTGCCCTGGGCTACGGCTTCGGCGTCACGTCCCTGTTCGCGGCCTCGTCGGTGTGGACCGCCGGGGACGAGGGCCAGCGCCGCTCCCTGGCCGACGTGCTCCTGGGCGGCGGCCGCGCGACGACCGTGCACCGCGAGGTCGCGCACGCCAACGCCATCCTGCGCGACGAGATGGCCGCCGAGCGCCGCCCCGGCGGCGGCTGGCGGATCGCCGGCCGCAAGGACGCGGTCATCAACGCCCACCGCGCGGACGCCTTCGTCGTGTACGCCCGCACCGCGCGCCAGGACGGCCCGCGCAGCCACTCCGTGCTGGTCCTCGGCCCCGGCGCGCCGGCCGCCGGCGAGGTCCGCCGCCTCGGCCGGGCGCGGATGCCCGGCATGCGCGGGGCGCACTTCTGCGGTCTCGAACTCGACGGCGTGAGCGTGCCGGACGACGCGCTGGTCGGCGCGGTCGGCGACGGGGTGTCGCTGGCCCTGCGCAGCTTCCAGACCAGCCACTGCCTCATCCCCGCCACCGTCCTGGCCGGCGTCGACGGCGTGCTGCGCGCGGCGGTGCGCGCGGCCACCGAGGACCGGCCCGACGGGCGGCCCTCCCGCCGCTGGCGCAAGGCGCTCGCCGGGGTCTTCGCCGACCTGCTGGCCTGCGACGCCATGGCGGTCACCGGGCTGCGGGCGATGAGCCTGATGCCCGAGGAGTCCTACCTGCTGGGCGCGGCCGTGAAGTACACCATGCCGGACCTGCTGCGCGAGGATTTGGAGGAGCTGGCCGCGGTGCTCGGCGGCCGCGGCTACGACTGCGGCCCGCGCTACGGCGGCTTCCAGAAGCTCGTGCGCGACCTGCCGGTGGCCGGCCTGGGCCACGCGGGCACCGCCGTCTGCCAGGCGGTGATCGTGCCGCAGCTCCCGGCCCTGGCCCGCTCCGCCTGGTTCCGCACCCCGGAGCCGCCCGCGGAGCTGTTCCGGCCGGGCGCGCCGCTGCCCGCCTTCGACCACCGGCGCCTGGCCCACTCCGGCACGGACGACCTGCTCACCGCCACGCTGGCGGGGGTCGCGGGCCGCCTGGAGGGCCGCTGCGGGCAGGGCCCCCCCGAGGCGGCGCTGGCCGCCCTCGCGCGGGCCTTCGTCGCGGAGCTGCGGGCGCTGCGCGCCCGGTGCGCCGCGCTCAGCGGGGCCTTCGACCCGCAGGCCTGCGCGCTGGCCGACCGCTACGCGCTGGTGCTGTCCGCGGCCGCGGTGCTGGGGGTCTGGGAGGGGCGGGCCGCGGCGGGCGACCCGTTCCTCGGCGACCCGGCCTGGGCGGTGCTCGCCCTGAGCCGCACCGCCCGCCGGCTGGGCGTCCCGGCCGCGGACCCGCCCCACGACGTCGTCGAAGAAGTGCTCGGCGAGGCGCTGCGCCGCTGCCGGCAGCGGCGCAGCCTCGACCTGTACGGGACGCGACTGGCGGGCTGAGGGGGCGCCGGCCCCCGGGCCCGGCGACGTACTCGCCATCTGCGCAGGCCGGCGGGGTGCGGACGTAGACGCGTCGGACTGAGCCGAACTCGTCGAAAAAA
>NZ_JBEYWK010000042.1:0-19277 GCF_040644415.1 Streptomyces sp. NPDC046985
CCCACCGGCCGGTTCGAGATCGGCGGCCCGATGGGCGACGCGGGCCTGACCGGCCGCAAGATCATCATCGACACCTACGGCGGCATGGCCCGCCATGGCGGCGGCGCCTTCTCGGGCAAGGACCCCTCCAAGGTGGACCGCTCGGCCGCGTACGCGATGCGCTGGGTCGCCAAGAACGTGGTGGCCGCGGGTCTCGCCGCGCGCTGCGAGGTCCAGGTCGCCTACGCGATCGGCAAGGCCGAGCCGGTCGGCCTGTTCGTGGAGACCTTCGGCACCGCTGAGATCGAGCCGGAGAAGATCGAGAAGGCCATCGACGAGGTCTTCGACCTGCGTCCGGCCGCGATCATCCGCGACCTCGACCTGCTGCGCCCGATCTACTCCCAGACCGCCGCCTACGGCCACTTCGGCCGCGAGCTGCCCGACTTCACCTGGGAGCGCACCGACCGCGTCGACGCCCTGCGCGAGGCCGCCGGACTGTAGCCCTCGCTTTGCCCACTGCACTGACCGCCCGCTGATGCAAGGAGAACCAGGACGTGCGCATCGCCGTCACCGGATCGATTGCCACTGACCACTTGATGGTATTTCCCGGACGCTTCGCCGAGCAGATGATCACCGGGCAACTCGAGAAGGTCTCGTTGTCCTTTCTCGCCGACGAGCTTGAGGTCAGGCGGGGTGGGGTTGCCGCCAACATCGCTCTTGCGCTCGGCAGGCTAGGTCTGGCGCCGGTGCTCATCGCCGCTGCCGGCTCGGACTTCGCCGGCTATGGCCGCTGGTTGCGTTCGAACGGAGTGGACACTCAATCGGTGTGGCTCAGTGAGACACGCCGCACCGCGCGATTCGTCTGCACGACCGACGCGGACCAAAATCAGATCGCCACCTTCTACGCGGGTGCGATGGCCGAGGCCGGGGATCTGGAGCTGGAACCGACTATCCGGCGCGTCGGAGGCGTTGACCTCGTGGTCATCGCTCCCAACGACCCCGAGGCTATGGTGCGTCACACCGACGAGTGCCGCAGACGCGGATATGCCTTCGCCGCAGACCCCTCACAGCAGTTGGCCCGGCTCGGCGGCGACGAGACTCGCGGGCTCGTCGAAGGAGCCCGCTACCTGTTCACCAATGAATACGAGGCCGCGATGCTGCGGGAGCGAACCGGCTGGAGCGAGAGCGACGTACTGGACCGGGTCGGAACATGGGTCACGACCAAGGGCGCTGCAGGCGTACGTATAGCCGAGGCGAGCCGCCCGGCGCTAACGGTTCCGGCCGCTCCCACCACAGGGGTAGCGGACCCGACCGGGGGCGGCGACGCATTTCGCGCAGGCTTTCTCGCCGGCATCGCCTGGGGAATCGGCCACGAGCGCGCCGCCCAGCTCGGCTGCGCGCTGGCCACGGTGGTCCTGGAGTCGGTCGGCGCCCAGGAGTACGAAGTGGCCTCAAACGATCTGCTCAGCAGACTCGACAAGGGCTATGGCGCCACGGCCGCCCAGACGTGGGAACCTCACCTGCCGCGGCTGATCTGAACGGCTGACCAAAGCGGATCGGAAGAGAAGGAATTCTGCCATGCCCCTGGCGACCGCCGCCGCGGTACGCATGTGTGCGCCATACCGGACCCTTCGTGAGACGCTCGCCGCAGGTGACCTCTCGTTCTCCTTCGAGCTCTTCCCTCCCAGGACTGAGGCGGGGGAGCAGAACCTGTGGGAAACGATCCGTCGCGTCGAACCGTACGCGCCGACCTTCGTCTCGGTTACCTACGGGGCGGGCGGCTCTTCGCGGGAGCGGACCGTCGGCTTAACCGATCGGATCGCCGGGGAGACGATTCTGCGGCCGGTGGCCCATCTCACGGCCGTAGGCCACTCGGTCGCTGAGCTGCGCCGCCTCATCGGCCAGTACGCGGACGCCGGAGTCACTGACGTCCTCGCTCTGCGCGGCGACCCGCCAGGCGACCCCCGCGGCCCGTGGGTGCCGGAGCCCGACGGGCTGAGGTACGCGTGCGAGCTAGTCGCACTGATCCGTGAGTCGTGTGATTTCAGCATCGGTGTGGCGGCGTTTCCCGAGCATCATCCGCGGTCCACGGATGGGGAGAGCGACGTTCGTCACTTCGTGACCAAGTGCCGCGCGGGAGCCGACTACGCCATTACGCAGATGTTCTTTGACGCGGAGGACTACCTGCGACTCCGGGATCGAGTGAGCGCTGCGGGCTGCGACATCCCGATCATTCCTGAGATCATGCCCGCAACCGACTTCCGTCAGGTCCGCCGTTTCGCCGAACTGAGTGATGCACGCTTTCCCGAGCTCTTGGCTCAGCGGCTTGAAGCGGCTCAGGGAGACGCAGCCGCAGGTCGCCGGATCGGGGTCGACTACGCCACTGCGATGGCCCAGCGCCTCCTGAACGAGGGTGCACCGGGTCTTCACTACATCACGCTCAACCGGCCGACAGCGGCGCTGGAGATTCACCATGCCCTGGCTCCCAGGTGATCGCCCATGGTCCTCGTGCGGTGGGACCTGGCGACGTCATCGAGTGGGAGATCTCGCGTCATCGCGGATCCATCACGTGCTCGCCCTGGGCCCCTTGCCGGGAGCGCCGGCCGCCCGCCGATGAGGGGAGCGGCCGGCAGGGGAAGGTCAGCCGGAGCGTTCGAGAGTGAGCAAGAAGTCTTTGGCGTTGATTCCGCCCGCGTAGCCGGTGAGTTTGCCGCCGGCGCCCACCGCGCGATGGCAGGGCAGCAGGACGCAGAGCGGATTGGCGCCCAACGCCCTGCCGACGGCCCGCGCCGACCGGGGACGGCCGATGGCGGCTGCGAGTGCGCCGTAGGTCGTGGTGCTGCCGTACGGCACAGTCCTGCTGAGCGTATGGACAGTCAGACGGACGAAGTCCGTGGCCAGGCACAGGTCCAGGGGAAGAGTGAACGCCTGCCGGCGCCCGTCCAGATAGGAGTCGATCTGCTCCATGGCGTCATGGAGGACGCGCTGCTGCAAGGGCGTCGGATCAGTCGCAAGAGGCAGTTTGTTCCCGATGCGTTCGGCGACCTCCTCGCGAGTCTCGAACGCGCAGCAGATCAGTGTGTGAGACGTGGCTGCGAGGGTCAGCTCTCCGATCCTGGTGGGGTGACTCATGAGCGCTGCGGAGCCACCTGCAGGGATGGCCGTAGCGCGTTGCGCTGGTCCGGGCACGGGGATTGTCTCTTTCTGCTCCGGGGCGGAGGAGGTCACACGGTGAGGGGACGGCAGACGCGGCAGGCACGGTAGCCGGCCCTGTGGGCCTCCTGAGCGGTGCGGAAGGGGTGTCGATGGGGCGGGGTGATCCGGCGGGCGTGTGCGCACGTCGGGTGGCAGTAGATACGAGTCGTGTCGCTGCCGAGGAAGAAGGCGCCTCGCGCGGTCAGCTCGTCCAGTCGTGCCAGGTCCATGCCCTCGGCGGTGCGCAGCACCGATCCTGAGCCCTCGGGCAGGCCCAGGTCGCACGGCGTGCCGTCGTCGTAGGTCACTCGGTGAGAGGGCACGAGGACCTGTACCGGGTTGTGCCTGATCGCGGCGAGCGCCGTGCCGGCATCTGTGGCCGAGGCCTCGCGGACCACCCAACTCAGCGGCCGCATTTGGCCGTTGGGGATCTCGCGTACGGCGGTCAACACTGCCTGTTCTGTGGGACTGAGCCCGGTCAGGTCGACGGGCAGGCGGCGCGCGCGGCCGGTGCGCAGCGCGGTGCGAACCCCGCGCAGCGGCGTGAGCCCGCGCACGACGGTGCGTCGAGTTCGTCGCCAGTGGCCCGCTTCGAACTCCTCGGCGCCCCCAGCCGCCCCCTCCAGCAGGGCGCCGGTGACCGCCGTCCGACTGTGCGCCACCCACAGCGGGCCTGCGGCCGTCTCCAGGCTCACCCAGATGTCATATCGGCTCTCTGGGACGCCCACGTGCCGCAAGATGCTCAGCGCGAAGTCCTCAGGCGCAGGGGCGGGGAGGCTGGCGAGGGCGGCCTCGAATGCGTGCGGGACATGCCCGTGCCCGTTGTGCTGTGCTGTCACCACTGCACCCCCCTCCACGGCGGATCGTTCTTCTCCAGGATTTGCCGCAGGGCTCCCATGCCCCGAGAGACCTGTGCCTTGACCGTCCCGACCGGGCATCCCTGTGCCTCGGCGATCTCGCTGTAGCTCAGACCGATCACATGGCGCAGCACGATCGCCACGCGTGGATTTTCCGGCAGCGTGGAGAGGGCGGTGACCAGGCGCCCCCGGTCTTCCGCCGCCGTCGCAAGCTCCTCCGGACCAGGACGGGTGTCCGGCCAGGACTCGCGTGAGTCCTCCACGGCGCCCACCGAAGTCGGGCGGCGAACGCTGGTGCGGACATGGTTGCGCCAAGTGTTCGTCGCGATCGTCATCAGCCAGGATCTGGGCCGTAACTCCCGGCGTCGGGTGGCCGAGTAGCCCCGCAGCGCCGAGTAGGCCCGCAAAAACGTCTCCTGCGTGAGGTCTTCGGCGTCCGCGGGGGAACCGGTGACCCGCAGCAGGAACGCACGCACCGCCGCGGCGTGGACCCGTACCAGCTCCGTGAAGCCGTCGTCCACATCCACAGCCAGCCGCTCGGTCAACTGCTCGGCATTCTCGCCCATCACCATCATGAACACCGCAAGACAGATGCAGGTTGCGTGGAAGGGCGCCGAGTTCGGCAGCAATCTCCCGCGTGCCCGACGGGAGAACCCGTTCCTATTCTCACCGTGTTCACCACCTCAGTGCCCCACCGGGGCCGACGAAGGAGAACGCGATGACCGAGATCCAGCAGGACGCCGTCCTCGCCCAGTTCCGTGAATACATCCTGGGCCCGCTGCGGTTCGCGAACGTGCTCAGCTGTTTCGAGCTGGGCATCGTCGACGCGCTGCGGCAGGAGCCCGCCTCCGGCATGACCGCGGAGCGGATCGCGAAGGACACCGGACTGCGCGTCGGCGCGGTGGAGCAGATGCTGCTGCTGCCCGTGAAGGATGGCCTCATCGACCACGATGCGGAGTCGGGAGCCTACAGGCTGTCCGGAATCGCCCAGGTCCAGGAGAGCGACCTGGCCCGAGTCCTGCCGTGGATGGACATGATGAAGGAGGTCTGTCTGCGCCAGTTGTACTGGCTCACTGAAAGCGTGCGCAGCGGCAAGGTGGTGGGACTCAAGGAGCTCTACGACTTCGACGGGAACTTCTACGAGGCCAGCACCCACTACCCGCAGTTGCAGAAGGCGTGGGGCGGGATGATGGACTCCGTGACGGGCTTCATCGATCCGTGGTTCCACGAGCACCTTGAGGTCCCGCAGAACGCCAAGGTCCTCGACATCGCCGGCAACACCGGGCTGGGCGCCGTCCTCGCCGTCGAGCATAAGCGGGACAAGGACATCTCGGTCGCCTGCTTCGACTTCGCCGAGAAGGAGACCGAAGCGCTGGAGACCTTCCGGGAGCACGGTGTCGCGGACCGCTGCTCGTTCATCGGCGGTGACGTTTTCGAAGCGGTGCCGACGGGCTTCGACGTCGTCATGATCAAACACTTCCTGGACATGTTCGACAAGGAGAACGTCTATCGAATCCTCACCAACGTGTACGAGGCGCTCGGCGTCGGCGGTCAGGTCGTCGTCCTGGTGCCGGTCTACCCGGAGGACATCACCCGATCCAGCTCAGTGGACTTCTTCCCGGCCTACTTCTACGGCTGCACGATGGCCGAGGGCGGCCCGCAGAAGGTGTCCACGTATGCGAAGTGGATGGAGGACTGCGGCTTCGAGGTCACCAAGGTGATGGCTCAGGACATCGCCGCCATGCCCGCAGACATGATCCCCGTGCACGGCATCGTTTGCGGCACCAGGACCCAGTCCTGACCTGGGCGAGAGGAGACCGATCATGGCCGTGAGGACGGGTGACGTCTACGTCAATCCCCCGTGCTGTCAGCGGATCGTCGTCCGCACCGCCGCACAGGAGACCGGCGGCGTACGGTCGGTTATGGACCTGTATGTCGCCCCCGGCGGATTCGCCGCCGACTTCCACGTACACCCCGCGAGTGAGGAACGGTTCACCCTCGTCCGGGGACGGCTGAGGGTGAGCATCGCCGGTACCGACGTGATCCTCGACGAGCCCGGACAGACGGTAGCCGTGCCCCCGGGGACTGTGCACCGCTTCTTCAGCGCCAGCGACCACGAAGAGACCTTCGCCGTCGTCGAGTTCACCCAACGCGCCGACCGTTTCGAGCGGTTGCTGTTGCGTCAGCTCTTCGGGTTGGCGGAGGACGGCAGACTGGACGACCAGGGCATACCCGGCCCCCTTCAGACTGCGGTGACCATGCTGGAGTTCTCCGACGTCCTGCGCTTCACCTCGCGTCCGTGGCCTGTGCAGCGCACTCTGTACGCACTGCTCGCTCCGGTCGCGCGGATGCGCGGGTACCGGGCCTGCGACCCGGTGGCTGAGGAGCGGCCGGCGAGCACCGCCGAACCGGAAACGCTGCCGCAAGAGGTGGCCGCCGCGGTGAACAGCCGTCAGGTCCCCCGGCCAGCGCCCCAGCCGCACCGTCGTTGACCTGAGCGGGCCGAGCCGGGCCGGCACCCCCTAGGGCGGCCGGCCCGGCTTCGTTGCGCTCAGCCGCTCCCGCCCATGCCGGTATGCCTTGGCGCTTTCCCGTACCACGCCGTGCCGCCCGGCAGAGGATCTGCCGGGCGGCACGGGAAAACGGTCTTGCGCGTCGGGTGGTGTCAGCGGTGCGCCGACGCATCCGGTACCGCGGGCGAGTCGGCGGAGGTACGAGGCCGGCTCAGCGCCACTTGAGCGAGGACGGCGGCGACAGCCACCGTCGCCGCGAGCAGGGCGGTCAGCGTGGTGAAGGCGTGGATGGCGGAGGATCGGTCGGCGTTGAGCGCGAGATCCAGATACACCGTGCCGAAGACTGCGACGCCGAGCGAGCCGCCGACTTGGATGGTCGTGTTGAACAGGCCGCTGACCTCTGCCGCGTATTCGCCCGTCACCGAGCTGGTCAGCAGCGTCAGCGTGCCGCTGAAACCGGCGCCGTAACCCAGGCCGCCGATGCCGAGCAAAGTGATCAGAAGCGCCTCGTTGTCCGCTTGGCCGAGGGCGAGAGACAGGAAGATCGCCGCGAACGCGGCGGCCAGCACGATTCGGCCCAGCGGCGCCGCGCGCTTGCGTGTCTCCACCCTCAGCCGGCCCAGCACCGGCCCGGCAATGCCGAAAGCGGCCACCCAGGACACCAGGGACAGACCGGAGACCGCCGCACTCTTGCCCAGGCCCTGCTGGAGATACAAGGCGAGAGTGAAGAGCAGGCCGAAATATGTCGCCACTGTGGCGGCCTGGGACAGCAAGGCGAACGCCACCGGACGCTGGCCCAGAAGGGACAGCGTGACCAGAGGCAGTCCACCGCGCTCGCTCTGGCGGCGCTCGACCCGTACGAACCCGATGAAGGCCACCACGCTGGCGGCCAGGCTGGCCCAGGTCCAAGCAGGCCAGCCGGACTCACGGCCGAGGACCAGTGGCAGCACGAGCAGCAGCAGGGCCGCCGACAGCACGGCTACGCCCGGCAGGTCCAACCGCTTCCCGTCGCGGGAATCGTGAGCTGGAAGATTACGCCAGGCCAGGACGTACAGCACCACGCCGATCGGTACGTTCAGCAGGAAGGCTGGCCGCCAGGACAGGCCGAACAGGTCGGCCGAGATGAGGACTCCGCCCAGCACTTGGCCGAGGACGGCACTGGTAGACAGCACCGCGGTATAGAGCCCGATGGCTCGGGCGCGAGCGCTACCTTCAAAATAGAGCTGGATGCCGGTAAGCACCTGCGATGTGCAAAGTGCCGCGCCCGCACCTTGGACGACGCGCGCGGCCAGCAGAACACCGGCTGTGGGAGCCAGACCGCAGGCGAGCGATGACAGCGTGAAGATCGCAAGGCCGGCCGCGTACACCTTGCGCAGACCGTGGGTGGTTCCCAGGCGTGCGCTGGTCACGAGCAGCATGGCGTAGGTGAGCGTGTAGCCGGAGACGATCAATTCCACCTCGGCGCCGGAGGCCCCCAGGTGTTCTCTGATCGACGGGGTGGCCACGTTGACGATGGCGATGTCCACGCTGCCGAGGAACATGCCGCCGAGCAGGGCGACGAGCAGCCGACCCTGGTGCGGTGGATTGGGTTGCGTCATGGGAAGTGAACTCCGGTAGAGGCTCCGAGAGGAGGCGGTCTGCGAGCGGCCGCCGCAGTGGCCGTCGACGGTTGGAAGAACACCTCCGGCGCGCGAACCGTTGCACAGCCCCCTGCAACCCCGGGCCGGCCCATGGTGTTCACCAACACGGGGCCGGCTCCGGGGCCGGCCCCTCTGCCGTGGGAAGCCGACTCAAGCTGTGAAAGAGGCGTTGTGAGCAATCTCGACCATCAAAACCCCGTACGCGAGTGCCGGACCGTGGGGCTGCTCGCGGCCCGGCGCATGATCGAGGCCGCCCTCGATCATGCGCAGGAACTGAACTGCCTCGTCTCGGTCGTCGTCCTTGACGCCGGTGGCAACGTCTCGGCACTGGCCAGGCAGGACACGGTGGCAGCCGCCGTGACCACGGTGGCCCACAACAAGGCGAACACGGCGCTAGCACTGCGCCAGCCCACGGATGAGTTCGCCCGAGCCGTGCAGAGCAATCAAGTTCTCGTCACCAGTCTGTGCGCCCAGCCGGGATTTGCTCTCCTGGCGGGTGGCCTCCCGCTGATCGAAGACGGCGAGGTCGTCGGTGCTGTCGGAGTGAGCGGAGCCCGGGACGGCAAGGACCTCGACATTGCCATGGCGGCCGCCAAGGCCCTGCACGCCTGACACCACTCAAAGCGGCTCTCCTGCCACAGTCGGCCCCGTCAGAAGTCGCCCGTCACCCGGGCGAGCAGCTTTTCCGGGTCCTTAGGACAACGGTCGCCGCGCCAGGCCACATGCTGGTCGGGTCGTACGAGTGCCAGCGCGCGGCCGTACAGGTCGCGCGCTGCCTCGCACGGAACGTCCAGCACAGTCAGCGGCACCCCGCGCCGGGCCGCAGCGGTCCACAACTGGACCACGTCCGGTGGTGCTTCACCTAGCCGCAGCAGCGTGAAGCCGGGCCCAAGCCGGTCGTACAGGGAGCAGCCCGGTCCTCGCCCGCTGCCCAGCCACAGGTGCGGGGCGCGGCCGCCGGGCACGCCGCTCGGCAAATAGACAGTTGTGCTGTCCGGCGGCGGATCGTCGCCCTGCTCCTGCCACATGAGCGGCGAGGTGTCGTAGCGAGCACCCAACTGCACGCCGATCGAAGCGAATTGCTCGCCAAGCATGCTGAGCTGCGCCCCTAAGGCCGCGCGCGCTCCCCATCCGGCGGGCGTGTCCTCATCCAGAGCCGCCGGGCGCTCAACGGCGCCCAGATTCTGGTTGAGAGTACGTGCCGCCGCTGTGTTGCGCAGCGCGATCGGCCGGCGTTCCGCGTCGTAGCTGTCCAACAAGCCCTGCCCGCCCCAGCCTTGGATGCGGGCGGCCAGCTTCCAGGCGATGTTGGCCGCGTCGTCGATGCCGGTGTTCATGCCGAAGCCGCCCGTGGGAGTGAAGAGGTGGGCGGCGTCACCGCACAGGAACAGTCGCTGCGCGCTCAGCCGTTCGGCCACCAACGCGGCCCCAGGCGTCCATCCGCGGTGGCTCAGCACCTGCACCGGGATGTCGGCGCCCGCCGCCTGACGCACGATCCTCGTAAGACGGTCCGCATCGAAAGCGTCCGGATCCACCGAGCTGGTCAGCATGCAGAACTCGGCTGCGCCGTCGAGGGAGATGAGGTTCGTGACTACGTCCGCGTTGACCGCCCAGTAACTCCATGCTCGCCGTCCGCCGGCCAGCCGTGGGGGCAGTACGGGCAGCCGCAGGTGAGCGGCAGTGGCACGGCCGCCCAGGATCTCCTGGTCCAGGGAGCTGTGCCCGCTGTAGCGGATGCCCGCCGTACGACGGACCAGGCTGTGCCCTCCGTCGCAGCCGACCACGTACTGAGCCCGCCACCGTCCCCCCAGTGAATCGTGCACGGTCACACCGTGCGCGTCCGAGTCCGCCTTCTCGGCCCGGCACCCGTGCCTCAGGGTGATCCGCGGCCGGGTGCGGGCGTACCGGAGCAGGAAGCGCTCGACGTACATCTGATTTGCGCGGTGCAGCGGCTCGGGCACCTGATCCAGATGGCCGGCGCCGGCCACCCCGTCCCGCTGAGCCGCGCTGGACGGGAAGCGCAACCGGGCCAGTTCGTACCCGTTGTACCGGGTGAAGTAGGCGACGTCCGCGGGATGGTCGGGCGGCAACCCGAGGACGCGGACCGCGTCGGCGATGCCGAGCCGTCGGTAGTGCTCCATCGTCCGGGCGTTGTGGGTGTTGCCGCGCGGGTGGCTGAACGAGCCATCTTGCTCGTCGAGTACGGCGCAGTCCACGCCGTGCGCGTCGAGGAGCAGCGCGAGCACCAGGCCGACCGGGCCGCCGCCCACGACGAGTACCGGCACCTGCTGGTCGGCGGTCCGGGAATCGGGAAACGTGTGCGCTCCTCGGGCGGCGACCATGGGCATCTCGTCCTCATACGCGTCGTCGGTACGGCGTCCCCGGCTCCAGCACGAGGACCTGCACCGCAGACGGTATGCACGGCAGGCCAGCGGCGGCGCTCCAGTTGTTGCTCCCGAACCGCCGGTCCGGTGCTCGGCCGAGAGCGGTGCGCAATGCGGAATAAGCATTCCGCTTACCTGTAGCGGCTCTGTGCAAGTCCTGAGGCCCTGGCTGCAAGACTGACCGGGCAAACGGGCGCACCAAGTAGTCGAACACGGTGAAGGCCGGACTCAAGGTGACTGCGGCCCCCCTCCACGGCCGGACCCCGGCCGGTCACCACGGGCCAGGCCGAAGGCCGTCCGCTGATCTCCGCCGACGCAGTCGATCCACGGCTGCATCGCGAACCCGGCCACCCAAGACGACTCACACGTCGGTACCCGGCGGGGCGGCGTGGTGCTCAAAGGGACCGAGCTCCGTCCTCTGCGACCACGTGCTCAGCTATCGCCCCTCGCGGACTGCCGTGTCGCTATGCCATCGACCAGCCCTACCTGGAGAAACGGGGGAGAAGTGAGCGCGGTGTGGGACGGGACAGCACACGCGGCGGTGCACGCACACCTGGCCGAACGCCGACTTCCGCCGTACGCGACGGGAGCCAGCCTGGACCGATGCCGGGAATTCCCTGACGACGAGTCCCGCTGGCACGCCGTGCTGCGGCGCGACCCGCAGGCCGACGGCGCCTTCTGGTACTCGGTGCTGACCACTGGCACTTACAGCCGGCCCTCTTGCGGGTCCCGGCACGCCCGCCGCGCCAACATCGTCTTCTTCGGCGACCTGATGGCGGCCGAGCAGGCCGGTTTCCGGCCATGCCGACGCTGCCTCCCGGACCGAGAGCCGCAGGATCCACAGGCAGCGGCAGTGGTGCGGTCCTGCCAGATGATGGAACTGTCGGGCCCAGCCCCCTGTCTGAGCGAACTGGCGGAAGCCACCGGGCTTAGCCGCTTCCACTTTCACCGGGTCTTCGCCGCCCTGATGGGCATCACGCCCAAGGCGTACGCTGACGCCTGCCGTACCGAGCGGCTACGCGAAGAACTCGTTCGCGCCAGGACCATCACCGAGGCGATCTACCAGGCGGGCTTCAACTCCAGCGGCGCCTTCTACGCCTTGGCCCGCGACCTGCTGGGCATGACGCCCACCGCGTTCCGCAACCGGGGACGGGGCGAGCGGGTCCAGCACATCGGCGCCGACAGCTCGCTCGGGCCACTGGTGCTCGCGACAACGGCTACAGGAATCTGCGCCGTCCTGTTCGGGCCCGACGCCCCAAGTCTGCTGCGCGTGCTGCGCACCAGGTTCGCCGCAGCCGATATCGGACCCGCTGATCCGGCCACCGGCCGCCGGCTGCTTGCCGCGGTTCGCGATGCCGACGGGACACCGAAGGGCCGACGCCTGCCCCAGGACATCCGGCGCCAGGTGCTGGCAGAGCGGCTACGGATCGCCGGTCAGCCCTTGGCGCCCGCCCAGACATAACCGCACGTACGCGTCCCTCACGTGCACAGCCTGACGGCTGCTTCTGACGATCTGCTCACAGCTCGGCGCCGACTACAGCGCGCCGCAGCCCAAAGACTGCTCGTCATCGAGAAGGTCTCCTCACCGACGAAGCACTCGCATGCGGCGTCAGCGAACCACTCCTCCGCCGCCACCGCGGTCGGCCGGCCACGTATCCGAACGGCCGCAAGCTCAGCATGACCGTCGTCTACGCCTTCCAAGACCGCGGCGGACACTGGCACGGCGACCCCGGCGCCCCCCAGGTCGACCCCGCCGACGAGCCCGGCCGCGGAGTCCTCACCTACCAGCCCGCACCAGGAGCGAAGCGGCCAGCCCCTTCGCCGGCCAGCAACGGGTGGTGCCGCTTGCCCCCATCATCTCCGAGCAGCGGATCACAGCCGGTCGCCCGCAACGCCTGGCACCGCCCCATGCGCCGCCAGGGCGAACCACCAGGTCCAGCCCCCGCAGGCATGCACGTGGCGCCGCCTGCGCGAGGCCGGCGGATGATCCCGTACTGGCTGATCACTGGCCCGCTACGACGCTCCAGGTGGATAGAGGTGAAAACGGCGACTTCGGCGCGCAGAGCCCACGGGTCGAAGGGCTTGCTGATGTACTCGACGGCGCCGGCAGCGTATCCGCGGGCTGAGTGCTCGGCTCCAGTGCCCGTCGCAGTCAGGAAGATGATGGGGACGTCTCGGGTCCTCGGGCGGCGTTTGATGTGAGCACAGGTCTTGTAGCCGTCCATCTCCGGCATCTGCACATCCATGATGATGACGGCGAAGTCGTCGTGATGGAGCAGAGCTTTGAGGGCCTCTCGGCCCGAGGAGACAGTGACGAGCTCTTGCTCGAGTGTCGCCAGAACCGCGGTCATCGCCAGCAGGTCGTCTGGCTGATCGTCGACAATAAGGATCTTGGGCATGTCCTGCGCCCTCGTTGGCAGCGCAGCCGCTGCGGCCTGCTCAACTGCCTCAAGTTGGCGTTCGAGCAGATCGCAGCGGCCCTCTGCCGCAGCACGCTGGGCCTGTGCTTCAAAGAGGGCCGCTCCAAGTCGCTCGACCTCCAGATGGAGCGCGTTGCGCTCCTGGAGAAGGCCGGAGACATCCGGATGCGCACGTGCAAGCTCATCCGCCCACTTCCTTTCCGCGATGCGGTCGGCATCCAGATGGTTGAGCCGCGTCTCCAAGTCTGCGATGCGCTGTGTCCGGTCCAGGAGTAATTGTCAAGACTTTTGGATTGGCAGTCTGTCGGGTGAGTCGTCGGTCTTGCGTTCCAGCAGTGTGACCGTGACGCCGGGCGCAATCTGACGTCTGCTGGTGGGGGTGAATCCGCGCTTTCGGTAGAGAGCGAGCGCGGGCTGGTTGGCGGTTCCGGTGGAGACCAGGGTCACGTCTGCGGGTTCCATGACGTCCAGACTGTTGAGCAGCGCTGTGGCGATGCCGCGGCGATGTGCGCGCGGATGCACCACGAGTCGGCAGATGTCCAGGGCGCCGTCGTGCAGTCGGGTCCAGGACACTGCTCCGGCCAAACCGATCTCGTCGGACACCCCGAGGAAGGACTCGGTGCAGCCGCACAGCTCCTGAAGGGTTTCGTGCAGTGGCGGGATGCCGTCGAATCCGATGAGTTCGGCCTCCACGGCGTAGGCGGCGCGCTGAAGTTCCCACAGATGCCGCAGGACAGATGAATCAGCCAGGTCTAGCCGGTGGGGTTCGCCCGGCTGTCGACGGGGCGTTGCGCTGATATCGCGGTGGCTCGTCACGCGGCGATCGTCTCAGATCGCTCTATCGGCATGCCACGTTCGAAATGGGCTCCAGCCCGGACCAGGGCGAGGAGGCGGGGTGCGTTCACCGCTCGCCGGCGGGCCTGAGCGGATTCGACGAGCTTGAACACCATGGCCAGGGCGGCGGCCGCGCTTCCGACGCCTGTGGTGACCTTGGTCCGCAGTGGTCGCGGTCCTCGGCGTTGCAGATGTCCTGCAGAGCCTTGCGGGCGCCTGGCTGGGCCGACTTCGGCAGCGTGTTGACCACATTGGCCGTTCTGTGAACCCAGCACCTCTGATGCCGGGCGGCGGGAGAGACTTCGGCCAGAGCCTTCCAGAAGCCGAGCGCGCCGTCGCCGACGGCGAGGACGGGCGCGCGCATGCCGCGGCGGGCGCAGTCCCGCAGGAGATCGGCCCAGGATTCGGCGGACTCGCGGTAGCCGTCGGCCATTGCGATCAGTTCCTCGGCGCCGTCGGCGCGTACGCCCATGTGCAACAGGACGCAAAACTTCGCCTCGGCCAGACGAATGCGCAGGCGGATGCCGTCGGCCCAGACGTGGATGTAGTCGCTGCCGGCCAGAGCGCGCTCGCCGAATGCTTTGTGGTCCGCCTGCCACTGGGCGGTGAGGCGGGTGACGGTGGCCGGCGAGAGACCGGCCGAGCTGCCCAGGAACTGCTCGAGCGCGGGCACGAAGTCACCGGAGGACAATCCATGCAGGCAGAGCAGGGGCAGCACTTCGCCGATCTTCGGGGACTTGCGGGCCCAGGGCGGCAGGACCGCCGAGGAGAACCGCTTCGGCCAGGTCACCAAGGTCGTCGACCCGCTCACCCACACGCGGTCGACCTCCCACGACGCGAACCGCAACCAGCTCACGGTCGTCAACGCCCAGGGCGCCGGTTCGCAGAACACCACCACCTTCGGCTGGGACTCCAGCGACAACCTCACCTCGGCGAAACTGCCCACCGGCGCCACCACCGCCCTCGGCGCCTACAGCACACACTCCGGGGCCGACCTGCCCTCCAGCCTGACCACCCCCTCCGGCAAGAAGACCTCCTACGGTTACGACACCTCCGGAAACCTGATGTCCTCCCAGGACACCACCCCCGGATCCGACGGGGCGAAACTGTCCTACGGCTCCCAAGGCGACGACGCCGTTGCGGACTGCGGCGGCTTCGGCAGCCAGCGCCGCACCTCCACCGACGCCGACGGCAACAAGACCTCGTACGCCTACGACGGCCAGGGCAACCTCAGCAAAACCACACCCCTACGCCGCTGGGCGCCACCGCGTACGCCTACGACGCGCTCGGCCGCCCCGCCACCGTCACCGACGGACGCGGCGTGACCACTGCGTATACCAACCGCACCGCCACCGAACTCCCCGGCGGCGCCACCCAGAGAGCCCAGTGGGACAACGCCGACCGCCCCACCCAGATCGAGGCCACCACGACGGCAGGCACGCTGGTCACCTATGACTACAGCCACCAGCTCTCGGACGGCACGGACACCGAGCAGATCCAGACCCGCACCGACCCCGGCGCGGGCAAGACGATGTCTTACACCTACGACAGCCAGTCCCGCCTCAGCTACGCCCAGGAGAACGCCGGCTCCACGCAGAGCGCCTCCTGGCTGTATTGCCACGACAAGGCCGGCGACCTCACCGCCACCTCCACCACCGCCTCCTCCGCCAGCAGCGGCCTGACCAGCTACACCTACAACGCGGCCAGCCAGATCACCGCCGTGAGCGGCGACACCACCGGCTGGTCCTGCGACAAGAACGGCAACGAGCTCTCGGCGGCGAGACCTGCAACGACTTCAACCAGCTCACCGCCCTCACCGCCGGCGGAGCCGACCACCACTACACCTACGCCGGCACCGACAACTCCGACCGCCTCACCGCCGGCTCCACCCGCGTCGACCAGGGCCCCGAAGGCATCTCCACCACCACCGACAGCACCACCAGCACGGGATTCGTCCGCGACCCCGCGGGCACACTCATCGGCATGACGCGCGGCGGCAATCCGTACTGCTACGTCGCCGACGACAAGGGCGCCCCGTCCGTCCTCGTCGACGACACCGGCGCCAAGCAGGACCGCTGGGAGTACGACCCCATCGGCAGCGCACGCTCTACGAACACCGCCCCCGTCGACCAGCCCTTCGGCTACGCCGGCGCCTACCGCGGCCCGACCGGCCTGTACAAGACGGGCGCCCGCTACGACGGCCCCACCCTCGGCCGCTTCACCCAAACCGACCCCAGCGGCAAGGAGAGCAACGCCTACGCCTATGCCACCGGCGATCCCGTCAACCGCCTCGACTCCACCGGACTTTCAAACTCGGGCGCCGAATACGCCCTCTTCGGTTTGGCGGCGGTGAGCGTATTGACCGGAGGAATCAGCGCGCACCTGCCGATCGGTCTTGAGGCTTCCACGGCGGCAGAAATTTTTGGAGGGATCAGTTTGACGACAGGAATTGCCGGTCTTGCCGGTGCAGGAGCGTGTCTCTTCTCAGACGCGGACGGTTGTTAGTGTGAACATAGGATACGCAGCACTGATGATTTCACTCGCGGCAATGATCGCCGCAGTGCTGAGTACCAAACCTGGGCGTGCGGATAGAAATCCTCGGTCTGGATGGTACGTGCTGGGAGCGAGTATCCTAGTGATCGCCAGCATCGTCATCGTGCTCGTGACATAGCAAAGCACTCCAGTTCTGCTCGGCGGCCTGCGCCGTTGCGGGAGTGGCGAGCACGGCTGCGGCGACGGCCATGGTGGCCAGGACGGAAGCCCCGGCCTTGTTGAGTCGCATGCGCGTCTTCTCTTAAGAGTCTGCCGGCGCCCGTAGCGCGGCGCCGGGCTTCCTCGCGGGCGATCTGCAGGGTCGCGGACGTCACGGTCGGCCCGCGAGGGCGACGTCGGCGAAGACCGAGCCGTCGCCGGCCGTGCTCCAGGGGCTTCAGCCGCCTCGTCCAGGATGGGCGGGCGGCCCCCGAACGAGGTGCGGAAGGCGTCAGCGCGGGCTTCCGCGCTTCGCCCGCGACGGACGCGGCAGACGGAAGTCGATCCGAAGGCGAGTCAGGGCCGCCGTCGGCCCGCCCGCATGACACGCGGTCTCCGGGTGGCGGCGCCGTCCCCTCGAGCCGATGACCGCTGCCGCCGTGACGCCGCGACGCCGGGCCGGGCCGGTCGGCAGGTCGGTCGGAGGTTCCGGTCGGATGCGCTCGGCCGGTCAGGCGCGGTCGTGCAGGGTGATGTGGTAGCCGTCGGGGTCGGCGAAGGCGAACGTCCGGCCGAAGGGGCCGTCGACCGGCGCGGAGACGACGGTGTGACCGTCGGCGGCCAGGGCGTCGTGGACGGCCTGGACGTCGGTGGCGTGCAGCCAGATCGCGACGCCGACGCCGGGCTGGGCGACGGACGCCAGATCGGCGCCGGGAACGACCTCGCGGAGTGCGAACGCGATCGGCTTCGTCTCGAAGACGACGGCGTGCGGAGGTCCGGCCTGCGACCGGACGAGGCCGAGGTACTGCTCGTAGAACGCCTGCGAGGCGTCGAGGTCGCGTACCTGGAGCGAGACGAAGTCGGGGCCGGTGGCGGGCATGATGAAGCTCCTCTTCCTCGTGTCAGATTCCTGACACGAGAACCGTATGTCAGAATACTGACATGAGTCAAAGCGGTCAGGGCGGCGACGGCGTCGACCTGGAGACGTCACTGGGCTACCTGCTGAAAGAGGCTTCGAGCGTCCTGCGCGCGGCCATGGAGGAGGTGCTGCGGCCGCTCGGGATGAGCGTGACGCACTACTCCTGCCTCGAGCTGCTGGCCCAGCGGCCGGGCTTGTCGAACTCCGAGCTGGCGCGCGGCGCATTCGTGACACGGCAGTCGATGAACGTGCTGCTCCAAGCGCTGGAGCGGGACGGCTGCGTGACCCGGCCCGCCGAGGCGCCCGTCGGGAAGGCCCTGCCCGCACGGCTCACCCCTCGCGGCCGAAAGAGCCTTGAGGAGGCGAGCGCGGCGGTCCGCTCCGTCGAAGTGAGCATGCTGGCCGGCATGACCCGCACCGAGCAGTCGGCCGCGTTCCGGAGCCTGCGGAGCATGATCCGCTCCCTGCGCGACGGCGACGACCGCAGCGTCCGGTAGGAGGGTCGCCCCGCAGGCGGGGCGCCGGTTCCGACGATGCCGTTCGCCAGGACCGGACGCCGTCAGCCGGCGGCGAAGCCGGAGGAGGAGGCGAGAGCGTCGCCGCGTCGCGCCTGGTCGTCGACGCGCTCACCCACACCCGGTCGCCCTCCCGCGACGCGAACCACGGCCAGCTCACCGCCGTCAACGCCCAGGGCGCCACCGGGCAGCAGCTCCAGCAAATCGCCGCCGACGGCCTCGCCCGGATGTGCTTCCGCGCCGACGACACCCGCACGAGCGGCCTGGGCGTGGAGTCCACCGACGTGGAGCACATCCAGATCGCGCTGTAGTCCAGGCCCCGTTCGCGGGTCCGAAGGGGGCGGCCGGTGCGCAACTGCGGGCGATCCGCCGCCACGGGCGTCCGTGTCGCCCGCACCGTTCGTCTGGTGCGGGGCGACACACATGCAGATCTCGAGCATCGGAAGCTCAGGGTGCAGGTACCGCCAGTCGAGCGCGATGTCTCGCAGCGTCTCGGCAACGGCAGCGGCAAGGTCTCCGCGGCTCACAACGTCTTCGGGCAGGTACTCACTGGCGGGGCGCAGCGCGCCGGCGCCAGTGCGGGAGCCGAGCACGTCGGTGTCCAGACAGTTCGCCAGCCCCAACTGCGCGTCCACAGGGCTGCTGATGTGGAGTTCAGCAGGGGGCGGAGGAAGCGGTGCGGAGCCAAGCAGGCTGTCGGTGAGCGCTGGCAACGCGTTCGCCAGGAGGGGCATGCACCGCCTCGTAGCATGCCTGTACCCAGAGGTCACTCGTGACTTTCCGGCCAGCCGTCCAGATGGCGACGTCGAAGAACACGTCCAGGCTGCTGCCGCTGTCGGTCAGAGCGGCGGTACAGGTCAGCTCCATCCGAGCCTGCCCGACCAGAGAGCGCTCGCGCCCAGCCGAGATGCGGACGAACCGACCGTGCCCGTGGGAGGGATCGATTCCAGGGCGCCCCCACCCGTAAGAGTGGAGATCAGCCGCCGTCGATGCGGTCGAAGCCGCGCAGCACGGAGTCCAGCTCCTGTGCTGCGCCGCACAGGGAGCACAGACGGGCGCCGGGCCGCTCCGCGACGTCCAGCGCCCGCTCCAGGGGCGGCAGCGGCGCGTTCTGCGGGGCCTCGGCGCAGTCCACCGCAGGAGGACGGCGGCGGCAGCCGCTCGGCGGGCGCAGCGTCGTAGGAGGCGCCGTCGGCCGGCCGCACGTGCGGCCGGGGCCCCCCCCCCCGGGGGGGGGGGGGCCGGGGGGGGGGGGGGGCGGCGGGGGCGGGCGGGGGGGGGGCGGCGGGGCGGGGTGGGGGGGGGGGGTGTGGCGGGCCAGGTGTCGGAT
>NZ_JBEYWK010000043.1:0-9058 GCF_040644415.1 Streptomyces sp. NPDC046985
CCGTCCGCAGCTTCGACCCCTGCCTCCCCTGCGGCGTCCACATGTACCTCGGCAACGGCAGAACCCTCACCACCACCCACACCCCCACCTACGGACAGTGAAGGAGCGGATCATGGGCAGCATCAGAGTCGGCAAGCCCGCCGTGAAGCCCGACACTCCGACGCACGTCGCCGGACTGCACCAGGGCAACGAAGGCCCTTGCGAACGGCAGCGGGGACACCACGAGGACGGCACCGCCGACGCCCGGCGGTCCACCGGCGTCGACTGCAAGAAGCACGACGCGATCCTGGACAGCATGCCGAACATCCCGCCCGGCTGACGACCGGACGGGACGGCGCGACCGGACGGGACGGTGCGACCCGGCGCGGACGGCACGCCGCGGCCGGGACGGCGCGGGTGGGCGGCCGCGACCGACCCGGCCGCGGCGCGGCGCCGGGCGCGAGGGAGGTCCGCGGGGGCACCACAGAGCACGACCGGGAAGGAACGGCGATGAGAGCCAAGCAGGTGCTGAAGGCGGAGGGCCTGGTGATCGGCGGGCTGGTGCTCGCCCTGCTGGTCAGCGAGATCCCCGGGCTGATGCGCGAGATCAAGATCCTGCGCATGGTCGGACTGCGCAATGCCGCCAGGCACCGGCGCTGACGACGCGTGTCCGTGCCCGTGCGACGTCCCGGCGGCGAGACCGGGTGGACGCCGGCACGGGCACGCTCGCGCGGTGCGGCGGACCGGGCACGCTCGCGCCGTACGGCGGACCGGGCGGCCAGTGCCGCGACACGCACTAGTACGTCACCGCAGGCCGCGCCGACGCCCGGACGGAGAATTTTCACTTGATCGGGGGATCGACCAATCCACCCCGTCCGCAGCCCCGGATTCCTCCCGTGAGGGACGAAGAGAAGGACCATCGATCGCGGAGCCCCATCATCCCGGCGCTGGGTGCGCTGAGCGGGGTGCTGGCCGGGTTCGCCGCGCTGGCGGTGGCCGAACTGGCGGCGGCGGGCGTACGCCCGCAGTCGAGTCCGGTCGTCGCGGTGGGAGGTGCGGCCATCGACCGCACACCCGCCGCGGTGAAGGACTGGGCGATCCGCCGGTTCGGCTCCGACGACAAGTTCGTGCTCCAGCTCGGCATCCTGGCCGTGCTCGTCCTGCTGGCCCTGGCGCTGGGTGCGGCGGCGACGCGGCACCGGCGGGTCGGAGCCGCCGGGGTCCTTCTCTTCGGAATCGTCGGAGCGGTCGCCGCCACCGGTCGCCCGGACACGATCGGCTTGGTCGACGCGCTGCCCTCCCTGGTCGGAGCGGTCGCCGGTGCGCTGCTCCTGTACGTCCTTGTCGGCCGCCTGCGCGCGGCGCGGCCGCGGGGCGAGGCGCCGCCCGAGCCCGCACGCCCCGACGCCTCCCCGGAGTCTCCTCCCGCGTCCGACCCCGCTCGCCCCGACGCCTCCCCGGCGTCTTCTCCCGCGCCCGGCGACGGGGCGGCCCCGAGGGCGGACTGGGACCGCAGGGGCTTCGTCCTGGCCGCCACCGCGGCCGCGGCCGCCTCCGCCGGCGTGGGAGCGGCGGGCCGCTCGCTGACCGGGGCCCGCGGCAAGGACGCGGCCGCCTCGCGCGACCGCATCGTGCTGCCGCGGCCCGGATCCCCGGCCCACCCGGTTCCGGCCGGGGCCGGACCGCGGATCGCCGGGCTGAGCAGCTTCGTCACCCCGAACGACGACTTCTACCGGGTGGACACCGCCCTCGTGGTGCCCCGGGTGGACGCCTCGAAGTGGCGGCTGCGCGTGCACGGCAAGGGGGTGCGCCGTCCTGCCGTCTTCTCCTTCGACGACCTGCTGCGCCGGGAGCTGGTGGAACGGGACATCACCCTCACCTGCGTCTCGAACGAGGTCGGCGGCCCCTACGTCGGCAACGCCCGCTGGACCGGCGTACGGCTGGCCGACCTCCTCGCCGAGTGCGGCGTGCGGGCGCCCTCCCGAGGGGGCCCGGCCGACCAGATGGTGTCGCGGTCCGTGGACGGCATGACGATCGGCACCCCGGTCGAGGACGTGCTGGACGGCCGCGACGCGATGCTCGCCCTCGGCATGAACGGCGAGCCGCTGCCCTTCGCGCACGGCTTCCCCGTCCGGATGGTCGTGCCCGGACTGTACGGCTACGTCTCCGCCTGCAAATGGATCCAGGAGATCGAGCTGACCGACTTCCACGCCTACGACCCCTACTGGGTCAAGCGTGGCTGGGCGCGCAAGGCGCCCATCAAGACCGGGTCCCGGATCGACACCCCCAAGCCGTTCGCGCGGCCGCGCAGCGGCCCCGTGATGGTGGCCGGCGTCGCCTGGGCCCAGCACCGGGGCATCGACAGAGTCGAGGTGCGCGTCGACGACGGCCCGTGGCGGCAGGCGCGACTGGCCGCCGAGGACAGCAGAGACACCTGGCGCCAGTGGTCCATCCCCTGGGACGCCACGAAGGGCGCGCACACCCTCACCGTGCGCGCCACCGACCGCACCGGCCGGGTGCAGACCGCCGATCGCGTCCGCACCATCCCCGACGGCGCCACCGGATGGCACTCCGTGGTCGTGACCGTCGACTGACCGCCGAAGACGGCCGGCGCGCCCCGTACCCGCGACGGAGCCCCCTCGTCCCCGCAGCGTCGTGCTGCACACCGCAACAGGAGGAAACAACGTGAACACCCGCATCCGCCGTACCGCAGGGATCTTCTCCGTCGCCGCGGCCCTGCCGCTGGTGCTGACCGCGTGCTCCGGCAGCAGCAACGACTCCGCGTCGTCCGACACGGCGGGCAAGGCGTCCATGTCCGCGACGCCGAGCAGCACCGGCATGGACACCCCCAGCAGCGCGAGCGGCAGCGGCATGGACCAGCCCTTCGGGCCGGCCTGTTCCTCCGTCCCCACGAGCGGTTCCGGCTCCTTCGACGGCATGTCCAAGGACCCGGTGGCCACCGCCGCCTCCCACAACCCGGCGCTGTCCACGCTGGTGACCGCCGTGAAGAAGGCCGGCCTGGTCGACACGCTCAACAACGCCCAGAACGTCACGGTGTTCGCGCCGACCAACGACGCCTTCGCCAAGATCCCCAAGGCGACCCTGAACAAGGTCCTCAACGACAAGGCCCAGCTCACCAAGATCCTCACCTACCATGTGGTGGGCAAGAAGCTGACTCCGATGGACCTCAAGAGCGGCTCCTACGAGACGCTGGAGAAGTCGAAGATCATGACGTCGGGCTCGGGCGAGTCGTACACCGTCAACGGTTCCGCGAAGGTGGTCTGCGGCAACGTCAAGACCGCCAACGCCACCGTGTACATCATCGACAGCGTCCTCATGCCCAAGAGCTGACAGTTCCGCGCTCCGCCGGTTCGTCGTACAGGACTCGGCGGGTATCCGGCTACGGGCCGGTCCGCCCCGCCCCGCGGCGGCGGACCGGCTCCGCCCGCATATGGCACCGCTCCACTGGGAGGGAAAGAGCAATGCAAGCACCGTCCGGGGGGACACCGTCTCGCGACGCCGTGCGCCGAACCGCCGTCGTGGGGAGCGGAGTCGCCGGCCTGACCGCCGCGCACATCCTCGCCCGCGCCCACCACGTCACCCTCTACGAGGCCGACGACCGGCTCGGCGGACACGCCCACACCCACGACCTCGCCTCACCCGACGGCCGCACCCACCGCGTCGACAGCGGTTTCATCGTGCACAACCCCCGCACCTACCCGAACCTGCTCCGCCTGCTCGGCGAACTCGGCGTCGCCACGCAGGAGTCGGAGATGAGCATGTCGGTGCGGTGCGAGGGCTGCGGACTGGAGTACGCGGGCGCCCGCGGCCCGCGAGGTCTGTTCGCCCAGCCCCGCAACGCGCTGCGCGGCGCCTACCTGCGCATGCTGGCCGAGGTCCCCGCCTTCCACCGCGGCGCCCGCCGGCTGCTCGACGAGGCGGGCGCCGACGACACGCTCACCCTCGGCCGGTTCCTCGACCGGGAGGGCTTCTCCCCCTACTTCCGCAGCCACTTCATGACCCCGCTGGTGTCCGCGGTGTGGTCCTGCGACGCCGAGACCGCCCTGCGCTACCCGGCCGCCTACCTCTTCCGGTTCCTCGACCACCACGGCATGCTCGCGGTGACCGGCTCACCGGTCTGGCGGACCGTCACGGGCGGCTCGCGCTCCTACGTCGACCGGATCGCGGCCGGTCTGCACGAGGTGCGCACCGCCACCCCGGTCCGGTCCGTGCGACGGCGCCCGGACGGCGCGGAGGTGACCGCGCAGGACGGGACCACCGCCTCCTACGACCACGTCGTCGTCGCCGTCCACCCCGACCAGGCGCTGCGCCTGCTGGCGGACGCGACCCCGCAGGAGAAGGAGGTGCTGGGCGCCTTCCGCTACTCCCGCAACTCCACCCTGCTGCACACCGACACCGGCCTGCTGCCCCGCGCGCGCGGCGCCCGCGCCTCCTGGAACTACCTGATGCCCTCCTGCGGCGCCGACTCCGGCCGGGTCCGGGTCAGCTACGACATGAACCGGCTGCAACGCCTGGACGCCGCCCAGACCTATGTCGTCACCCTCGGCGGCGAGGACCGCGTCGACCCGGACCGGGTGCTGGCCCGCATGACCTACGAACACCCCGTCTATACGCCTGAGTCGCTCGCCGCACAGCGCCGCCTGCCCGAACTCGTCACCTCCGTCACCGCGTTCGCGGGCGCCTACCACGGATGGGGCTTCCACGAGGACGGCTGCCGCAGCGGAGTGGAGGCCGCCGCCGCGCTGGGGGTGCGCTGGTGACGCAGCCGCAGGACCAGACGCCCCGCCTGCCCGCCCTCTACCCGTGCACCGTCCACCACACGCGACGGGCGCCGACCCGCTACGCCCTGCGGCACCGTACCTACATGTGGCTGGTCGACCTCGACCGCCTCCCCGTGCTGCCGCGCCCGCTGCGTCCGCTCGCCCGGTTCCGGGCCGGCGACCACTTCACCGGACGGGCCCCCTCCCTGCGCGCCGCCCTCGACGGGTTCCTCGCCGAGCACGGCATCGACCTGCGGGGCGGCCGGGTGGTGATGCTCGCGCACGCGCGGGTGCTCGGCCACGTCTTCAACCCGCTGACCCTCTACTGGTGCCACGACCTGGACGGCGCCCCCCGCTGCGTGGTCGCCGAGGTCCACAACACCTACGGGCAACGGCACGCCTACCTCTTGCACACCGACCCGTCCGGCGCCGCCACCGTCGCCAAGGAGTTCTACGTCTCGCCCTTCTTCCCGGTGGACGGCCAGTACCAGATGCGGCTCCCGCTGCCCGGCGAGCGCCTCCACCTGTCCCTGACCCTCGAACGGCCCGGCAGCCCGCCGTTCACGGCCACCGTCCACGGCGTCCGGCGCGAGGCCACGGCCCCCGCCCTGCTGCGCCTGGCGCTGCGCCGGCCCTGGTCGACCCTCGCGGTGTCGGCCGCCATCCGCTTCCACGGCATCCGCCTGTATCTGAGGGGCCTGCCGGTGCAGCCGCGCCCTGGCCACCGCACCCCGGAGAGTGCTCAATGACCACAGCTCAGCCCTGCCCCACCGCCCGCCTGGCGCCCGCCGTGCGCCCCGCGGCCACCGCCGACCCCGTCCGCTGGCCCGACGTCGCCGCCGTCCCCCCGACGGCCTGGCCCGTGCGGGCGGTCGCCGCGTCCGTCGTCCGGCACGCCCTGCGCCGCCTTCCGCTGCGCGTGCGCTTCGCGGACGGCGCCACGCTCGGCCTCGGCGGCCCGCTGATAGAAGTGCACGACCCGCGGGCCTTCCACGCCCGCATCGGCGCGCAGGGGCTCATCGGCTTCGGCGAGTCCTACATGGCGGGGGAGTGGGACGCCCCGGACCTGGTCGGCGCCCTCAGCGTGCTCGCCGCCCACGCGGCCGACCTGATCCCGGCGCCGCTGCAACGGCTGCGCGGCGTGTGGGCGCAGCGCCAGCCGTCCGCCCAGCGCAACACCCCCGACGGCGCGCGCGACAACATCAGCCGCCACTACGACCTGTCCAACGACCTGTTCTCCCTCTTCCTGGACGAGACGCTCACCTACTCCGCCGCCGTCTTCCGCGGCTTCCCGGCCGAGCCGTCGCTGCTGCCCGCCGCCCAGCACCGCAAGATCGACCGGCTGCTCGACCTGGCCGCCGTGGGCGAGGGCACACGGCTGCTGGAGATCGGCACCGGCTGGGGAGAACTCGCCCTGCGCGCCGCCGCCCGCGGCGCGCACGTCACCTCGCTCACCCTCTCCCGGGAACAGCGCGAACTCGCCCTGGAACGAGTGCGCGCCGCCGGACTCGCCGACCGGGTCTCCATCGAGCTGTGCGACTACCGCGAGGCCCGCGGCACGTATGACGCGGTGGTCAGCGTGGAGATGATCGAGGCCGTCGGCGCGGAGTTCTGGCCGGTGTACTTCCGCACCCTCGACGAGCGCCTGGCGCCCGGCGGCCGGGTCGCCCTCCAGGCCATCACCATGCCGCACGACCGGATGCTGGCCAGCCGCGACACCCACACCTGGATCCAGAAGTACGTCTTCCCCGGCGGCATGATCCCCTCCGTGCGAGCCGTCGAGGACACTGTGCGCGACTGCACCGGGCTGACCGTCGCCGGACGGGACGACTTCGGGGCGCACTACGCGGAGACGCTGCGCCTGTGGCGGGAGCGGTTCACCGAGCGCGCCGACGAGGTGGCCGCCCTCGGCTTCGACGAGACCTTCCGGCGCCTGTGGACGTTCTACCTCGCCTACTCCGAGGCCGGCTTCCGCTCCGGCTATCTCGACGTACAGCACTTCCTGCTCACCAAGGAGGACTCGGCCGCATGAGTGCCACCCGCCCCGCGAACCGCGCTTCGGCCCGGACCGGAGCCGCCCACCGGATCGCCGCACTCGCCGAGGACGGGATCGGCGGCCCGCTGCCGGTACGACTGCGCGCCTGGGACGGCAGCGAGACCGGCCCGGTCGGCGCCCCCGTGGTCGTCGTCCGATCCCGTCGGGCGCTGCGCCGGCTGCTCTGGCAGCCCGGCGAACTCGGTCTGGCCCAGGCCTATGTGACCGGTGAGATCGACGTGGAGGGCGACCTCGCGCAGGGCCTGCGCACCCTGTGGTCCGCCGCCCGCGAACGCGGACTGCACGCCCCGAAGCTCACCCCGGCCGCACGCGCCCGTGCGGTCGCCGCGGCCGTGCGGCTCGGCGCCGTCGGCCCCCGCCCGCCCGTGCCGGACAGCCAGGCCCGGCTCCGCGGCGGCCTGCACAGCCGGGCCCGCGACCGCGCGGCGATCAGCCACCACTACGACCTGTCCAACGACTTCTACCGGCTGCTGCTCGACGACACCATGGCCTACTCCTGCGGCTACTGGACGAGCGAGGACCCCGGCGCCGACCCCGCCGACGCCCAGCGCGCCAAGCTGGAGCTGATCTGCCGCAAGCTCGGCCTCACCCCCGGCGCCCGCCTGCTCGACATCGGCTGCGGCTGGGGCTCGCTGACCCTGTACGCGGCCGAACAGCACAAGGCGCGGGTCACCGCGGTCACCCTGGCCCGCGAACAGGCCGCCCACGTACGGGAGCAGGTGCGCGCGCGAGGGCTGGAGGACCGGGTGGAGGTGGTGTGCCAGGACTACCGGGACATCAGCGGCGCCGGCTACGACGCCGTCGCCACCGTGGAGATGGGCGAGCACGTCGGCGACGCCGAGTACCCGGCGTTCGCCGCCGCCCTGCACCGGCACGTCCGCCCGCGCGGCCGGGTCCTGGTGCAGCAGATGTCCCGGGGCGCGCACGCGCCGGGCGGCGGCGCCTTCATCGAGGCGTACATCGCCCCCGACATGCACATGCGGCCGGTCGGCGACACGGTGGGCCTGCTGGAGGGCGCCGGCCTGGAGGTGCGTTCGGTCGAGTCGATGCGCGAGCACTACGTGCGCACCGTCGACGCCTGGCGCCGCACCCTGGAGGACCGGTGGGCGGAGTTCGTCCGGCTGACCGGGGAGGAGACGGCCCGCGTGTGGCGGCTCTACCTGGTCGGCGGCGCCTTGGCCTTCGAGGAGCGCCGCATGGGCGTGGACCAGATCCTCTCCGTCCGCCCCGCCGACGGGGGCGACAGCGGGCTGACCGGGGCGGAGGCGGTCGACTGGTACCGCAACCTGGAGGAGCGGTGAGCCAGTTCGCCTGGGCCGGCTTCGGCGCGAACCTCGGCTGGGCGGCGGCGACGGCCCTGGCCCTGATGCTGGCGACGTTCGCCGTCGCCCTCGTCAAAGGGGTGCACCGGGTGGTCGACGTCGCCTGGGGGGCCGCCTTCGCCGCGGTCGCCCTGGTGAGCTTCGCGGCCTCGGCGGGCGCGGGCGACCCGGACCGCCGCGCCCTGGTCACCGCCCTCACCGTGGTGTGGGGGCTGCGGCTCGCGGTGCACATAGGCCGCCGAGGCCGCGGCCACGGCGAGGACCCGCGCTACGCGGAGCTGATGGCCCGCGCCCCGGGCCACCCGAACCTGTACGCCCTGCGCAAGGTCTACCTGGTGCAGGGCGCCCTGGTGTGGCTGGTGTCCCTGCCGGTGCAGGCCGCCCAGTACGGTTCCGCGCCGCTGTCCGTCCTGTCCTGGGCGGGCGCCGCGCTGTGGGCGGCGGGCGTCTTCTTCGAAGCCGTCGGGGACGCCCAGCTCGCCCGGTTCAAGGCCGACCCCGCCCACCGCGGGCAGATCATGGACCGCGGACTGTGGAGCCTGACCCGGCACCCCAACTACTTCGGCGACTTCTGCGTGTGGTGGGGGCTGTTCCTCGTCGCCTGCGACGCCGGGTTCCAGGCCGCCGCCGTCTCCGTGGTGTCGCCGCTGGTCATGAGCCTGTTGCTGATCAAGGGCAGCGGCAAGCGACTGCTGGAGAAGCACATGGAGGGACGTCCCGGCTGGGAGGCGTACGCGGCCCGTACCAGCGGCTTCCTCCCCCTCCCGCCCCGCCGGCGGGGGTGAGCGGCCGCCCGGATCGACGGCCACGACCAAAGGTCGATGCGACAGGGCCAGGCCGGTCAGCGGGGCGTTCACCCGGATCGAGGGGATGCGGATGCGGGTGGGCGGCGACGGCGGCAGAGCGGGGGCGCTGAGCCG
>NZ_JBEYWK010000044.1:0-7616 GCF_040644415.1 Streptomyces sp. NPDC046985
CTGCTGGCCGAGCTGCTGGAGAACGCGACGTCGTTCTCCTCGCCGCAGACGAAGGTCAAGGTCACCGGTCACGCTCTGCCGCCCGCGGCGCCGCGCCCGGCTGCCCGCGCGGGAAGGCAGCCACGGCGGTACTTTGGTCTGGACTACCTGCTCGTCCACTACCGCCCCCCTTTCCGCGCCGTCGCCCACCGGGCGCGGACCATCCGTCTCCGGCGGAACGCCAGGAGGGCGCCGGGTGACGGAAGGAGCGGTGGGAATGCAGATCGTCGTTGATCTCACGCGCTGTCAGGGCTACGCGCAATGCGTGTTCCTCGCGCCCGAGGTGTTCCAGTTGCACGGGGACGAGGCGCTGCTGTACTCCCCGTCCGTGCCCGACGACCAACTGCCGCGCGTACGCCAGGCCGCGGCCTCCTGCCCGGTGCAGGCCATCCTCCTCGGCGAACAGGTGAGAGCCGATGCCGAGTGACCCGCACGACGGCCGCATCGTGATCATCGGGGCCTCGCTCGCCGGGCTGAGAGCTGCGGAGACGCTGCGCGAGGAGGGCTTCACCGGCTCGCTCACCATTGTGGGCGACGAGCCCCACGCCCCCTACGACCGCCCGCCGCTGGCGAAGCAGGTCCTGATCGGCGGCGTGCCCGCGGACAGCACGGCGCTGCCGATGCGCCGCGACCCGGACGCGGACTGGCGGCTCGGGGTCGCCGCCACCGGCCTGGACCTCGCCGGGAAGAAGGTGCGACTGGCCGACGGCGACGTGCTGCCGTACGACCGGCTGCTGATCGCCACCGGGACCCGCGCCCGCCCCTGGGTCGACCCGGAACAGGCGCTGCTGGACGGTGTGTTCACCCTGCGCACCTGCGACGAGGCCGGGGCGCTGGCGCAGCGCCTGGCCGACGGGCCGCGCCGGGTCCTGGTGATGGGGGCCGGTTTCACCGGCTCGGAGATCGCCTCGGCGTGCCGGGAGCGGGGGCTGGACGTCACGGTCGTCGAACGCGGCACCGCGCCGCTGGTGGGCGCGCTCGGCGGAACGCTGTCGAAACTCGCCGCCCTCATGCACCGCGGGCACGGCGTGGACCTGCGCTGCGGTGTGACGGTCACCGCCCTGCGCGGCGACGGCGACGGCCGGTTCGTCGGGGCGGACCTGTCCGACGGCGCCCATGTCGAGGCGGACCTGTGCGTGGTGGCCCTCGGAGCGGTCCGCAACGTCGAGTGGCTGGCGGAGTCGGGGCTGGCGGCCGGCCCGCGCGGCGTCGCCTGCGACGCCGGGTGCCGGGCCTTCAACATGTACGGCATCGTCACCGACGACGTCTTCACGGCCGGCGACGTCTCCCGCTTCCCGCACCCGCTGTTCGGGTATCAGTTCCTGTCCCTCGAGCACTGGGGCAACGCGGTCGCCCAAGCCGAGGTGGCCGCCCACAACATGGTCAGCCCGGGGCCCCGGCAGCGCCCGCATCTCATCATGCCGACCTTCTGGTCGGCCCAGTTCGGGCACAACATCAAGTCGGTGGGCGTGCCCACTTATTCCGACCACATCGTCATCGCCCAGGGCTCGCTGGAGGCGGGCCGCCTGACGGTGGCCTACGGCTACCACGGACGGATCACCGCCGCGGTCACCGTCGACATGGCCAAGTCGCTCGACTACTACGGGCGTCTGATCGAGACCGCGGCCGCGTTCCCCCCGCCGCCCGGCGCCTCGGACCGGGCGCTCACCGCCGACGTCACGATCCCCTCCGACGTGCCGGACCCGAGGGAGGTGTCCCACGAACCCGTCGTGGCGCTCACCGGTCACCTGCCCGATCGCCGGCTGATGGTGGTGCGGCCGACCGGCTGACCTACGCACCGCCCTACCCCGAGGAGTCGTCATGGCCTCCGACACCCTCCTGGCACGCATCGCCGACTACGCCAACCGCCCCGACCCCTACCCGCTCTACGCCGAACTGCGGGAGGCCGGACCGGTGGTGCCCCAGGCGGACGGCAGCTTCCTCGTCGGCGACTTCCACCAGCTCGCCGCGCTGCTGCACGACCCCCGGATCAGCGCCGACGAGCGCAACCTCGACGCCGACTCGCCGTCGCTCGAACCGCACCCGACGTTCCTGCGGCTCGACGACCCCGCACACCACCGGCTGCGCGACCTGGCCATGCGACCGTTCGGCCCGCCGCACAGCCCCGACCGGGTCGACTCCATGCGCGGCGAGATCGCACGGCTCACCCGGGAGCTGATCGACGACTTCCCGGCGGACCGGCCCGTCGACGTCGTCGACGACTTCGCCTACCCGTTGCCCGTCACGGTGATCTGCCGCCTGCTCGGCGTGCCGCGCGAGGACGAGCCGCGGTTCCGGGAGTGGTCCGAAGCACAGGTGACCGCCGTCGACATCCGGCCGGGGGAGGAGTCGGCCGAGCGGTTCCGGGCCGGCCGACAGGCGCGCCAGGAGACGCGGGAGTACCTGCTCGGCCTCGCCGAACAGCGCCGCGGCCACCCGACCGACGACATGCTCTCCGCCTACATCAACGAGCCGGACCCCGCGATGCGGCTCACCCCCGAGGAAATCGGGGTGACCGCCACGCTGCTGCTCATCGCGGGACACGAGACCACGGTCAACCTGATCGCCAACGGGGCGCTCACGCTGCTGCGCCACCCCGAGCACATCGACCGGCTGCGCGCCGAACCCGACATGCTCCCGCGGGCAGTCGAGGAACTTCTGCGCTACGAGCCGCCGGTGCAGATGCGGCTGCGCACCCCGCTCGTCGACGTCGAGGTCGCCGGCAGCATGATCCCCCAAGGCGCCCCGCTCTACCTGGTGCTGGCCTCCGGCAACCGTGACCCGCGGCGGTTCGGCGACCCGGACCGCTTCGACCCCGACCGCCCGGACAACGAGCACCTGGGCTTCGGCAGCGGCGTCCATCTGTGCTACGGCGCTCCGCTCGCCCGCGTCGAGGCCGAGACCGCGCTCGGCGCGCTGCTCCCCCTCCTCGCCTCCGCGCAGTGGGCGCAGGAGACTCCCCCCTACCGGCAGAACGCCATGCTGCGCGGCCCCCGCCACCTGATGGTCCACTGGTGAGGCGGTGAGGCAGCCGCGGCGTACGCGGTCACGGTCGCGATGACGCCAGGGGCTCCGTGCCGGCGATCGTCTCCTGCGGCACGTGCGCGGTGTCGCGCCTCGCCAGCAGCCAGTAGAGCGTGGCCGGCACGACGAGTCCGACGATCCAGGACACGTCCGCGCCGCCGAGCGGCGCCACGAGCGGACCGGTGTAGAACGACGTGGCCAGGAAGGGGAGTTGGGCGAGGACGCCGACCCCGTAGACGATGAGCGCGTCCGCGCGCCAGGCGCCGTAGCGGCCGTGCGGGTCGGAGAGGGCGGGGATGTCGTAGCGCTCGCGGGAGATCAGGTAGTAGTCGACGAGGTTGACGGCCGACCAGGGCGTGAAGAACGTCAGCAGGAACAGCAGGAAGTCCTTGAAGGACGTGAGGAAGCTGTCCTTGCCGGCCAGGGCCACCGCCGTGCCGATCACCATGATGACGGCGATGTACCCGGCCCGGCCGCGCGGCGACAGCGTCCGCTGTCCGCGGAAGCCGCTGATCCCCGTCACCATGGACATGAAGCCGCCATAGGTGTTCAGGACGTTGATGGTGAGCTTGCCGAGCGCGATGACGAAGTACAGGAACGACGCGGCCAGCCCGGCGCCGCCGAGCGAGACGACGTAACCGACCTGGTCGTCGAGGAACTTCTCCCCGGCGCTCGCCGCCACCAGCACGCCGAACGTCATGGACCACTGCGAGCCGAGCGCCGAACCGGACAGCGTCCACCAGAACGTCGCCCGGGTGCTGGTCGTGCGCGGCAGGTAGCGCGAGTAGTCGGCGACGTAGGGTCCGAAGGCGAGCTGCCAGGACGCGGACAGCGACATGGCCAGCAGGAACATCGGCAGGGAGAAGTGCGCGTCGCCGAGCAGCGCGCCCAGGTCGACGCGGTCGAGCAGCCGGACGCCCAGATAGACGAAGGCGAGTGCGCAGACGACGCTGGCGACGCGGCCCAGGATGTGGATGACGCGGTAGCCGACGGCGGCCACGACGGCGGTGACCGCGGCGAAGACCACGATGCCGGTGGTGTCGCCGGTGTGGGCGAGCCGGGCGGTGGCCTGCCCGGCGAGCACGCTGCCGCTCGCGAAGAACCCGATGTACATCAGGATCACCAGAAGCAGCGGTACGACGGCGCCCCGGACGCCGAACTGGGCCCGTGACTGGATCATCTGGGGCAGTCCGAGCTTCGGACCCTGTGCGGAGTGCAGCGCCATGACGGCGCCGCCCAGCACGTTGCCGGCGACGAGCCCTACGAGCGACCAGACGACGTCGCCGCCGAAGACGACGGCGAGGGCGCCGGTGACGACCGCGGTGATCTGGAGGTTGGCGCCGAGCCAGAGCGTGAACTGGCTGACCGCCCGACCGTGCCGCTCACCGTCCGGAACCGCGTCGATGGAGTGCCGCTCGACCATGCCGTCGGCTGGACCGGGGCCGCCCGTCGTGCCCGCGTTCGTGTGGTCGGTACGGCCTGTTCCGGTCATTCTCCGCCTCCCGCGCGCTGCTCCCGCCCGAACTGCATATCACCATGCAGACTCTGTTCCGCTGAATGGTTTGTCAATACCTCGCTGATCGCCTCGCTGATCGCCTCGCTGATCGCCTCGCTGATCGTCGCGTGCGTGCGCACGGTCGCGGAGTCCGTCCGAACCATCCGGCCGAGCGGCCCGCCATGAGGGCGGTCTGAGCCAAGGCTGAAAACCCTCACCTGGGACCCTCGCCTAGGTCACCTCACTTGGGATCCCTCACCCGTGCGGATCCGCCCGTTCCGCCTCCGCGGTCGCGACGTACCCCGTCACCGAAGGCCATCGCACGGTCAGCACGACGGAGTCCTCCTCCGCGACCCAGGAGTGGTCCACTCCCCGTCCCCACACGACGTAGTCGCCCTGCTCCGCGAGCAGCACCTCACGACCGGGGAACTCCATGCGGAAGCGGCCCGAGACGAGAACGAGGAGAGCCGTCCGCACCTCGCCCGTCACCCACCGCGCCCGTCGTTCACCCCGTGGGTGGACCCCCCACTTGATCTCGACGGCGTCGCTGTGGCGAGGATCGCCGGGCGCCTTGAAGTGCCCGAGCAGCCATCCCCGGTCCAGCGCCGCGTCCCGGCCCGCGCGACCCACGTACACGCTGTCTTCCATGCGCCCGCACGCTAGCAGTGGCCGCGCCCGCTCAGCGCAGGCTGTCGACCAGCAGCTTCGCCGCCACCGCGGCGCCATCGGTGCGGATCTCGTCGCCCAGGGCCTTCGCTCGCGCCCGGGTCGCGGGCGCCAGCGCCGTCTTCAACGCGACGCTCAGGGACTCGGCGCCCGGCGCCGGACCGTCCAGTGCCGCACCGATGTCCAACGCGGCCACCCGGCCCGCCCAGTACGGGTTGTCCGACACCTGACCGGCCACCACCACTTGGGGCACGCCGGCACGGGCGGCCGTCGCCGTCGTGCCCGCGCCGCCGTGGTGGACCACGGCGGCCACCCTGCCGAACAGGCGCTGCTGGTTGACCTCGCCGAGGGCGAAGCAGTCGTCCCGGTCGTCGATCAGGCCCAGGTCCGCCCACCCGCGGGAGACGAGCGCGCGCTGCCCCTGGGCCCGGAGCGCCTCGATGACCCCGCGGGCGACGTCCTGCGCCGGGCGCGCGCTGCCGAAGCCCACGTAGACCGGCGGCGCGCCCGCGTCCAGGAAAGTCAACAGATCTTCCGGGAGCGGCCGTTCGTCCGGAAGACTCCACGTGCCCGTCTGCGTCACGTCGAGGCCCGGCGTCTTAGGCCACGGCCCGAGGACCGGATCCGCGGCCAGCCACGGCCGGTCGGTCAGGACATGGTCGCGGACGTCGTCCACCGGCGGCAGACCGAGCGATGTCCGGTGGCCGTTGAGGGCCTCGGCGAACTGCGCGTTCACGTTGCGGGCGTCCAGCTCCCACCGCGTCCGGTTGTCAGTCGTCTCCGGCTCCGGCCAGCCCGGCCGAGGCGGCGGCGCGTGATGCGGCGACGGCAGGTGGACCGCGGCGTAACTCGCGTACACGTAGCGGACGCCCGCGGCCTCGGCCACGGACCGCGCCGCGATCTGGGCCAGCCCGGCGGCCACCAGCGCGTCACATCCGTCGAGCGCCGCCGGATAGATCCCGAACTGTGTGTCGAGCAACGCGGTCCGGTACCGCGCCAGCTCCGCCGCCGACGGCATGGCCGTGCCGCGCGCCACGTCCCGCACCGGCGGCCCGACGGGAACCGGGTCCACCCCGAGACCGGCCAGCCGTCGCGCGAACTCGTCGTCCGGCGGGACGCACATCCGCACCTCCACACCGAGCTCCCGCAACCGCACCGCGAGTGCTGCCAGCGGTTCGACATCGCCACGTGTGCCGTAGGTGGACAGCAACACCCGCATTCCGCGCCCTCTTTCGTCCGCACGCCCGGTGGTCGCCGGTCGTCCGATGCGTCAACTCGGTAGCCTGAAACCCCACTTCCTACCACGGCGAATGCCGGCGTCCTTATCCTGACGGCCGTCCAGCGGTTACGGTGGGCTGCGCCCGCCGGACGGGGCGCATGAGGTTCGCGACGGTCAAGTCAACCTGAGAGCTGCTGAATGCATGGTTCCTCGGTGTTCCCCCCTGATGTCTCGGTCATCCTGCCCTGCGCCGGGTTCGGGACGCGCTTCAGCGCCCCCTACCCGAAGGAGTTGCACTGCCTGGGACCTGGGGTCACCGTGCTGGACCGCAGTCTGGAGGCGGTGGTCGAACTGACCAAGAGCGGACTCACCGTGCGTCTGGTCGTCGTGTTCGGGGCGCACAAGCTGGAGACGGTGCGCTATCTGGAGCGCTACGCCGAGACTTTCCAGATGGTCTTCGTCTACCAGAACGAGTCGTATGAGCCGGGCCTCGACGGAGCGGTCCGCTCGGCTCTGCCGATGACCGAGGGACCGGTGGCCCTGGTCCTGCCTGACATCGTTGTCTCCGGTGTGGACAGCGCCGGCAGTCTCCTCGCCGCGGTGCGGCACACGGAGGCGGCCGGATGGAGCGTCGTGGCGGCCGAGGAACGGGATCCCGGCGTACTGCGGCAGATGGGCGCGCTGGCCGTGGTCGACACGGACGGCTTCCGGACCGTGCGGGCGGCTGCCGACAAGCCGGCGGATCCTTCGGGCTACAACGCGTTCTGGGGCATGATCGCGGCCGCCGAGACCGAGGCGCACAGACTGCCCGACGTGGTGGCGGAGGGCACGGCCAGCCCACTCCCCGGCGCGGTCGCCCTCATGGTGGAGGGAATCGTCAACTACAACACCCCGGCGGGCTGACCCGCCGGGGCGAGCGGGGGTGGGCTCGACCTGGCATGCGCTTGACCGGGCGTACGCGTAACGTGGCGGGAACCGGCTGGAGGCGCGGTGAGCGTCTCCGGGTGACACGTGGGCGAGGCGGGCTCGTCCCGCCGGGTGCGGGGCGAGGTCGGCCGTCAGACCACTTCCACCATCGACCCGGAGGAGTCAGCCATGAGCACGGTGACCACGTCCGACGGCACCGAGATCTTCTACGTCGACTGGGGCCCCCGCGACGCCCAGCCGCTCGTC
>NZ_JBEYWK010000045.1:0-3948 GCF_040644415.1 Streptomyces sp. NPDC046985
CCTTCTCTGAACTAAGCGCCTGATGGCGCTTCGGGGAGAGTGACGTCCAGAGCCGGGGTCGCGGGTTCGGGCCAAAGTCGGCGGGACACCAGACGGACCGGGAAGGGCTGCACCCATCGGCCGGGCCAGGGGCCGACTCATCCAGTTCCCTCTGTGCCATTCGTGCGGGCGGCGAGCTGATGGAGTGAAGGAATTCCCAAGAATACGGAGGATTCCTGGCGTTGTTGCCTTGAGTCGAGTGTTGCAATCTTTACCTCAGCTGCGGAGAAACTTGCCGATAGGCCCTCGACCTCACCAAGCCACCCTTCCCTTTCGGCTTCGGCGATTCTGTCACGAAGGTTGTCTCGGATTTCTTCGAGTCTCGACCTCTCGGCAGGGCCAACGATGAGGACTGGGCAACGGACGCATGCATGCTCATGCGCGCAGTCTGTTCCGTAAGCGCGTCCGCATTCCCCGAGAGCGAGTTTCCTTCGCTGCCAGTGCCCCAGGAACTCATCCCATTCCTCTGTGGAGATGGCCCGGTATTCCTCAGCAGGTCGCATCTGGCGGCGCCGCGCAATGAAGGCGCGATGGGCTTCGATGACGTCCGATGGATAGATGGCGGCGTATCCCATGGTGGTGCTGATGCTGTCGTGACCTGCGATGACCTGGGCAATATGGGGTGGTAGGCCGTTGAGGATGGCGTCCGTGATGAAGATCCTGCGGAAGTCGTGAGGCTGGAAGTGCAGCGGACTCCCGTTGCCGTCGGTCAGCCCAGACGCCTCAAGAGTGTCGACTAGCGCTCTCCGAATGAAACCAAGGGAGATGGGACGCTGTTCGCTGCTCACTTCCCACTGGTAGAGAACCGGCATAGGGGCATTCCAAGTCTTCTCATGCATGTCATAGGATGGGATGGATTTGATCCTCCCGTCGCGCTGCCTCACGCGCGTGACGAGTGCACTAAGGACGTCTGCAAGCTCGGGGTTGATGAGAAGAAGGCGTTCCTTCTCTGTCTTTGAGGGGGCGATCTGTAGTAGCGGGACGATTTCTTCCGTGCTGGGAAGTCGATAGCGGATGATGCTGTGGTGGCTGAGTTCTAGAAGTTCCTCGACCCTGATCCCTGTATGGCGAAGGATCTCGATCGTCGCCCAGGCGAAGAATGCCTGCTTTTCCTCTGCTTGAGGGTTCCTGCGGTTGCCGTGCTCATCCCAGATTCGCCCGGGGCGTCCGTCGGCGCGTTTCGAGGTCCGGGGGAGGGTGAAGGTCTCACCGAAGACCGTGACCGTGCTGCCGAGCGGTGCCGCATCGATGGCAGCAAGGCGAGTCTTGGCTTCCTTGAGGCGGCGCTCAGCAGCTTGGACGAGCAGCGGTAGGACCGGCAGTCGCTCGCGCGTGCGGCGGTCTGACCTGCTCTTCTGCTCCTGCTCCATCTTCTTGACGCCGCAGTCGCCCTCGCTGATCGGACTCGGGGCGGCCCAGTGGCCCCACCTTTCGGGCTCGTCGAGGGCCCACTCCGCGATGTCGAGGTAGAACGCCCTGACGCTCATCTTCACGGTCGCCGCACTGACCCGCGGTTCGGTGATCTCGGCCGTGGTTCCGTCCGGTTGCCGCCGGCGGCGGGTCTTCACCGCGATGCGGGCCTTCCAGGCATCGGCCACCTCTGGTGGCAGCCGAAGCGTGTCAATGCCGGGATGGTGATGCTCGAGATCCGCCCAGAACGCGCCCACCAGATGGCTGGCCAGGACTTTCAAGCTGGTGTAGTCCAAGGCGGCCCGGCGTTCAGTGAGGTAGTCGACCAGGAGGTCGCGAACCGGCCGACAGCGCAGGGGGTACCGATCGACAAGACCTGCTGGGGGAACCTGACCGCTCCGCGTCGCGAGGTTGTGAAGAGTGGCCGGAGCGTCGAGAGGAAACTGATCACGGCTTCGGAGCCATGTGTAGGCGCGGAGAACGGCGCTGGTCTGCGCATTCTGGTTCGCCTTGATACGGACGAGGGCGAGCAGGTCACCGACGACGATGTCGTCGATGCCCCCTCCCTGGGCCGCGATGATCGTGGCGATGGCCTTCATGGCTTCGGAGGCGGGAGACGTGGCCATTTCACGTGCGGGGATCTGGGCTGCTAGGCGGGCGAAGCCTTCCGGATCGCGTGCCGCTTGGACGGTCAGGCGAAGGTGACGCGAGGTGTTGGAGGAAAGCCAATCCAGGCGGGGCCGGAGGACGTCCGCGCCGATCAGGGCCAACATGCCGGAGGAGGAAACCGCGCGTTGCGGCCGCCTTCCCTGGCTCAGAGCCCACTCGAACACCGCGTCGCCCCAGCCGGCATAGGAAGCAGAGGCGGGGCTGGCCTCCCATCGCTGCTGCCAGGTGTCACCTGGAAAGGTCTCCAGCCAGCCCAGGAGCAGACGGACGCCGACCATCCGAGCAGTTTGGGTGCTCTCGGCCGTGGCCCGGAGCGGTGGATGCTCGAGCCGGTCGAGAACGGCTTCGCGCGAGGCTTCGGTTGCGGGCCAGGAACTCGGGCGCGGGCGGGGAGGGAACGCTCTGAGCAGGGATGCGAGCTCCTCCCCACTCAGCTTGGCTGGTGCTGGGGCATCCGTCGCGACCATGAGGTTCGTCATGCGAGCGGACCTCCGAACAGGACGCTGAGGGAGTCGGGGTTGTAGGCAGGCGAAGGCAGAGCGGGCGGCGGATTGTCGCGTCGTTGCTGTTGCCGGGCGTGGTGGGCAAGCCCGGCCGCGATGACGTCGTCCCTGGTGGGGCGGTTGTAGATGTCCAAGGTGGCCAGGTGCTTGTGGCCGAGGATGTGCTGGACGTAGGCCGGGGGCATGGACGGGTCGTCGAGCATCAAGTAGGTCGCGGTGTGCCGCAGATCGTGGAGGGTCCAGTTGGCGCCCAGGACCTCGTTGGCGCGGGTGAACATGGCTCGGGCCGCGTCGTAGTTCAGCGGCCGCCAGGGACGGCGCAGGGTCCACCAAAGCGGTTGCCTGCGGCCGCGGGGGACTCCCTTGCTCCAGGCTTCCTCCTGGTAGAGCCGGAGCCAGACGAACGCATCCGGGGTGGCGGGTAGTTCTTGGTACTCGCGGGTGCCTTTGCGGATCACCCCGATGGTCTGCTGACCGACGAGAGCATCACCTTGAGAGGGAGTGAGGAGTTCCTCGGCCCGGGCGCCGGTGGCCACCCAGAAGGCCAGAAGAGCCCGATCACGGTGGGAGCGCAGACCCGCGAAGACCTCGGCGTACTTGTCGTCAGGGATCCGGCGCGGAACCCGCTGTGGAACGGTAGGCCGGTAGAGGCCCGTGCGCTGGCGCTTGTGCTCCCGCTCGGGGTTGTGATGGGGCTGAGCCCGGGCGGTCCGCCGGCTGCGGACCAGCGGGAAGGGGTTGACCAGTAGAGATCCAGTATTGCGTTCCAGGTGCCAGTCGTAGAAGGTCCGCAAGACAGTCTCGCTATGGGCCCGCGTGGTGGCCGCGTACTTCGTGCCGGTGGTCAGCTTCCCCGTCACCGGATTAGGTGTGCCTGGCGCTGGCTTGGCGCTTCGGGGCGGTGGTAACTCGGCAGGGTCCTTGCCGCGATGGCGCCAGTGCACTCGCACGGGCTTGTCGACCAGCTGCATCCACAGGGTGAAGTCCCGCGCGTCCGACCGCACTGCGCGATCCCACGGGATGCCCAACAGCCACAGAAATCGCCACCACCTCAGCAGGTCCATCCCGTACGACCGCAAGGTCAGCGGCGAGCTGTGAGCCGCCATCAGTTCCTTGAAGTACACCGCAACTGGCTCGACCAGGCCGTTGTCCGCGTCAAGCAACCGGTAGGGCTCCCAAGGGTCACCGGTCTCCAGTAACTGGCCGACCTCGGGCAGGACAAGGTTCTTCAGATCCCTCTCGGGATCACTCCGCTCAGGCATGCCGGGAAGCTAGCAGAAGAGGCTCTGACCTGCACAAACAGCGAAGTTAGTTCGGTCAACACACC
>NZ_JBEYWK010000046.1:0-2745 GCF_040644415.1 Streptomyces sp. NPDC046985
AGGGAACCGGCCTCATCATTCCGCACCGCAGAAAACCCGGCCAGACCGAACTCCCCGCCTGGAAAGAGGAACACAACACCTCCCACCGCAAGGTCCGCGCCCGCGTCGAGCACACCTTCGCCCGCATGAAGAGCTGGAAGATCCTCCGCGACTGCCGCCTCAAAGGCGACGGCGTCCACCACGCCATGCTCGGCATAGCCCGCCTCCACAACCTCACGCTCGCCGGCTAACGAAGAAGCAGGCAGGTCAACCTTACTGAACTTGAACTCGTGATGTCGGCCCTGGATCTCGCTGTGCTGTCAGGACGTCTGCTCTACGATCCTGTGCTTTCCACGGGTGGGGCAACGAGCGCCACGAAGTGCTGGAGGACGGCGAACGGCAGCGTTTGATTCCCGTCGAAGTAGACCTCTGCCGGCTTCTCCTCCTCGGGTGCGTAGACAAGCACCGTCACAGTTGTCGGCCCTGGCGCCGGTGAAGCAGGCACAGAAGAGGCTCCGCCCGGAACCGTGCGGGCTTCGCTGAGCTCGAAATGTGTCATCCGGCCTTCAGTTGCGCCCGTCTCGGTGGTGAGGGCGCAGAACAGATCACCGTCGTAGTCCCAGGTCAGCAAAGACATGGCGATGATGCTGCCATACCTGGCGCCGTAAGCGGTCGGGCATTTTCATCACCGCGTTGGTCAGGGGCCAGATCCATGCTCAGGCCGGTGCCCGTCAGACAGCCGTCGATGACTTCCGGCCGGTACTGAAGCATCTTGAGCTTGCGTTTCACTGCGCGGGTGACCTGGCTGAGGTCGGCGGCGGCGAGGTTGCCGAGGTTGCTTTTGACCAGCGACCAGATGCCCTCCTGCGGGTTGAGGTCCGGGGCGTAGGTCGGTAGCTGGAAGACGGTGAGCCAGTCGGTGTTGGCCTCGAAGCACTCCCGTAGCGGCGCGACCAGGTGCATACGCGGGTTGTCCCATACCAGGACGATCGGGCCGCCGAGCTGGGTATGGGCGCGGATGACCAGGTCGCGGCAGTCCTTCCAGCCGAAGCCCTTCGGTTCGGCCTTGCGGCCCCGGTACTCGCGGATCGCGTAGATCAGACGGGACCGCTCGCCGACCTTGTAACAGGTCATGCCCGCCATGGAGACGCGGCCCGATCCCCGTCCGCGCACGCGGACGACCCGGGTGATGCCCTGGCGGCCCCAGGTTCTGGCGCGCGGCGGTGTCATCGACTGGCCGGCTTCGTCCTCGAAGACCACCCATGCGTTGTTCACCGCCGCGGTGCTCTTACCTGCGGCCAGACCTCCCGCCTCCACAGCTCCACCGCGTCGTCGTCGCGCTCGATCGCGCGCCGGGCGGGCTGCTGCCAGGACCAGCCGTGCCGCCTCAGCAGCCGCCATGTCCCCTCCACGGTGCACGCGACATGGAACAGACGGCCGATCAGCGTCTTCACTCGGGCCAGCGTCCACCGCTGGTCGGCCCACCCATGGGCCAGCGGGCCACGCTCCAACTCCCGCTCCAGTCGGGCCATCTGCACGCCCGACAGCCGAGGCCGGCCAGGCGATCCCTTCGATGCCACCCCGGCCAAGCCCTCCTCGCGCCACTGACGCCGCCAACGTCCCACCGACCGCTCCGAGACCCACAACACGACAGCGATCTCCTGATTCTTCTCCCCGCCCTCGAAGCCAGCCACGGCCTGGAGCCGGACCCATTCCCGCGCGATCCTCTCGGCATCGGTCAAGCCACCGCCCTGCGGATATCTCACCCAGCCAGGACTACCGACTCCGCCTGCGCGCTGTCCGGCAAACAGCCCGACATCACCCGATCAAGTTCAGTAGTTGGTTGGCGGGGTATCCGAGTGCGGACGACCCGCGGAAGCGGGCGACTCCGTTGCTGCCATCGACCCCTACGAACCCGTCGCCATCCTGTGCGGCTTCGCGCACCTGGAAAGATTCGCGTCCATCTGCCGCCAAACCACCAACTAATTCACGAAGCCACGGAGTTACTTGCGTGCTGCAAGAAGTTTGGGTAGCGTCCCCTTCCGCAAGAACAACCATTCCGTCTGGCGCATGCGCTGGACCCCGTGCTCACGGTCCGCCTGAGCTTCACCTGAGAGCTGGTACCGCCAGCGCCTCTACATCGAAGACCAATTAGGCCCCCGTGAATGATCTGAGGACGAGAAAATGACGATCGATCGCCGAAGCGTGATGCGTAACATCGGCGTGGCCGCAGTGAGTGCCGCGGGCGTGGCCGGGCTGGCCACCTCCGCCGAGGGTCAGCCCCTCCGCGATGGCCATAATGAGCATGGCTCGGGAGGCCCCTCTGATCCGACTGCCGGAGTGACTCGGACTCTGCTGCAGAGCCATCCTTCTCCGGCTAAGGGGTGGCAGGCAGTGCAAACCTTGGTCCAGATCCCTGTGACCAAAGAATCGGGCCGTCACAGCCACCCTGGCGTGGAGGTCGGCTACATCATTCATGGCGAGGTGCTCATGGAGTTTGACGAGGGAAATTCATCCCTGCGTCTTCAAACAGGCGATCCATTCTTCATTCCGGCTGGTGCCATTCATAACGCACGCAATGTCGGAGCCGTGAAGACCATGATGCTCTCGACTTACGTGGTTGACGCCTCGAAGCCTCTGGTAACGGAATACTGAAATACGCTTCAAACCCACCTGCCCGTTTTTTGGGTATTTAGCTCAACCTCGATCTTGCGTGACGGTCCGCCGACGAAGTCGGTGGACCGTTTTCGTGCCGTGAGGTAAGGG
>NZ_JBEYWK010000047.1:0-2095 GCF_040644415.1 Streptomyces sp. NPDC046985
ACACCACCGCCACCGCATCCGGACACACAGCCACCCGCGCCTCGAACAACTCATGCAGGCACACGTCCGGGAAATCCACCGACGTCGCGTTCCAGTCACGCACCAGTGCCGAGTCCGCTGCGGTCTGGAGCCGCAGCCGGTCCGGGCGGATCTGCGGATCGCCGGTGACGGCGTCCAGGACGCGCACGAGCGTCTGGTGGATCGTGCCGGTCCTGCGGGACGAGTAGTGCCGCGGATCGGTCTCGAGCGTGCAGTCGATCGTTCCGTCCGGCTGCCGGCGGGTGAACAGGGTCACCGGGAAACGCGCCGGCGTGCGGTCGACCGGCACCGCCTGGCTGGCGGTGCTGAAGAGGTCGGCCGGCGCGCTCGCGGCGTTCTGGTAGGTGAACATCACGTCGATCGGCGACTGTGCGTCGCCGCGGGTGGAGGCGTCGATCTCGCGGGCGACGAGGTGGAACGGGGCGCCGGTGTTCGCGTAGGCGTCCAGGCTGACGTCGCGGACTTGCTGAAGGAGGTCGCCGAAACCGGTGTCCGGGTCGATCTCGACCGAGAGCACGACCGTGTTGACCAGCAGGCCGACAAGGTCGGCTGTGCCTGGCTGGTCCCGGATGTCGGCGGGCGTGCCGACGCTCAGGTCCGAGCGCCCGGACAGCCGGCCGAGGGTCAGGAACCACGCGGCTAGCAACCCCATGGCCATGCTGCCGCCGTGCTGCCGCGCCAGCACGTCCAGCGCGTCGGCCACCCGGTTGGGGAGGGTGAAGTGGATGCGGTGCGCGGCGGGCGGGTCGGTGGCGTTGGCGGCGTTGGTGTTGGTGTCCTCGGCGTTGGCGTCCTCGGGGTCGCGTTCGAACAGCTGGAGGGGCAGGGTGGCGCCGCTGAGTCGATCGCGCCAGTGAGTGAGCTGCCCGTCCAAGTGCCCTTCGTCGAGCTGCCGTTGCTGCCAGGCGGCGAACTGCTGCATCGTGAGGGGCGGTTCCGCCGGCGGCGTGACGTCGCGCGCGCCGGTCTCCAGCGCGTACAGCCGTGACGCCTGGTCCAGCAGCAGCCGGACGGACCAGCCGTCGACCACGATGTGGTGGAAGACCATGACCAAGCGGTGCCGGCGATCCCCGGTGCGCAGCAGGGCGAACCGGTGGAGCGGCGGGGCGGCCAGGTCGAAGGGGGTGGCGACCAGGTCGGCCGTCACACGGTCCAGTGCGGCGGTGTCGGTTCCGTCCGCTCCGTCCGTCCCGTCTCGGACGTCGTGGCGGGTGAGTACCGGATCGGGGAGGTCTACGACCCTGGTGACCGGCCGGCCGTCCACGTCCAGGAAGGCGGTGCGCAGGCCGGGGTGCAGGCGGACCACTCGCGCCAGCGCGGACTGCAGGGCCTCCGGGTCGAGGTCACCGTCGAGGTCGAGCGCGACGGCCTCGTTGTAGGCCGGGTTGGAGGGGGCCACCTGTTGGAGGAACCACAGGCCGAGTTGCTGGCCGGTCACCGGACCCGCCGTCTCGTCGACCGGGATGGAGGACGGCAGCGTGCTGGGACCGTCGCGGAGGGCGCCGAGCCGCTTCGCGATCGCTTCGGGCGTGGGCGACTCGTAGACGTCGCGCACGGACAGTGAGGTGTGCCAGCGGGTCCGCAGCCGGGTGACCAGGCGTGCGGCGTCGAGGGAGTCGGCGCCGAGGGCGAAGAGGTCGTCGGTGAGCGAGGAGACGTCCACCGCGAGGAGGCGTTCGATCTCGTTCGCGATGTCGGCCTGGGCCGCCGTCCAGTCGGCGCCGACGCGCTCCGTCCCGCGAGGTGCCGGGGTCTCCGGCTTGGGCAGCCGGGCGCGGTCGACCTTGCCGTTGCGGTTGAGCGGCAGGGCGTCGAGCACGACCACCAGCGAGGGCACCATGTGCGCGGGGAGCCTGTCCCGCAGGTGAGCCAGAAGGTCGTCGGAGGACAGCGTGTCGCCTTCGCGTGGCACCACGTAGGCCACCAGCCTGCGTGCCGTGCCGAGGTCGTCCCGTGCCAGGACGGTGGTGTCGGTGACGTGGGGGTGGGTGCTGATGACGGTCTCGATCTCGCCGAGTTCCACCCGCATGCCACGGATCTTGACCTGGTGATCGGT
>NZ_JBEYWK010000048.1:0-1779 GCF_040644415.1 Streptomyces sp. NPDC046985
TCCGTAGGTGGGGGTGTGGGTGGTGGTGAGGGTTCTGCCGTTGCCGAGGTACATGTGGACGCCGCAGGGGAGGCAGGGGTCGAAGCTGCGGACGGTGCGCAGGATGTCGATGCCTTTGAAGTCGTCGGGGCCGTTCTCTTCGAAGAGGGGGGTGCCCTGGACGGCGTCTTCGTAGGGGCCGGGGGTGCCGTGGGTGTCGCGGGGGCTGGCGTTCCAGGGGGTGGGGGGGTAGGGGTGGTAGTTGGCGATCTTGCGGTCTTTGATGACGAGGTGGTGGGAGAGGACGCCGCGGACGGCTTCGTGGAAGCCGCAGCCGACGGCTTCGTCGGGGACGGTGAAGTCCTGGAAGACGCGGGTGTCGCCGGTGCGTTGCAGGGCGGTGGCCTGTTCGAGGAAGTGCAGGGCCATGGCGGCGGCGTAGGCGGTGAAGTAGGGGCGGGCGCGGTCGCGTTCGAGGGTGTTGGACCACTGGGGGATGTGCCATTCCAGGGTGGTCTCGGGCAGGGTGTGGCCGGCGGGGAGGCTGATCTGGACGCTGTGGCCGGTGGCTTTGACGTAGGGGGTGTCGACGAGGTTGTTCAGGGCGGTGGACCACAGGCGGGCCAGGGGGCCGCCGCCGGTGTCCAGGGCGAGGTGCTCGCCGGTGGGGGGGTGGTGGTAGCGGGGGGACATGACCCAGCTGTAGCGGGCGTCGAAGTCGCGTCTTTGGGGGGCGGGGAGGGTGGTCTGGTTCCAGGGGTGGCGGGGGTCGACGGGGTTGCCCAGGGGGTCGTGGGTGACGTAGGGGTCTTCGCCGGTCCAGTCCTGGTAGTAGGAGGAGCCCAGGAGGATGCGGAGGTTGAGGTTGATGTCGATCAGGTCGTTGGTGATCAGTCGTCCGTCGACGATGACGCCGGGGGTGACGTGCATGGCCTTGCCCCAGGTGTTCATGGTGGCGTAGCGGTAGTCGCAGACGTCGGGGTTCTGCCAGGCGCCCCAGCAGCCCAGGAGGATGCGGCGGCGGCCGACTTCCTCGTAGCCGGGCAGGGCCTGGTAGAAGAAGTCGAAGACGTCGTCGTTCATGGCGACGGAGCGTTTGACGAAGTCGACGACGTGCAGGAGGCGGGTGAGGTAGTCGGTGAAGAGGGCGGGGGCGGGGACGGTGCCGACGCCGCCGGGGTAGAGGGTGGAGGGGTGGACGTGGCGGCCTTCCATGAGGCAGAACATCTCGCGGGTGGTGCGGGAGATCTTCAGGGCTTCTTTGTACATGTGGCCTTCGAAGGGGTTGAAGGCTTTCATGACGTCGGCGACGGTGCGGTGGCCGTGGACGTGGCCGCGGGGGGCCTCGGTGGTGCGTGCGCGGGCCAGGAGGGTGGGGTTGGTGGCTTTGACCATGGCTTCGCAGTAGTCGACGAAGACGAGGTTGTCCTGGTAGAGGGTGTGGTCGAACATGTACTCGGCGGCTTCGCCGAGGTTGGTGATGTGCTCGGCCATGGGCGGGGGTTTGACGCCGTAGGCCATCTGCTGGGCGTAGTTGGAGCAGGTGGTGTGGTTGTCGCCGCAGATGCCGCAGATGCGGGAGGTGATGAACCCGGCGTCGCGGGGGTCCTTGCCCTTCATGAAGACGGAGTAGCCGCGGAAGAGGGAGGAGGTGGAGTGGCACTCGGCGACCTCCCGGTTGGCGAAGTCGATCTTCGTGTAGACGCCGAGGTTCCCCACGATCCGGGTGATCGGGTCCCACGACATGTCCACCAGAGGACCCCTGCCCCCACCCCCCGAACCAGACTCAACTGCGGTCAT
>NZ_JBEYWK010000049.1:0-1717 GCF_040644415.1 Streptomyces sp. NPDC046985
CGGCGGATGCCGATGTTGGCGCGCATGCGGGGGTCTTTGGCGTATTCGGCCCACATGTAGTCGCGTTCTTCGTCGGTGACCATCTCCAGGGTGAGTTCGTCGTGGTTGCGCAGGAAGACGCCCCATTGGCAGTTGCCGGGGATGGCGGGGGTCTTGGCGAGGATCTCGGAGACGGGGTAGCGGGACTCGCGGCGCACGGCCATGAAGATGCGCGGCATGACGGGGAAGTGGAAGGCCATGTGGCATTCGTCGCCGCCGGCGCCGTAGTCGCCGAAGTAGTCGACGACGTCTTCGGGCCATTGGTTGGCCTCGGCGAGGAGCACGGTGTCGGGGTACTGGGCGTCGATCTCCTTGCGGACCCGCTTGAGGAAGTCGTGCGTCGCGGGCAGGTTCTCGCAGTTGGTGCCCTCTTCGGCGTAGAGGTAGGGCACCGCGTCGAGGCGGAATCCGTCGATGCCGAGGTCCAGCCAGAACCGCAGGGCGGCCAGGACCTCTTCCTGCACGGCCGGGTTCTCGTAGTTGAGGTCCGGCTGGTGCGAGAAGAAGCGGTGGAAGAAGTACCGGCCCCGCACCGGGTCATACGTCCAGTTGGACGCCTCGGTGTCGACGAAGATGATCCGGGCGTCCGGATAGCCCTTGTCGTCGTCGGCCCACATGTAGAAGTCGCCGTAGGGGCCGTCGGGATCCGTGCGGGACTCCTGGAACCACGGGTGCTGGTCGCTGGTGTGGTTCATGACGACGTCGATGACGACCCGCATGCCGCGCTGGTGGGCGGCGTCGACGAACTCCACGAAGTCGGCGAGGTCGCCGAACTCCGGGAGCACGGCGGTGTAGTCGGAGACGTCGTAGCCGCCGTCGCGCAGGGGTGACTGGAAGAAGGGCGGCAGCCACAGGCAGTCCACGCCGAGCCACTGGAGGTAGTCCAGTTTGGCGGTCAGGCCCTTCAGGTCGCCGACGCCGTCGCCGTTGCTGTCCTGGAAGGAGCGGACGAGGACCTCGTAGAAGACCGCGCGCTTGAACCACTCGGGGTCGCGGTCCCTGGCGGGAGCGTCCTCGAAGATGTCCTGGACGGGCTCGTTGACGGTCATGACGCGGCGGACCCTTCCCTCTGCGCGGGGGCGGACGGTCGTTGGACGTGGAGCACGTGCGCGGGCCGGCGGCCCGGTTCCAGCCGCACGTAGGCGTCCCGGCCCCAGTGGTAGGTCTCACCCGTCAGTTCGTCGAGCACGGACGTGGATTCGTGCCAGTCGAGGCCGAGTCGCGGCATGTCCCATGAGACCGTGGCCTCCTGGGCGCAGTGCGGATCGAGGTTCGCGACCACCAGGACCGTGTCCGCACCGGAGGTCTTGCTGTAGGCGATCACGGCCTCGTTGTCGGTGTGATGGAAGCGGAGGCTGCGCAGGCCGTGCAGCGCCGGGTGCCTGCGGCGGATGTCGTTGAGGCGGGTGATGAGGGGGGCGATGGTGCGGCCCTCGCGTGCGGCGGCCTCCCAGTCGCGGGGTTTGAGCTGGTACTTCTCGGAGTCGAGGTATTCCTCGCTGCCCGGTTTGAGCGGGGTGTTCTCGCACAGCTCGTAGCCGCTGTAGATGCCCCAGGAGGGGGAGAGGGTGGCGGCCAGGACGGCGCGGACCTCGAAGGCGGGCCGGCCGCCGTCCTGGAGGTAGGCGTGCAGGATGTCGGGCGTGTTGGCGAAGAAGTTCGGCCGCATGTACGCGGC
>NZ_JBEYWK010000051.1:0-1521 GCF_040644415.1 Streptomyces sp. NPDC046985
CAGTAGGTGAGTGATGGGGTGACGCAGGAAGGTAGTCCATCCCGGGCGGTGGTAGTCCCGGGGTAAGGGTGTAGCCCGAGCAGTAGGTAAATCCGCTGTTCACGAGGGTGAGACCTGATGCCGAGCCGATTGCGGCGAAGTGGATGATCCTATGCTGTCGAGAAAAGCCTCTAGCGAGTTTCACGGCGGCCCGTACCCTAAACCGACTCAGGTGGTCAGGTAGAGAATACCGAGGCGTTCGGGTGAACTATGGTTAAGGAACTCGGCAAAATGCCCCCGTAACTTCGGGAGAAGGGGGGCCACGCCTGGTGATGGGATTTACTCCCTGAGCTGGGGGTGGCCGCAGAGACCAGCGAGAAGCGACTGTTTACTAAAAACACAGGTCCGTGCGAAGCCGTAAGGCGATGTATACGGACTGACGCCTGCCCGGTGCTGGAACGTTAAGGGGACCGGTTAGTCAGGATTCGTCCTGGCGAAGCTGAGAACTTAAGCGCCAGTAAACGGCGGTGGTAACTATAACCATCCTAAGGTAGCGAAATTCCTTGTCGGGTAAGTTCCGACCTGCACGAATGGCGTAACGACTTCTCGACTGTCTCAACCATAGGCCCGGTGAAATTGCACTACGAGTAAAGATGCTCGTTTCGCGCAGCAGGACGGAAAGACCCCGGGACCTTTACTACAGTTTGATATTGGTGTTCGGTTCGGCTTGTGTAGGATAGCTGGGAGACTGTGAAGTCGTCACGCCAGTGGCGGTGGAGTCGTCGTTGAAATACCAGTCTGGTCGTGCTGGATGTCTAACCTGGGTCCGTGATCCGGATCAGGGACAGTGTCTGATGGGTAGTTTAACTGGGGCGGTTGCCTCCTAAAGAGTAACGGAGGCGCCCAAAGGTTCCCTCAGCCTGGTTGGCAATCAGGTGTTGAGTGTAAGTGCACAAGGGAGCTTGACTGTGAGACCGACGGGTCGAGCAGGGACGAAAGTCGGGACTAGTGATCCGGCGGTGGCTTGTGGAAGCGCCGTCGCTCAACGGATAAAAGGTACCCCGGGGATAACAGGCTGATCTTCCCCAAGAGTCCATATCGACGGGATGGTTTGGCACCTCGATGTCGGCTCGTCGCATCCTGGGGCTGGAGTCGGTCCCAAGGGTTGGGCTGTTCGCCCATTAAAGCGGTACGCGAGCTGGGTTTAGAACGTCGTGAGACAGTTCGGTCCCTATCCGCTGTGCGCGTAGGAGTCTTGAGAAGGGCTGTCCCTAGTACGAGAGGACCGGGACGGACGAACCTCTGGTGTGCCAGTTGTCCTGCCAAGGGCATGGCTGGTTGGCTACGTTCGGGAGGGATAACCGCTGAAAGCATCTAAGCGGGAAGCCTGCTTCGAGATGAGGGCTCCCACCCACTTGATGGGGTAAGGCTCCCAGTAGACGACTGGGTTGATAGGCCGGATCTGGAAGCACCGTGAGGTGTGGAGGTGACCGGTACTAATAGGCCGAGGGCTTGTCCTCAGTTGCTCGCGTCCACTGTGTC
>NZ_JBEYWK010000052.1:0-1376 GCF_040644415.1 Streptomyces sp. NPDC046985
CCAGGGTCCCTTGCATGTTCGACGTCTGTCCGGATTCATTCGGTGATGCCGAGGGCGGCCAGGGGTCTTCGCCAGTCGCGGGCGGTGTGGCGTAGGGCGGCGGCGATGTTGGTGCGGCCGTCTTGACGGTGGACGCCGATGGCGAGGTTGCGCAGGCCGGCCATGATGCGCGGGAGTCGGCCGGTATGGATCTTGGAGTCGTCCTCGCGGAATGTGCGGTCGCGGGCGTGGTGCAGAAGGTTTTCGATCTTCCAGTGGCCTCTGATCCACTCGGCGAGCTGGGCGCCGGTAGCCGCGCCGGGCGGCAGGCTGGTGATCAGGTAGACGCGCTCGATGGCGAGCTTGCCAGTGGTGAAGTCTGCTCTCCAGCGCACGACTTGCAGGGCCTGGCGTGCGTCGGGGTAGTCGAGGTGGGCGAAGGCGGCGGTCTTCAGCCGTCGGATCTCCAGGCGGTGGTGGGCCCGGGTGCGGTCATAGTGGTCGAGCGTGATCTCGCGCCAGGGCAGGCGGCGGACGCGGTCGAAGAGACTGGGATGGTTGGCCTTGACCTGGGCGATGTAGTGGGCGCCCCGTTCACGGAGGTAGGTGCCGTGAGCGTGCTGGGTGTGCAGTGCGTCGGCGGTGATCACGGTGCCGGCCAGGTCGACGCTGTCGAGCAGGGGTCGGAAGGCGGGGATCTCGTTGCTCTTGTCGGCGACCTGGCGCTGGGCCAGGACGTGGCCGGTGTGGTCCATCGCGGCGAGCAGGGTGACGTGCGTGGCGGTGGCGGTGCGTGAGCCGCGCAGGGCCTTGCCGTCGACAGCGATCGCCCGCAGTCCGGGGCCGGCCGGGGCGGCTCGGGTGGTGAGGAAGGCGCCGATCGCCCGGTCCAGGGCGTCGCCGTCGAGCTGGACGAGCAGACGACGCAGGGTGTGGGGGTGCGGGACGGACACGGTGCCGGAGAGCGGGTCGGTGGGGAAGCCGAGAACCCGGCAGGCCCACGCAGGGACATCACTGATCCATTCCGTGATCGCGGTGAGCGAGCGGGCACCGGCCAGGACACTCGCCGCGGCTGCGGCGACCAGAGCGGACAGCCGGTAGCGGCGGCCACGGACGCCTCGCGGGTCGGGCACCAGGTCCAGGAAGCCGGACAGTGCCACCGCGTCCACCAGCGGGACCGGCGTGGCAGTCCGACCCAGTTGGGCCAGCGCGGTGGGCATGGGAGAAGATGCAGGAGCAGGCATGGACTCGCCAGGTGTTCATGGGACTTCGACACTCACATGATCACCGAGACCGTGCCTGCACTGCGTCCGCCCCCGTCCGAACCGGGATGTCCTCTCCAAGGACGGACCAGCACGGCACTCCGGACGAAACGCAATCACGCAACGGCCCCTGCC
>NZ_JBEYWK010000053.1:0-1319 GCF_040644415.1 Streptomyces sp. NPDC046985
TTCGCGGGGGCCGGACTGCTTTCCGGCGGTGAATTCGCGGCTTTTTGCGGGCCGGTACTCGGGCCGGTCCCGGTCTTTCTGGATTTTTCTGATTATAGAGGGTGGCGGGTTGTCAATTGAACCCGGACGGGCGGGAACTGGGGAGCCAATTCGACCAGACGCCGGGTGGCAGGACCCGGGGCGGGGACAATGTGGGGACAATGTGCGGACAGGAATTGAAGTGCTCTTTCGGTCGGGAGGACGCGCGGACGACGGACCGGCGAAGGGGGCACCGGGCGCCGGGGGGCAGCCGCGCGCGGAGGCGAGCACGGGCCACGGAGGGGCGAAGGCCGCCGGAGGGCTCCAGGGGCCCGCACAGGACGGGCGGGGGCGTCGGGCACTTGGGGGCGGCCGGGGCCCGGGACGGCAGAAGGGGGCGCGGACTCGGCGGTGAACGGGGCGGGAGCGGCCGCGACGGGTCGGGCGGCGGGAGCGGCCGACGACCCGGGGAGCGCTGAGGGGGGCGGTTCAGGCGGTCCGGCGGGGGGACGCCGGGCGGGGGAACCGCCCCAGGGGAAACAGTGTACCCGGATAATACCCGCCCGGAGAAAGCCCTAAAATAGCTTCAGATGCCTGGAAGTGACGGCCGGTGAGGGGAACGGGCCGCCCGGGGGACGGAAAGGGGCGCAGCGGGCCGCACGGACGGACGTTAGTTTCAGGTGGGCGGGAAGCGCGAGACGGACCCCGGGGGGGGCACTCTCGGGCGCGTTAGTTTCGGGCGTTAGTTTCGGGGACCCCTTCCGGGCGGCCCCGGGCGCGAAACTAACACCGCGCCGAATGCGATCCGGCACGCGCGGAGCGATTCCCCCCTGACGTTAGTTTCACGCGGCCCGGGAACCCCGGACCGTGGGTCCGACGCCCCGAAGGAGCGGACCGGGCGCAACAGGACGGTCCGCCCCCGGCCGCGCACGCACCCCGCGCGCGACCGCCCCCGCGCACCCGCCGGAGCGAAGTTCCTAACACATCACATGGTTCCACCAACCAACTCGACCCACCCCCCTCACGCGGACTTGCTTAAAATTATGAGTCCGTGTATTGTGGTTCTTGTCAGGGCGCAGGAGCACTAAGGAGAAGCGATGTCCCAGCGAGTGATCACGACGCAGCGTTACGTGATAGGTCTCCGGTACCTCAAGGCGATGCGGCAGCTCCTCGCGGAGTTGCGGCGGGACGAGCCGGGCGCCGTGTGGGAGGAGACCTACGGCGTAGGCAGGAAGTTCTTCTACGTGACGGCTGGCGACATCGGGCATCTCTTCTTGGCGAAGAACCTCGAATGGCTCCAG
>NZ_JBEYWK010000054.1:0-1293 GCF_040644415.1 Streptomyces sp. NPDC046985
GGGAAGTGGAAGGCCATGTGGCATTCGTCGCCGCCGGCGCCGTAGTCGCCGAAGTAGTCGACGACGTCTTCGGGCCATTGGTTGGCCTCGGCGAGCAGCACGGTGTCGGGGTACTGGGCGTCGATCTCCTTGCGGACCCGCTTGAGGAAGTCGTGCGTCGCGGGCAGGTTCTCGCAGTTGGTGCCCTCCTGCTGGTACAGGTACGGCACCGCGTCCAGCCGGAACCCGTCGATGCCCAGGTCCAGCCAGAACTTCAGCGCGGAGATCATCTCCTCCTGCACGGCCGGGTTCTCGTAGTTGAGGTCCGGCTGGTGCGAGAAGAAGCGGTGCCAGTAGTACTGCTTGCGGACCGGGTCGTAGGTCCAGTTGGACACCTCCGTGTCGACGAAGATGATCCGGGCGTCCTGGTACTGCTTGTCGTCGTCGGCCCACACGTAGTAGTCGCCGTAGGGGCCCTCGGGGTGCTTGCGGGACTCCTGGAACCACGGGTGCTGGTCGCTGGTGTGGTTCATGACGACGTCGATGATGACCCGCATGCCGCGCTGGTGGGCGGCGTCGACGAACTCGACGAAGTCGGCCAGGTCGCCGAACTCCGGGAGCACGGCGGTGTAGTCGGAGACGTCGTAGCCGCCGTCGCGCAGGGGTGACTGGAAGAAGGGCGGCAGCCACAGGCAGTCCACGCCGAGCCACTGGAGGTAGTCCAGTTTGGCGGTCAGGCCCTTCAGGTCGCCGACGCCGTCGCCGTTGCTGTCCTGGAAGGAGCGGACGAGGACCTCGTAGAAGACCGCGCGCTTGAACCACTCGGGGTCGCGGTCCTTGGCGGGAGTGTCCTCGAAGGTGTCCGGAACGGGCTCATTGACGATCATATGGTGGGTGACCCTCCGATCTGCGGGTGGGACGGTCGCAGGACGGTGAAGACGTGCGCCGGCCGGCGGCCCGGCTCCAGACGCACATAGTTGGCCCTGCCCCAGTCATAGGTCTCGCCGGTGAGCTCGTCGCGCACCGGCACCGACTCGTGCCAGTCGAGGCCGAGTTGCGGCATGTCCAACGAGACCGTGGCCTCCTGGGTGTGGTGCGGATCCAGGTTCGCGACCACCAGAACCGTGTTCGATCCGCTCCGTTTGGAGTAGGCGATCACCGCTTCCTGATCGGCCTGGTGGAAGTGCAGGTCGCGGAGCTGGTGCAGGGCGGGACTGCGGCGGCGGATGTCGTTGAGGCGGGTGATGAGGGGGGCGATGGTGCGGCCCTCGCGTGCGGCGGCCTCCCAGTCGCGGGGTTTGAGCTGGTACTTCT